>NZ_JBHZCS010000037.1:0-51807 GCF_042755705.1 Nocardia sp. NPDC059154
GGGGTGAGCTGACCCGGGCGGAGCGACTTCCGGCGGGATCCCGGCTCGGCTGGGACATTCTCGGCACGATCGAGGACGCCGACGCGGACGGGACGGCGCACTCGCGGGCCGTCGTCGCGCTCGCGCGCGGCGACGGGTGGGCCGATCGGGTCGCCGTGCCGCGCCGCGACGTCGCGGTCATCGACGACCCCGGCGCGGCCGTCGATCTCGCCGCGCTGCCCGTGGCCGGGTTGACGGCGCTCGCGGCCATCCGGCGGGCCGGGCCGATCATCGGCAGGACCGTGCTGGTCACCGGAACGAGTGGCGGCGTCGGCGGGGTGCTGGCGCAACTCGCGCACGCTGCCGGGGCCGAGGTGCTGTCGGTCCGGCACCGGTTCACCGGCACTGGGCTCGAAATCACCGGCGCCGGGCTCGATGTCGTCTCATCGGAAGGCCAACCGACCGCACCGCGACCGGTCGACGTCGTGTTCGACAGTGTCGGCGGACCGACGCTGCAGGCGGCGTTCGAGCTGCTGAAACCGCGAGGCGTGCTGGTGAGTTTCGGCAATACCGTCCGCGCGCCGCTCGAGCTGCCGGTCGATTGGGGACATCGGCGGCCCGGGGTGAGTCTGAGCTACGTGAACCTGTTCGACGAGCTCGACGCCGGGACCGGGGCCGCCGACGATCTGCGCTGGCTCGGACAGCGCTGGGCCGCAGGGGATTTGAACCTCGCCGTGAACCGAACCGGGCCGCTGGACACGCTCGACGACACGCTGTCCGCACTCCGGGAGCGGACCTTTCACGGCAAGGCGGTCCTGCACTGGTAGCAGGCGTCAGAACGCGAGGCCGCCGTTAACCTCGAGCACATGGCCGTTGACGTAGTCCGAGTCCGGACCCGCAAGGAACCGGGCCACACCGGCGATCTCCTCGGCCCGCCCCGGCCTACCCGCCGCGATGGTCGGTAGGTACCGGTCCCACACCGGTGGATTCGCGATGAGATCGCGGCCCATCCCCTCGTCGATGAAACCGGGAGACAGGGCGTTCACCGAGATGGATTGCGGTGCAAGCTCTATCGCCGCGACACGGACCAGGGTCTCGATGGCCGCCTTGCTGATCGAGTACGCGCCCGCGCCCGGCGCGATCCGCTGCGCCAGGGCCGACGACAGGGCGATGAACCGGGCGGACCCGGAGTCGGCCAGATAGGGCACCGCTGCCTGCAGGGTGAGAAACGTTCCGACAACATTGGTTTCGAGCACCGTGGTGAAATTCGCCGGCGGCGTGACCGCCAAGGGGCCGGGGCGGCTCACGCCGGCGTTCGCGAACACCACATCGACACCACCGAGCCTGCTGCCGGCCTCGGCGAAGGCCGCCGCCAGCTGCACGGCGTCGGTGACATCCGCAGTCACGGCGCTTCCGGCGGGGTGCTCCTGAATCCACTGTGTCGCAGTCGATTTCCTGCCGACGATCACTACGTGCGCGCCGTGGCGGAGCAGATCCTCGGCCACCACGCGGCCCAGCCCGCGGCCACCTCCCGTGATCACGATGCGGCGTTCGGCCAGACCATTCGGCGGCACAGTCATTACTTCTCCTTCAGGTGACAGTCGTCGCTCGACTGTGCCCACACCCGCCCGACAACCGCCTACAGGATCGCTGGAGCAGCCGATTCCAGTGGTCCTCCAGCATTCGTCGGCGTCGCCTCCAGCAGCCGATGCGAGTGTCGACGCCACTGACACGAAGTCGTGGCGATCGCCAGCAGTTGTTCCGAACTCGAAAGGATGGAACATGGCATACGTTGGGGCGCAAGCAAAGACAACAAAGGCGCACGGACCGCGCCGGGTCGCGATCACGGGAATCGGCGTACTGGCTCCCGGAGCGGTCGGCACCGGCCAGTTCTGGGACCTGCTCTCCGCGGGCCGCACCGCCACCCGCCGGATCAGCTCGTTCGACACCGGCGGCTACCGGTCCCGGATCGCGGGCGAGATCGACTTCCGGCCCTACGACCACGGATTGAGCCGGCGCGAGGAGCGGGCCTGGGATCGGGTCACCCAGTTCGCGGTCACCACCGCCCGGGAAGCCTTGCAGGACAGTGGATTCGATCCCGGCACCGTGGACCCCGCGCGGATCGGCATCAGCATCGGCAGTGCGGTCGGATGCACGACGGGCCTGGAACGCGAGTACTCCCTGGTCAGCGATCAGGGCCGGGAATGGCTGGTGGACCCGGCCTGGGCGGTGGCGCAGCTCTTCGACTACCTGGTGCCCAGTTCCATTGCCGCGGAGCTGGCTTGGACGATCGGCGCCGAAGGACCCACCTCGGTGGTCTCCACCGGTTGCACGTCCGGGCTGGACGCGGTCGGCCACGGCGCCGATCTGATCCGCGAGGGAGCCGCCGATATCGTCGTGACCGGCGCCAGCGAGGCCCCGATCTCACCGATCACGGTGGCCTGCTTCGATGCCATCAAGGCCACCAGCCCCAACAACGACGACCCGGAACACGCGTCGCGTCCGTTCGACCGGGATCGGGACGGCTTCGTCCTCGGCGAGGGTTCCGCGACCCTGATCCTCGAGGACTGGGACCGGGCCCGCGCCCGAGGCGCGCACATCTACGCAGAGTTCGCCGGATTCGCCACGCGCGGCAATGCCTTTCACATGACCGGCCTGCGGCCCGACGGAGTGGAGATGGCCGAGGCCATCGGCGCCGCGCTGAACCAGGCCCGGGTGGACCCCACCGCGGTCGACTACGTGAACGCCCACGGCTCCGGAACCAAACAGAACGATCTGCACGAGACCGCCGCGGTGAAAAGGGCGCTGGCCGACCATGCCCGGCGCGTTCCCATGAGCTCCATCAAGTCCATGATCGGGCACTCGCTCGGCGCTGTCGGCTCCCTCGAGCTGGCCGCCTCGGCGCTGGCGATCGACACCGACGTCATCCCGCCGACCGCCAACCTGCACAACCCGGGCCCCGGCTGCGATCTGGACTACGTGCCGCTGACCGCGCGCGGCCAGCGCACCGACACCGTGCTGAGCGTCGGCAGCGGATTCGGCGGATTCCAGAGTGCCGCAGTGCTGGTCGCGCCATGACCGGACTCGCTGCCATGGTGGATCCCGCCGTCACCGGCATCGGCGTCCACGCGCCGACCGGAGTCACCGTGGCGGATTACTGGCGCAACACCCTCGCGGGGCGCTCGGCGATCGACCGGATCACCCGCTTCGATCCCAGTCCGTACACCGCCACCCTGGCCGGGGAGATTCGCGACTTCGACCCCTCACCGCTGTCCGGCCGCCTGCTTCCGCAAACCGACATCTCCACCCGGCACGCCCTGGTGTCCTCGGACGCCGCGCTGCGCGACGCCGGCATCACCCCGGACGACCGGGACGACTTCGAACTCGGAGTGGTCACCGCCAGCACCAGCGGCGGCTTCGAGTTCGGGCAGAAGGAGCTGCAGAAACTATGGGCCCAGGGCAGTCGCCATGTCAGCGGGTATCAATCTTTCGCCTGGTTCTACGCCGTGAACACGGGGCAGCTCGCGATCAGGCACGGCGCGCGCGGACCCTCGAGTGTCGTGGTGGCCGACCAGGCGGGCAGCCTCGACGCGGTCGGTAAGGCGCGCCGGCTGGTGCGTGCGGGCACCTCGCTGGTGCTCACCGGCGGTTTCGATTCCGTGCTCTCGCCGTGGGGCTGGCTGGCCACGCTCGCTGCGGGCAATGTCAGCACGAGCACCGACCCGAAACGGGCCTACCAGCCATTCGCCGACACCGCCGAGGGTTTCGTACCCGGCGAAGGCGGCGCCTTGACCGTCCTCGAACATCCGGACCGGGCACGCGACCGCGGTGCGCGCGTCTACGCCTACATCAGCGGGTATGCCAGCGGATTCGATCCGCGGCCCGGCTCACCGCGGCCACCGGCGCTGGCCCGGATCGTCCGGGCCGCGCTCGCCGACGCCCACGTTGCGCCCGGCGAGATCGGGGTGGTGTTCGCCGACGCGGCCGGAGTCCGCGAACAGGACGATCACGAAATCGCCGCGCTCGACGCGGTATTCGGCGCGCACAGGGTCCCGGTGACCGCACCCAAGACCGGGACCGGACGACTGTTCGCGGGCGGCGGGGCGCTCGACATCGCCGCGGCCGCCCTCACGCTGGACAGCCGCACCATCCCGCCCACCCCCGGCCTCGAGCACTATCCCTGCTCCACCCGCCTGGACCTGGTCCGGGAGCCGCGTGAGCTGACCACACCGGTCGCGCTCGTGCTCGCCCGCGGTGGGCGCGGGTTCACCTCAGCGGTGGTCCTGCGCGGCGTCCGATGAAAACCCCACTCCCCCAACAGCACCCGACCGAGAAGGGAGGCACATGGTGTCTGCCAACCCAGCCGTGACCACCGATCAGCTGCGCGAGGTACTGCAGCGGGTCGCCGGCGAAGACGAGACCATCGACCTGAGCGGAGACATCACCGATCGCTCATTCGAGGACCTGGGATACGACTCCCTCGCGGTCCTGGAACTGTCCAATCAGATCGAAATCCGTTACGGGATCAAGCTTCTCGACAGTTCGGTGGTCGACGCCGTGACCGTTCGAGATTTTCTCGAGCTGGTCAACACCACCCTCGCGGAGGGCGCCGGCCAGGACGCCGGTGCCTCCGATCCATCCTCAGGAGCACTCGCATGAGCAAGCACGCCATTGTCACCGGGGCCACCAGCGGAATCGGCCTCGAGATCGCCCGCACGCTGGGCCTGGCCGGATATCAGGTCTTCATCAACGCCCGCGATGGGGAAAGGGTCAAGAGCACGGTCGAGGAGCTGAGCGCCGAAGGCATCATCATCGACGGCATCGCCGCCGATGTCCGATCGACCGACGACGTGCGGGCCTTCGTCGCGGCGGCGGTCGCGCGGTTCGGACCGGTCACGGTGCTGGTCAACAACGCGGGCCGCAACGGCGGCGGCGTCACCCGGGACATCGACGACTCGCTGTGGCAGGACGTGCTCGACATCAACCTGACCGGAACCTTCCGGGTGACGCGAGAAGTGTTGTCGCACGGCGGAATTCTCGACGCCCAGGACGGCCGCATCATCAATATCGCCTCGACCGGCGGCAAGCAGGGCGTGGTGCTCGGCGCGCCCTATTCGGCGTCGAAACACGGCGTCATCGGATTCACCAAAGCGCTCGGACTGGAACTGGCCAAGACCGGGGTGACGGTGAACGCCGTCTGCCCCGGATACGTCGAAACCCCACTGGCAGAACGGGTCCGGCGCGGCTACGCCGAGGTGTGGAACACCACCGAGGCCGCTGTGCTCGAGAAGTTCGAGGCCAAGATCCCGTTGGGGCGGTATTCGACTCCGCTGGAGGTCGCGGGACTGGTCGGCTATCTCACCACGCCCGCCGCCGCGCCGATCACCGCGCAGGCCATCAATGTCTGTGGCGGACTGGGCAACTACTGAGCCACCGAGAGATTGGGAGGTGGCTCGGATGAGCCTCCATCACACCGAACACACCATCACGATCGCGGCGCCGGCCCAGGCGGTGCACGACGCGCTGCGCTCGGTCGTCAACTGGCCCAACATCTTTCCTCCGACCATCCACGCCGAGACCCTCGAGCACAACGCCTCCGGCGACCACATCCGGCTGTGGGCCACCGCGAACGAGTCGCTGAAGACCTGGACCTCGCGCCGCACCTTCCACCCCGAACAGCGCCGGATCACTTTCCGGCAGGTGGTCTCCGCTCCCCCGGTCGCCTCCATGAGCGGGGAATGGGTGGTGCAGGAGATCGACGCCGACAACAGCCGAGTGCTGTTGCGGCACAGCTTCTCTCCCAACGACAGCGCGGGAGCCCGGGAGTGGATCGAGGCCGCGGTCGACACCAACTCGACCCGGGAGCTCGAATCGCTCAAGTCCGCGGCCGAGGCGCTGGCCCGGCGACCCGAGGCCACCGTCACGTTCGCGGACTCGCTGTGGATCGACGCCGAACCGGCGCGGGTCCGGGAATTCATCGACCGCGCCGACCTCTGGGCGGAGCGACTCGCCCACGTCGACGCCGTCACCCTCACCGAACCGGTACCCGGACACCAGTTTCTGAGCCTGGACACCCGGACACCGGACGGGGACGTCCACACCACCGCCTCGTGGCGCGTGGTCCTCGACTCCGGCGACATCGTCTACAAGCAGACTCGGCTGCCCGCGCTGCTCTCCCTGCACCGTGGTCGCTGGAGTTTCACACCGCGCGGCGGGGGGACGCTCGCGACCTCCGAGCACACCGTCGCCCTCATCACCGAGGCGATCCCCTCGATCCTCGGCACGGGCAAGACCCTCGCCGATGCCACGGCCTTCATTCGAAACGCCCTGGGCCGCAATTCCCTGTCCACCCTCGAGAACGCGAAGAAATGGGCCGAATCCACCGAACGGGGCTCCGATGTCCGACGCTGACCGCACCCGCCAGCTCTATGTCGACCTCCAGCAGTTCTATGCCGCGCACCTGCGCCTGCTCGACGACGGGCGCGTCGACGAATGGGCGGCCGAGTTCGAACCCGACGGGCTGTTGATCCATCCGCAGCGGGCCGCCACCCACACCGGGCGGGCCGAGATCGCCGACGGGCTGCGCCGCACCTCGGAACGACTCCGCGCCGCGGGCCTCGTGCGCCGCCACTGGCTGGGCAACCTGACCATCGAAAACGACGGCGCGGCAACAGGAACCATCCGCACCCGCTTCTACTCCCTGGTCGTCGAAACCGGCCCCGGGCAGTCCCCGCGGCTGCACCTGAGCACCGATATCCGCGATCACCTCGTTCCGCACGGCGCCTCGTGGCTGGTCCGCGAACGCAGCATCACCCACGACCCCATCCTCACCACCCCGAGTTGAAAGTCATCCTCTTGCACAAGAACATTGGCCTCGCCCTGCTCACGGCCACCGCCCTGACCGCCCTACCCGCCACCGCACACGCCGACTCCGGCGCCGCACCAGCGGACTCCGGCACCACCGGCCGAGTCGACTACACCGCCGTCCGCACCGACAGCGCGCTGACCATCACCACCGACGCCGGCTCCCTGGTGGACGACCACGGCACCTTCAAGATCAAAGCCGCCGACGGCACCACCCTTGCCGGCACCGAATTATCCTTCCGCGTAGACGATTTCGTCTTCCCCATCACCGCCGACATCACAAACCGCACCGCCGTCCTCACCCCCCGCTTCGACCTCGACCACGCGGTCTACCAACCCGTCGCCCTCCCCTACGAGAACCAGGCGCCCTGGAAAAACGAATACGACCGCGAACAAGCCGCCTGGGCCCGCCTCGGCACCACCCTCGTCACCGGCGCCGCCATCGGCACCCTGGTAGGAGGCCTGGGCGGTGCCGCCGTCGGCTGCCTCCTGGGCGGCGCAGCAGGCGCCGCCGCCGCCTCCGCCACCATCGTCGGCCTCTTCGGCCCCTTCCTCCCCGCCGCCGCCGTCGGCTGCATCGGCGGCATCGCCGCCATCGCCCCCCTCGGCACCGTAGCCGGCCTACTCCTCGTCACCGCCCCGGTAGCCATACTCGCCGCCGCCCAATACTTCACCACGGTCAATTCCCCCTTCCAGGGGCATTGATCCGACCTGGCGATTTGCCACATGGAACGGCCGCTTACCTGCCCATTTCGGTCGACGTGAATCACGTCCTGCACAGGTAGGCGGTGACCAATCCAATGCGGCAACAGCACAGATGCTCCTTGGTTCCCGCGACGAGCGGATGGCGACCGGCGAGTTCGCCTGGGGGACACCGACCCCGTCCGGATCGACAATCCGGACGGGGTCTTCGCCGTCCATCCGCAGGGATGGGGTCGATGCTCGCCATGGCCGGTTGATCTTCCGCTCCACCGCGCTGGCCGGTTCGGTCATCGCGGTCAGGCATGACAGTGCGTTCAGCCGGATCGGATGTGCGCTGCAACTCGGACTCCCGAAGTGTCGCTCGGGCAGGAGGGCCTGACCTCGGCGCATGTCCGGCAATTGTCGAAAAACCAAGCACTTGTTAGGGTTTCGAGATGGAACTCTCTGGTCCGGTGGCTGGTCCGTTCAGCCTGATCTCGACGTTCTTCTCACTGCCCGATGTCGGTTACGTCGCCGAGGAGTACTTCCTGTCCGGCACGGCCGCGTCCTACCGCCTGACCGGCTCGGCCGGTAATGACGGGGAGTGGGCGACCGAGCCGGGCAGGCTCGCACCGTTCACGACCAGACTCGTGGTGTACCGGCCGATCGAAGGCTACCGCGGAACCGCTGTCGTGGAGTGGCTCAACGCGTCCTCCGGTGCAGATACGCCGCCGATCTGGCTGCTGGCACACCGGCATCTCATCCGTGCCCGGATGGCCTGGATCGGGGTTTCCACGCAGTACGCGCCGATTCACGGCGGCGGCGGCATGGCAGAGAGGGACGACTCCTGGAACTCGGTCCGGAGGCCGCCGCTGAAGCAGTCGGATCCGGTGCGGTACGCCGATCTGTCGCATCCTGGCGACGCCTATTGCTACGACATTTACCGGCAGGCGGGAGAACTGGTTCGCAGGCTGGTGCCAGGGACCCAGCAGGTGCTCGCGGCCGGGCAGTCGCAATCCGCGGCCATGCTCGTGACGTATGTGAATGCCATTGCGCCGCACGGCTCGCCCTACGACGCGTACCTCATCGACGGGCGGCCCGGCCGCCCGGCCACGCTGACCGGCCGGGTGGGAGCCGTTGCACTGAACGGCGGTACGCGAGTGCGCGCGGATTCGACCGCGCCGGTGCTCGCGCTCCAGACCGAGACCGATGTGGTCGGCTTCATGCGTTCGATCGACTCCCGCCAGCCCGACTCCGACTATTTCCGGCTCTGGGAGCTGGCCGGCGCCGCGCACGTGGACTCCTACAGCGTGGGAGCATCTTTCACCGACTCGGGCACCTTGACGGCAGCGGAACTGGCCGAGCGGATGGCGCCTCGCCGCAATCCACTGGGCGTCGACTTCCCCGAGCCGATCAATTCCGGGCCACAGCATCACTACGTCCTGCAGCGAGCAATCGCCGCGCTGTCAGAGTGGGCCGATGGCGGACCTGCTCCCGCGCGGGCCGATCGGCTCCGCGTGTCTGCCGGGGAACTGGTGCTGGACGTACATGGCAACGCGCTGGGCGGCGTCCGCACACCGTGGCTGGACGTACCGTTGGCGGTGCTGTCCGGGCTCGGACAGGAGGGCGGCGGCCCGGCGATCATGTTCGGCTGCACGCGACCACTCCCAGGCCCCACTCCGGACAACTACCTCGAGGCATTTCGAGCGGCAACCGGCGGGGCGGTGGCGGCAGGTTTCCTGCTGGCCGAGGACGTACCGGAAATCCTTGCCATGGCAGTCGCAAATCAAGCGCTGAGCAACCAAGGCCGCATCCCGCCAGCCACTACCGACCAAGTTGGTCAGGGCGCGAGAACTTGAGGCGTCGGTGATTTCGAACGTGATGCTCGCGTCGTCTCTCTGGTTGACGTCGAAGTTGCCACGCCGACCTTCGGCGTGGCGGACACGCGGTTCAAGTCGGTAGCCTCGCTGCATTGCCTGAATGCCGTGGCATTGCAACGGCTTTCAGGTGGATGTGTACCCGGAGAAGGACATGACCACTACGGACACGCCCTTCCACCGGAGCAAATACATCGCCGGTGCGTGCCGGACACTATAGATCACCGAGGCTCGGGTATCGATCCGATCGGGCCTCGTCTGCAATCGCACACCTGTCCAGCAGCAGGAGTGTTGCGGCAAGTTGTTGAAACCAAGCGGAACCAAAGGGTCAACACGCAAGAAGGGGGTGATTGGTCTCAGGTGTGGGTGGCACCGTCGATGCGGATCTCTGTGCCGCTGATGAAGCGGCCGTCATCGGAGACCAGCATGGCGATGACACCGGCGACATTCTCTGGACCTGCCAACTCTTTCGGATTGTCCTGCGGGACAACGGCAGCCAGGCGGCCGAAAAGCGACCAGTCGGAGTCCTTCGGGAGGTAGCCGGGGGTGGCGTCGGTGATGCCGGACTTGATGCCGCCGGGCGCGACACTCACCGCGCGCAGACCCTTCTTGCCGTATTCGAGAGCCAGAGTGTGGGTGAGGCTCTGGATGCCGCCCTTGCTGGCGGAGTACGCGGCCATATACGGGTGCGCGAAGCTCGCCGAGGTGGAGCTGAAGTTGACGATCGTGCTGCAGGAGTTGGCGAGCAGGGCCGGCAGGGCCTCGCGGATCACCAGGAACGTGCCGGTCAGGTTCACGTTCAGGATCTGGTTCCACAGCTCCAGCGACGTCTCATGGGTATGGCCGGCGCGAAGGATGCCCGCGGCATTGACGAGAGCGTCCAGGCCACCGAGGAATTCGACAGCGCTCTCGACCCCCGCGATGACCTCGGTCTCGTTGGCGACGTTCATCTCGAGCGTGGTGAACCTGGCATCGACGCCCGCTTCGGCGGCTTGCTTGCGAGTCAGCGCCAGCCCTTCGGCACTGAGGCTGGCGCCGACGACGACCGCGCCCTCGGACAACAGGCGAAGGACTGTGGCCTGGCCGATACCGGATCCGGCACCGGTCACCAAGATGCGGCGCTGCTCGAGACGGTTCATGGGGACCTCTTCTTCGTCCTACAGACTGTTTTTGGCACAAAATGCCGCAAATAGCATATTGTGCAAGGAGATTCTCGAGGTGGGTGAAGCGCACCCAGCCCACCTGTTCGCCGAAAAAGGCTACGCCGCAACGACATTCGACCCGATCCACGCGGCCGCGTGGATCGGGTCGCGGACCTTCTGCCGGCACTTCGCCACCCGACAGCGGCGTACCGCCGGCGCACACCGCCGAGGACCTGGAACCCCGGCGGCAGTCCGCGCTCATTGCGCTACAACCAGCTCCGTCGATCAGCGATTCTTGATCTGCACGGGCAACCCATCCACCATCGAGGTGATGATGCGCATCCGATGCCGGGGTTCCCAGCCCGCGCGGAGTTGGAATGTGTACCGCTGCAATATCGCTGCCAACGCTGCAACGGCTTCGATGTTGGCGATACGGAAGCCGATGCATTTTCGCGGACCGAGGTTGAACGGGAGGTAGGCGCTCTTGTTGATCTTGTCCGTGAGGAAGCGGGTCGGATCGAACTTGTCCGGTTCGTTCCAGAATCGGGGATCGCGATGGATTCCGTACGGGGAGAACAACACTCGCGTGCCTTTGGGAACGAAGTATCCGCCAATTTCGTCGTCCTCGATCGCGGTGCGGACGTTGGCCATCGCCGACTGGATGCGCTGCCCCTCATCGAAGCATGCCTTGAGGTACGAGAAACGCTCCACGCTTGCGTATTCGATCGGCGCGCCGGCCAGCGAGTCGACCTCCTCGACCGCGCGCGCGAGCGCCGGCGGGTGGCGAAGCAGCAGAGCGAGAGTCCATGCTGTGGCTTCGGTCGTCGTTTCGAATCCGGCGAAAATCATGCCACTCACCTCTGAGAGGAGCTTGGCGTGTTGCAGATGCGGGCATTCCTCGGCGCTGATCTCCAACATCGCGTCCAGGAGATCCGGCTCTGCGCTGGGACCATCCGCTCGCCGCTGCGCGATATACCGCTCGAGATCGGAGTGCACGGCGGCGAGTCCGGCTTGTCCCCGTCGCTGGAAAGGGCGCGGCAGAAAGGCCGGGAGATCGTGCATCATCGCGCGATTGGCGGCGTAGCGGCTGTAATCCCGTGCAGACCGAATGTAGCTGTCCAATTCATCGGTCGCCATGGTCACCCCGAATACCGCGCGCATCAACCCGTCCATGACGACGGTGCCGAGTTCATGCTCGAGATCGACCCACTCCGCGGTATCGACGTACTTCGCCCACGCATCGACGCGGGCGGTGACCCCCGCGATCAGCTTGGGGGCGACTCGCTCCAACGCCTGCCCCGTGAAGTGTGGGTTGAGCGGTCTGCGGACCCGTTTCCATTCCTCGCCCTCCAGGAACGCCAACGGCAGCGGTTGACCGTCCATGAGTTCCTCGTAGGACTCGCCTTTGACGTAACGATGGTGGTGCCGGACCAGGATGTGGTCGATGTGATCCGGGTGGCTGACCAATGTCATCGGTGGCGCGTCGCGCCCCGGTACCGGCAAGGTGACCACGTCGCCGTAGCGGCGCGCCACTTCGGGCATGATCGTGTACGTCTCCCGACGCATGGCCACACCCAATTTCAACAGAGTGCCCAAACTTGGTCCCGGCGGCCGATTTTGGGCCGTGGGCCGCTGGGCGACCGATGAACCTCTACTCATCCCTGTCCTCAATTCACGATGATCAAGATCTTGTGTTCAGTTCCGACGCTTGTAAGACACGCACTAGTCGGCCACGCTGACTCCGGCCTTCTTGCCGCCAGCCGGAGTTGGCGCGGCAGAGGGCAGATCGGCGGAGACGAAGAACGCCGCAGCGATGGCGCAGACCACCAGCAGACCGACAGAAAGGTAGAGCGAATCGGACAGTGCCGAACTGTAGGGTGCTTTGACGAAGTCGGGGAGATGGCCGCCCGCGCCGGACGAGCCACCGCCGGGCAGCGCATGTGCCGCCATGCGCGCGGCGAGCAGTGCGGCAATGCATGCGCTGCCGAGTGCCGAACCGATCTGGCGGGTGGTGGCGTAGATGCCCGCCGCCGCCCCCATCTGCTCCAGCGGCAGGCTCCGCATCGTGGCCGCGGGCAGCGGCGCCCAGATGAAAGCGCTGCCGACACCGCAGACCACCGATGTCACGACCAACATCGGGATGGACCCGTGCGGGTTCGCGAGGGCGAGGAACCACCACACCCCGGCCGCGTACGCTACGAAGCCGAACATCAACAGATACCGCGGCGGCACCTTGTCCGACAGCCTGCCGACCACCGGCGACAGCAAGGCGGACAGCAGTGCCAGCGGCGAGCCGACCAACGCGGCCTTGGTCGGGGACAGCTCGCGAACAACTTGCAGGTAGAAGAACGACGGCACCATCTGCGCGGTGGTTGCCGCGGTCAGCCCGCTGGTGGCGATATTGCCGAGCGAGAAATTGCGGTTCCGGAACACGCTCAGCGGTATCAGCGGCTCGATCTTGTTGCGGCCCTGGTTCACCAGGAACAGCGCGAGCACGGCCAGGCCGCCGAGGATCAGGCCCCAGACCCAGCCTGCCCAATGGTGATCGTTGCCCTCCTGGATGCCGATCACCAACGCGGTCATGCCGATCGCGACCATCACCATGCCCGGGATGTCGAAACGGTGCTTGCTGGTCGGAAGCACCGGAATCAGCCGCGCGCCCAACACCAACGCGATCACCCCGATCGGCAGGTTGACATAGAAGATCCACTGCCAACCACCGCTGTCCACGAGCGCACCGCCGAAGACCGGGCCGACCAGCGCCGCCACGCCGGCGACACCGCCCCACACTCCCATGGCCGCACCGCGCTTGTCCCACGGGAAGATTCGGCCGATCACCGCCATCGTCTGCGGCGCGATCAAGGCCGCGCCCAGGCCCTGGACCGCCCGGGCGGCGATCAGCGAATCGATGCCGCCCGCGAGGCCGCACCACAGCGAGGCCAGCGTGAAGACCGAAAGTCCCGCCAGATACAGATATTTTGGCCCGAACCGATCGCCGAGCCGGCCGGTGATGAGCAGCGGCACCGCGAAGGTGAGCAGGTACGCGCTGGTCACCCAGATGACCTTGGACAAGTCGGTGTGCAAGCCGGACATGATCGCCGGATTCGCCACCGCGACGATGGTCATGTCCAGCAGGATCATGAAGTAGCCCACGCACAGCGCACCCAGCGCCGCCCACGGGTTGCGTTCGGTTGACACAATTGACCTTTCTTTGTTCTGTTCTTTGTTCCGAGCAGTGCTGAGCGGTGCGGTGCGGCGGGCTACCAGGTCACGGGCAGCTCGACCAATTCGGCGGCCAGCATGTTCTCCTGGCGGCGCAATTCGGCAGCCGGAACCGCGAGCCGCATATTGGGGAACCGAGATATCAACTGGGAGAACACTTCCTGAAGCTCGATCCGCGCCAGCGGTGCACCGATGCAGTAGCGCAGGCCGTGTCCGAACGTCAGGTGCGCGGACGACCGGCGGGTCAAGTCGAATCGTTCCGGCTCCGGAAACGCCTCCGGGTCGAGGTTGGCGGCGCTGACATCCATGAGCACGAGATCGCCCTGACACACCGTGGCACCGTCGACTTCCATGTCAGTGCGCGCGTAGCGGGGCAGCTCGGGGCTGGCCTGGCACGGTACCCGCAACAGTTCCTCGATCGCGCTCGGCACCAGAGCGGGTTCGGCGACGAGCCGATGCCATCGATCCGGGGTGTCGAGGAGCGTCAACATCCCGTTGCTGATGGCGTTGACCGTCGTCTCGTGGCCGGCGAACAGCAGTGCCATCGCCAGCGCGGCGGCCTCCGCGGCATGCACTCCCGGAGTCGTCGCCAGCCGGGAGATGACATCGTCGCAGGGGTCCGCGCGCTTCGTGGCGACGAGTTCACACGAGTACGTGAACAGTGCGGACTGCCCCTGCTGGGCCCGTTCGTTGTCGCGAATGTCCCACGCCTGCTGTGTCCACACCCGGAACCGCTCACGATCTTCCAAAGGCACGCCCAGCAATTCACACAGGACGAGGATCGGCAATGGCACCGACACCGCGGCGTGCAGATCCAACGGCAACGCCTGATCTGCGAGCGTATCCAGCAACTCGCTTGTGAGCGCACTGATGCGGGGACGCAGTGTACGCATGGCCCTGGCGGAGAATTGCGGCTGCAACAGCGATCGCATCCGGGCGTGATCGGCGATCTCGGTCTCGAAATTGCCTACCGGCCCGAACAGCGCGACATCGCTGACCCGGGCCGCGGTCTCCGGCGTCGGATGGGCTCGGCCCAGCCGCTCATCGCAGAGCAGGCTGCGCACTTCGGCGTGACCGGTGGCGATCCATGCAGGATCGCCCATGGTGGTCTGTGCCTTGTACATGTCTACCCTTGCTGAATTTCCGGCAATCGAATAATCGGGATGCGGCGCTCACAGCGCTCCTGATAGACCCGGTAGAAATCGCGATCCGCCGTCACCGCCTCCCAGATCCGCGTGTACTCGGCCCCGTCGACGACTTCCGGAACGGATCGGTATTCGCTATCACGCAGGCGCACAAGGACATTCGGGTTGACGCTGGTATCGGCAAGGTTCAAATACCATGCCGGATGCTGGGGCGAGCCGACGAGTGAAGCGATGACGACCCGGCATCCATCGTGGTCTCGCCAGAACGGCAAGGCGGCCTTGCGTATCTCTCCGGTCTTGCGACCGACGGTGTGCAGGAGCAGGAAGTCCATCGCGGAGCTGACCCACACTTCCTCCGCGGTGGAGGTCTCCATGGCCGCGACATGCTGGCGGCTGATGGCTACCAATTCGTCGCGGGTGGGTTCGGCGAATGGAATGTTTCGTTGACTGGTACGCATGACAATTCCTCTTAGGCCAGGGAAACCGGGAGCTCGGCGAGTTGCCAAACGGCCGAGCCGGCAGGCCAGCTGATACTTTCTGGCGCTACGGTGAGCCGCAGGTCGGGGTATTCGCGGACCAGGAGGCCCAGCCCCACTTCCAGTTCCACCTTCGCCACCTGGGAGCCCAGGCAGTAGCTGGTCCCGTATCCGAAGGTCAGATGCTGCTTCTGGGAGCGCCCGAATACGATCTGATCAGGGTCTTCGAAGACGAGACCGTCACGGTTCGCGGCTCCTGTCGAGGGCATCACGTAATCGCCGGCCGCCATGTCCATCCCGCCGAGGCTGATGGGCTCCCGGACCAGCCAGGGAATAGCCTCGCCGCCGCCGAGTGAAATCGTTCGGAGCAGCTCGTCGACCGCGCCCGGAATACGATCCGGATTCTCCTTCAAGGCGCTCCACAGATCGGGACGGATCAAGAGCTGGAACACCATCTTGCTCAACATGTGGGCGGTGGACTCGAATCCGGCGATAATCAGGCCGAACACGATCGTGACAACGTCCAGGTAGCTCAATCCGTCATGGCGGATGAAGTCCGAGACCACATCGTCCCCGAGGTTCTCGCCGCGCGCGGTGACCAATTCCATGACATATCGGCCCATGTCTTTCACGGCGGACTCGGCATTCGCTTCCGCATTCGGAACGAAGTCGTCGGCCAGGAGAGCGCTGACCCATCCAATCAAGTTCGCGTCGTCCTCGGTGGGAATGCGCAGCAGCTCCCCGAGGACTCGAATGGAGTAGGGCTTCGCCACGTCCGCCACGTAGTCGATGCCGGCCCCTTCCCGCAGCGGGGAAAGCCGTTCGGTCATGATCGATTCAGCGCTGGAACGGATCGATCCCATTCGCTTGTTCAATTCCGCGGTGACGATCCTGCGCACCTTGAGGTGCATAGCGTCGTCCATCGTCGCGAGTCCTCCCGCGAAGAGCGGGCTCGCGGTGATTCGCGGCGCGTTTCCGGAACGGCTGAAAATCTTGCTGGAGTAGACGGTCCGGACGTCGTCGTATCCCGTCACCAGCCAGCATTGGCCGCCGTGCGGATATTCGAGCCGCACGGGCTGGTCCTGTTTGAGCGCGTCATCCAGTACCGGGTCCAAACCCAATGATCGCGCCCCGTCCGTGGGATAGCGATGAATTGGGCACCCGACAGCCAATCGATCCATGGTGAATCCCCCATTTATTTATGATGCGTGCGAAAGACCCTCAGCCTTTGGCTACGAATTTCATCGGCTGATCGCTCGCCCCTAGCGATTTTGCATTGCCGTGGTTGACCAGATAGGTCAGGTGCGCAGAGCACTCCGACAGGGCCAACGGCCAGGAAATGGGCGGAATATCCGCCCATTTGACGGCCCAGGTCATTGCCACCGCGATATCCCAGAGGGTCCGCGGCTCACCATCGGACAGAACCTGCCGCACGTCGTCGAGCCGCCGCCGGTGGTGCACGGCCAGTTCTTCTATTCTGCGTGGCCAGTCGATATCGACGACCTCGTGGGCCGGATAGATCGAGAAGCCGTCACCCGCCAGGGTTCGAAGCTTCTCCAGTGATTCCAGATAGCGGTTCAGTAGATCGTGCTCGTCGACCGGGAACACGAATTCCCCGACATGCGGGCTGGTCTTGGACAGCACATGGTCGCCGGTGAACACCGCCCGCTGCCGCTCGAGGATCGCGCCCATGTGGCCACCGGTGTGGCCCGGCAGCCACAGTGCGGTGAGACCGCCGGCCGCAGGCGTGATGACATCACCGTCACCGAGCTTGCGGTCCACCTCGGCCGACATGTACGCCATCGAGAAACTTCCCCCGCCTTGCCGGTAGGACTCCAGCGCCAGCGTCGGCGCTCCGGCCGCCGCGAGATTGTTCAATTCCCACGACAAATGGGCTTCCGCCGATTCCTGGCTGCGTAGCTGATCCATGAGATCGGCGTCGATCTCGTGCATCGCGATCCACGCATCGGATTCGGCTTTCACCCGGCCCGCGAGGCCCGAATGATCGGGATGGTGGTGAGTCAGAACTATGCCCTCTGTCTCACGAATTTCCCGGCCCAGCGTGGCCAGGCCGTCGGAGAGGGCCTGCCAGGCGGTGTCGTCATCCCACCCGGCATCGATGAGAATATGTCCCCGCGTGCCTTCCAGTACATATACGCGAGTCGAAATTACGGGCAGCGACATTACTGGGACTTCGATAACTCCGATGAGCCCCGGGAGGTCGGTCAGCGTGTTCCTCGCGGATATTTCTTTGTCGCGCTGTTGATCTGACGTCATTTCCCCAACCTTCTTCCGACCGCCCCGAATCTCATGGCACCCGACGAGTGGGTGATGCATCCACGTCCCGCAAGCAGTCTTACATGACAACCGATCACGGTCAAGCGTTTGCTTGGTTCGCCAATAGTGTTGCAGGACAATGTTGTTGACACAGATTCTGCGATTTCGCAAGCCGACAGGATTGACATAGATTTTGCGATTTCGCAAGCAGGGAGACGCGTCCGGCGCCGTGATCTTCGCCCCATCGGCGCGTCCGCCGGGGCCGCGCGCCACCAGCCGGCCGACTTCCTATTACGCACTGTCGCAGCTACTTTGGCCCGACCGCACGCGTTGCGGGGATATCGGACATGCCTTACCGTGGGACCGTGCCCGGCGACACGGGCAGTTTCCTTCCGGGTGGGCATCACCCGTGGGGCGGGGATTCCTTCAACACATGAGTCGACTGCACGCCATTTGTCGACCTTCGGGGACTTCATTTAATTCAAGGGGAATGTTGCATGACCATCGCGTACTTGCTCGGGGGACAAATTCCGTTGGATACGGCATTCGTCACCGAATTCTGCGTTCGATTCCCTGCCGTCCGTGAGGTATTCGAGCAGGCAGCACACTGGACCGAATTGGACACGTCGAACCTGATCGCGGGCGAGTTCGACGGAGAGGGCGAACTCATCCAGAGCTTCGGTGCCGTACGCCAGGCCGCGTTGATCATCGGCATGCACGACGTGCTGGCTGAAAGCGGCATCCGGCCAGATGCCATCGGCGGGCTCAGCCTCGGCGGTTTGGTGAGCGCCTGTCTCGCAGGCGGACTCGATCGACAGCAACTGTTCGAGATGCTGCACTACCAACGCCTCATTCCCGAGGTGCCGGCCGACTCGCCACCGCAGGGGATGGCGGTGGCCGCCCTGGCGGAGGGTGACGAGATCGAGAAGTACATCGGCCCCGTCCGGCCCGGGATCTACCTGGCCGCGGACTACGACGTCGTGCCCGGCGGCGACAAACGGGTTCTCGTGCTCTCCGGATATCGAGCGGAGTTGACCGCTCTCGCGGCCGAGCAACCGCGTCGGATCCGCATGCTCGAGGAGTACGTCGGCGCCTTCCACAGCCCGCTCGTGCAGCACGTGGCGGACTTCATGGCGAAGCATGTGTCCGGGATGACCTTCTACGATCCGAAGATCACCCTCTGCTCACCCCACCAGACCGGCGTCATCCAGACCGCCGACGAGGTTCGCGAGTTCTTCCTCACCAACTATCTCAACCCGGTCGGCGTCCGCTTTCTCCTGGACGAAGTCAACCGATTCGGCGCGGAGTCGGCCATCGGGCTGGGACCCGGGATGCCCCAGCGCCTCGTCGCCGAGCCACTCATATTGACCTCTGTCCTCACCGCGGACGACCTCGCCAACTTCTGAGGACCTATGGACATCAATTTCACTGCGGCACAACAACAGTTGCGAGCCGGACTCCGAGAGTACTTCGCCACCCTGATGACCGACGAGCGGCGCGAGGCGATCGCGGGCGGCCCGCGGGGCGAATACGGTCCCGGCGACGCCTTCAAGGAGATCGTCCGCCAGCTGGGCCGGGACGGATACCTCGTGATGGGATGGCCGAAGGAATTCGGCGGCCAAGGCCTTTCGATGATCGACCAGATGATCTTCACCGAGGAAGCTGCCGTCGCCGGAGTGCCGATACCGTTCCTGACGGTCAACACGGTCGGCCCCACGATCATGCGTTTCGGCACCGAAGAGCAGAAAGCCTTCTTCCTGCCGAAGATCGCCGCGGGCGAATTGCACTTCTCCATCGGCTATTCCGAGCCCGAGGCCGGCACCGACCTCGCCTCGCTGCGGACTCGGGCGGTGCCCGACGGCGACGACTACATCATCAACGGCCAGAAGATGTGGACCTCGCTGGTCGAGTACGCCGACTACATCTGGCTCGCGACGCGCACCGACCCCGATGTCGCGAAGCACAAGGGTCTGAGCGTGTTCATCGTGCCGACCACGGCCGGTGGCTTCTCCTGGACCAAGGTGCACACGATGGCGGGCGCGGGCACCAGCGCCACTTACTACTCCGACGTCCGTGTTCCCGCAACGTCGATCGTGGGCGGGCTCAACCGGGGCTGGAACCTGATCACCAACCAGCTCAACCACGAGCGGGTGGCCCTCTCGATCGCCGCACCGATGCAAGAGGCACTGCGTCAGGTTCACGTATGGGCGCAGGACACCGAACTCGCCGACGGCTCACGGGTCATCGACCAGGAGTGGGTGCGGCTGCACCTGGCGCGGGTGCACGCCAATACCGAATATCAGAAGCTCCGCAGCTGGAAAATGGCCTCCGACGCCGATACCGGCGAACTGGCCCCCGCCGAAGCCTCCGCCACCAAGGTATTCGGAACCGAATTCGCCACCGAGGGGTACCGGCTGTTGATGGAAGTGCTGGGCGCGGATTCGATCGTGCGGTTCGATTCGGCCGGCACCCTGCTGCGCGGGCGCGTCGAGCTGTACCACCGTGCGTCGCTGATCAATACCTTCGGCGGCGGCACCAATGAGGTTCAGCGCGACATCATCGCCGCGACCGCTCTCGGCCTGCCGGTCACTCGTTGAGGACATCACATGGATTTCACGCTCACCGAGGCACAGCAAGACCTTGCCGGGCTCGCCAAGCAGATTCTCGGCGACTGGTCGGACAAGAACGACAACAGCGTACGATCCGCTTCCGGACTCCGCGACGCGCCCGGTTTCGACGCGGACCTGTGGCGCACGCTGGCCGGTGCCGGTCTGCTCGACGCGGCACTGCCGAAGTCTGTGGGCGGCAGCGGATTCGACGTACTCGAGCAGGCGTCGGTGCTGATCGAGATCGGCCGGACCCTCGCGCCCGCACCGTACTCGAGCAGCATCGCCGTCGGCGCCTCCGCGATTGCCGAGTTCGGTGACGACAGCCTGATCGGGCGCTACATCACGCCGGTGCTGCGCGGCGACGCGACCATCGCCGTCTCGGTCGGCGACGGCTCCACCAGCCGAGCCTCCTTGCGCTGCACCGAAACCGACGCCGGCTGGACGGTGAGCGGCAGCCGAACCGTCGTCACCGCAGGCGCTTTCGCCACCACTTTCCTGCTCGAGGCCACCACCGCCAACGGCCCGGCATTGGTGCTGATCGACCGTGCTGCCGCCGGACTCACCACGACCGCGCAGCGTCTCGTCGATACCGACGACGCCGCGTTGCTGGAGCTGGACAATGTTGCCACCATCGTGCTGAGCCGGGCGGAAGGTGTCGAGTGGGCGCGCCGCCGTGCGACCTTGGCGTGGTGCGCGTGGCAGCTCGGGGTATTGGAGAAGGCATTGGCGCTGACCGCCGAATACGCCCGCACTCGTACGCAATTCGACAAGCCGATCGGCTCCTTCCAGGCGGTGCGGACACGGCTTGCCGACGCCTACATCGACGTCGAGGCCGTGCGGTTGACACTCTGGCAGGCCGCCGCCCGCGAGGCCGCAGGTCTGCCCGCCGAGCAAGAGATCGCTACCGCGAAATTCTGGACGGCAGAGGCCGGCCATCGGGTGGCGCACACCGCAGTTCATATTCACGGCGGTGTGGGCATCGACACCGACGGGCCGATGAACCGGTACTTCGTCGCGGCCAAACGCGCCGAGTTCAGTCTCGGCGGCGCCACTGCCCAGCTCCGCGTCCTGGGCAATCTTCTAGGGCGCCGGGCGGCCTGAGCGCAGTCGTGGGATCAGGCTGGATGCGGGCCGCGTCGCTTGTCAGTAGTCAATTTGAGGGATCATAATGCGCCGCCCCTGACATTCACCCAGGTCGTAGCTGTATTCGCTGTGATCCACTACTTCTCCACCATCAACCAACCCTTCACCCCACCGGCCACCAAGTAACCCGAACCCCAAGGAGCCGCAGGTCCCCCTGCGGCTCCTTCGATCGCGCCAACTTGCGCTGGTGGGCAGCGAGCATGGGGTCTGATGACCGGACGGTCGAGCCTGAGCGGAATCGGAATTGCCGATCGCTCAGAGTGCGGCCTTCTCGGGTTGGGTGGTCACCACGATGACCGTGGTGGTGCCGGACTCCAGCGCGAGCCGGAACTCCTTCTCGAGGTCTCCGGCGGAGGTGACGTCGACGGAATGGCAGCCCAATCCTCTTGCCACGGAGGCGATATCGAGACCGGGGAGGTCGAGTCCAGGGACACCCGGTGTCTGTTCCAGAGCGGCAAAGGATTTGAGGATGGAGTACTCGTGGTTGCGCATCACGACGTACACGATCGGCACATTGTGTTGTACTGCTGTCCACAGCGATTGGACCGAGTACTGGAACGAGCCGTCCCCGATCAGACCGATCACCGGGCGCGTGACGCCACGGTCGCGGTCGCCCAGTGCGACACCGACCGCAGCCGGTGCGGCCCAGCCGATACCACCACTGGCAGTGGCGAACATCGAGTCCGGCTCCACGGCGGGCAGCCAGTTGGCATGCTGCGCCATGGTCGAGGTGGACTCGTTGACGAAGACGGCGTGTTCGGGACGTACTTCGCTGAGCGCCGCGTAGACCTCGGCGGGCGTGAGCGTGCCGTTCGACGTTTCCGGCAGCCTCCGGTCACGCGGCATGGGCTTGGGCACCTCACGGCCTGCGCCGTCGCCCACCAGTTCGGTGAGAAGCTCGATCGACAGCCGGGCATCGCCCAGGAGGCTGTCCCCGACACGGGCGGCCGCGGCAATCCCCGGATCGTCGGTGATCTGCAGCAACTCGGTTCCGGCAGGCAGGATGTCGCCGGGTACGTAGGGGTAGTAGCGGAAGACCTCGGCCCCGATCACCACGACGAGATCGTGTCCGGCCAGCCGTTCGCCGATGGCCTTGACCGACATACCGACCGACCCCTGGAACAACGGGTGGTCCTCCGGGAAGGAAGCGCGATCCGGGAGCGGAGGACTGTACACCGCAGCCCGCAACTTCTCCGCCAGCGCGATGCCGGCGTCCCACCCGCGGGCCCGGTCCACGTCGGGCCCGAGGATCAGGGCCGGCCGCCGACTCACCGTGATGCGCTCGGCGAAGCGCCGCAGACGCTCCGGGTCGGGCGCGTAGGTCGTGCTGACGTCCCGCAGTACCGCGGGCCCATGCAGTGGCTGGTTCCAGTCGTCGAGCGGAATGGACAAGAACACAGGTCCGGCAGGAGGCTGCACGGCCATCGCATAGGCACGCATGAGCGCTTCGGGCACGGCCTCGGCGCGTGCGGGCTCATAGGACCACTTCACCCACGGCCTCGGCATCGCCACCGCGTCGCGGTTACTCAGGTACGGGTCGCCGATCAACAACTCGCGGTGCTGCTGACCGGCCACGACGATCAGCGGCGTGTGTCCGTGATAGGCCGCGACCAGGTTGCCGATGCTGTTGCCCAGCCCCGCCGAAGAGTGCAGGTTCACCAACGCAGGACGCCGCGTGGTCTGGGCGAAGCCGTCCGCCATAGCGATGACAGACGCTTCCTGCAGCCCCAAGACGTACGTGAAATCATCCGGGAAGTTCTTGAGAAATGTCTCCTCGGTCGAACCCGGATTACCGAAGATCGTTGTCAGGCGCAGCGACCTCAGCAAATCGTATGTGACGCTCTGTACGGACGATTTCGCGGTCATGATGATCGATCAGCCCCTTTCTCCAGTGGGCACGGCAATCGAGCGTGCTATCCATGCGGGCGCGGGATCAGCGGACGAAGAATTTCGCCCAGGGATCGTCGGCTCGTGCGGTCCAGTAGTTGCTGAACAGGAACTGTGCTGCCGCGATGTCTTCTGGCGCCGGCTCTTCAGTTCTCGGGGGAAGCTCACGCTTCGGTGCCGGTCGCGCGAGCCCCTTGATCACTTGCTCGAAACCGGCCGGGGTATAGCCGTTGAGTACGCGGCAGACATCGCTCGTGACGTTGAACGTCTCTTCCGCTGCTCGAGAGGGCGGGAAGTTGCGCCTCGAAGAACGAGGGTGTGGTGGGGGTCATCGGCCTGCCTTCCAGGAGGTGGAGTCAAACCAAATGGACGCGAGCGAAGTCAGCTATCTGCGGTACCGGCTTCGTCGGTGGGGCCCGTCAGCAGTGCCTCGCCTTGCTCGATTTGCCTCATCAACGCGTCGATATCGGTGTAGTCCCAGACCTCGGCGAACTTGCCGTCTTCGAGGTGATAAAGAGTGAACTCTGAAATAGTCACCCGACGACCGGTCGCCTCAATTCCCTGGAAAGTCCCCCGATGGGTACCGGTTACCGTGAAGTGCACCGCGATATAGTTGCCGTCGACGACGAGGTGCCGTATCTCCCAATGCCAGTCGGGAAATCCGGAGACAAGAGGTGAGAATTGCGCCGTAACAGCGGCTGGATCCATAGGAACGTCATCGACTTTGATGGTCGATGTATAAAATGACGCCATACTATCGAAATCGTGCTCATTGCAGTACCCGAGATAAGACAGGTACAGGGATCGGTGTTCGTTGTCCTGGGTCACCATATGTTCGCCGCCTCACGTGGTCGACTCACTTACCCTCGCAAGCATCCTAGCCTCGATCATTCTTGCGGGTGTGGCTAGCTGTCCCGTGTCAGCGGGCGACTGCGAGGTTCCACGGGATTCTACCGAATCATGTTCCCTACCAGCAGTTTTCACAACCACGGTTCAATCAGAACCTTTGACAAATACGCATCAATACCGTTCCGAGCCCGAATTGAATCCCCACCAGGATGGGGAGGGGTCAACGGGTGGATCGAAATTGGGTCATCGGGTCCAGATCGGCCCGCGTGCCTCGTATTCCAGGATCTCCTCGACGCGAGTCGCGGTTTCGGCGCTCAGCTCGCGGCGCACCAGCCAGAGGGCCAGGTCGATCCCCGAGGTTATGCCGCCCGCTGTCACCAGATCGCCGTCGTCGACGACGCGCGCCTTCGTAAGGACGCCACCTTGTTGTTTCAGTGTGTCGAGAGCACCGTGATGGGTTGTACAGGGGCGGCCGTTGACCAGCCCGGCTGCGCCCAAAAGCAATGCGCCGGTGCACAATGAGCTGATCGTCAGTCCGGCGCGGGGCGCGGCTGCCAGGGCTTCGGGTAGGACGCCACGATTGATCTCGGCCCAGACGCCTGGCGCGTCGCGGTGTGTGTAGCCGCCGCCGGGTACGACGAGCACATCGGCGTTCTGGGGTGCCCACGGTTCGGTGACTTGCACGACGGTGCCGTAGGAAGCGCGGATCGTTCCGGGTTGACCGGTAGTCACGTACCGCAGGTCCACGCCGCGCTCGGCGAGCATGGCGGCGAGCGAGAACACCTCGAAGGGTCCGATGAAATCCTGTTCTTCGACACCGTCGAACATGACGATATGGACGCGGAGAGGCCCGGCTGGGCCTTGTCCGTCCGCCTTCGCTTCTGGTGCACCGCCCCTGGCAAGGTGGTTGCGAACGTGGCGGCACCGCCGGCGGCCATCAGCGCTCGCAATACGACTCGTCGTTCCAATTGTCCTGTCCTCCAGTCCTGCTCATCCCCGAGGGGCAGTTTTCAGTGCGTGCGATCCGAGGCCGGGGCGGGTTGGCGCGTCGGTGTGCCGATCATGCGGGCGGTCGTGGCGATGACCAGTAGCAAGGCGAGAACGACGGCGGCGGTGCGGATGTCGTGGTGGGTGTCAAAGCGGTGCAGCATGGTCAGGTAGTCGGCGGGCGGAGTGTTCGGGTTCCACGAGCGAATCTTGTTGTTGATAGGGATGTTTCCGAACTGCGCGTGTATCCCCGTGCGCCCCACGGCATTTTCGGCGCCTACCGCACCGCGCTGGAAGCCGATCTGCTCGCCTTCCTCAACAGCTGACCCAACCCCCGCCCTGGTAGGGGCGATGTTTCACAGTCGCGAGACCTGGTTATGACCGATAGCCCAGCACGAGATCCTCGGCGAGGCGGCGGGTCTCGAGGATTCGATACTCGGCCGCCAGGCCGGCCATCACCGCTGCCGCTCAAACGGTGAGGAACGACCGGATGGCTTGGGCTATGTCATGGGCGTGGGTTTCGAGGGCGAAGTGGCCGGTGTCGTAGAAGTGGATCTGGGCCTCGGGGAGGTCGCGTCGGAAAGCCTCGGCACCGGCAGAGAGGAAGAAGGGATCGTTCTTGCCCCACACTGCGAGGAGTCGGGGTGTATGGGTGCGGAAGTAGGACTGGAATTCGGGGTAGCGGGCGACGTTGTCGCGGTAGTCGAGGAACAGGTCCAGTTGCACGTCGTCCGCGCCGGGGCGGGCCAGGTAGTGGTTGTCGAGGGCGATGCCGTCGGGGGAAACCAGGGCATCGTCGGATACGCCGTGGGTGTACTGCCAGCGGGTGGTTTCCGGTGCGAGGAACTGCCGCAGCGCTTGGCGATTGGCGTCCGAGGGGTTCTCCCAATAGGCGCGGATCGGGTTCCAGCCCTCACTCAACCCTTCGGCGTAGGCGTTGCCGTTCTGGGAGACGATGGCGGTGATGCGGTCGGGATGTTCGACGGCGAGCCGGAATCCGGTCGGGGCGCCGTAGTCGAAGACGTAGAGCGCGTACCGGTCGAAGCCCACCACTTCGGTGAACCGGTCGATCACCTCGGCGATATGGTCGAAGGTGTAGGCGAACTGCTCGCGTGGCGGCATGTCCGAACCGCCGAAGCCCGGCAGGTCGGGGGCGATGAGGTGCAAGTCGTCAGCGAGCAAGGGGATCAGGTCGCGGAACATATGGCTGGACGTCGGAAAGCCGTGCAGTAGAAGAAGTTTGGGCCTTCCCGGCGTGCCCGCCTCGCGGTAGGACACGCGGAATCCGTCGACGTCGGCCTGCAAATATCGGATCGCGGACATGACTGGGTGACTCACTTTCTGCGGGGATGCGGAAATCGAGGTGTTGCGCCGATCACCGCGCCCGCATAGGCATGGCCCACAAGAACTTTCGGTCCGGCGGTCGAGTTCAGCGTTTTGTCCAGGGCGGCCACACCGTCTGGCGTCCTTTATGAGAACAGTTCCGAGTGTTCGGCTATGTACTGCCCAACCGTGGATGGCGGCTGTCCCGTGATCTTCTCGACGTCGTCGGTGGCTCGGTCGTAGCGGTTGGCACGGTGTAGCAGTGCCAGTGTGGTCAGATGCTGCTCGACGTGCGCGGGCAGACCTCGGGGCGCGAGAACCTCCTGGACCCAGGTTTCGTGGGGGATGTCGGTGCCGCGAATCTGCCGGTGAAGTCCCAGGGTGTACTCGGCGGCCAGGCCATCGATGTCCAAACGCGCCGGGCCGGTCAATTCGTAGACGTCGCCGATGCGATGGATGGGATCCACGAGCACTGCCGTAATCGTGCGGGCCACGTCGCTGGTAGCTATCGGTGATGTTCGACCCGTTCCGAAGGGGAGGGCCAACAGGTTTTGCTCTCGCAGCGACGGTGCCGCGAGTCCGGTGAATATCGGATTGTCCAGAAACACCGTCGGCCTGATGTGCACGACCGGGACACCCGACCAGTTCAAGACGTGCTCGGCGAGGTAATGCAGTCGATGTTGACGAGACTCTCCCACACTGGTCAGCGTCATTTGAGAAACAGTCATCTGGGACATGTTCACGACCACCTCGAGGTGGCCGTACTCCAACGCGGCGTCGCAGACGACTACCGTTGCCTGCAGGTAGTCCGGAGAGACACCCATCGAAAAGAACATGCGATCGATGCCGGCCATCGCATCGACCACATCTCGTGGATCGGTCAAATCTCCGACTACGACATCAGCGCCGAGTGCACGTAACGGCTCAGCTCGGGCGTCGTCGCGGTGCACCAACGCGCGAACGCGATCCCCACGTTCCCGCAATTGCTCGATCACCTGCCGGCTCACGCCACCGGTGCCACCACCCGCCCCGGTGATCAGATACAAGGGCGCATTCATGTTCGCTCCTCAGGGTGTGTTTTCCCAGTGCTTGGCAAGGGGTGTGTCGGCGAACCTCTCGAGCATCAAGCGGGACAACAGCAGCACCGAGCTGCGTGGACGGTGGTTCACCACGAGGCGCTGGGCCTTTCCGGCGGCGTTGAAGGTGACCAGGACGATGACATGAATCGGCACGCCGCGTACCGATGAGGTGTAGTCCTCGAGGAAACTGTTCTCGCCACAGGGGCCGGCGTAGTGAAAGTCTTGGAACTCGTATATTTCGCGGGCGGCGACCACGACTTCATGGACGGCCTCTGCGCCTTCTATGACGCCGTCCCACGCGGCGCCTTCCCCGGTTACGTCGTCGGCCAGGTTACCCAGCCACGCTGGATAGTACGGCTTCCCCATATACGTCGATGTCATGCCGCGCCTCCCGTGAAATCCGGCAGCGAGCCGGCTCGCCAACGCGCGCCCACGATGTGTGACCTATGACCATGCAACCCTATAGCCCGGCAGCCCGGGTTATAGGGAATCCATGTGGACAATGCGGTAGACGCGGACACCCTCCCCGCCAGACCGGAAGCGCCCGTGCCGCAACCAGATCCGGCGCCACGGCGGGCCCGCCTCAGGCCGAAGGCACCCGTCGTACACCCTGCGCTCCCGCAACGACGACACCAGCACCGAGCTGCGTGGACGGTGGTTCACCACGAGGCGCTGGCAGATACCAGACACGCCGGCCATTCGAACTCATGTGCGAATGAGGTTCAGTTTCTGCCTTCTCGTCCCGGGACCCTGGCAGGCGAATGCACTCGCATGCCCGCCGCCGCGTCCTGCTGTCGATGGCCCTTACCGGCGGACTCATGCTGCTCGGCCCCAGCGTCTTGGGGATGTCGGGCTCGCTGCCGCTAGCCGCATCACCGGTGGCATCCTTTCCACCACGACGGATTCGCGACTACGTCGGCACCCTCATCCCGGCGCTGCCCGCATTCCACGAAGCGGGCACATCCCGATAAGTCTGCATCAGGCTGTCGAGCGCACTCATCGGCATTGCAGGGACATTCGGTAGTCGACAAGACCGGACATTCGGGAGCGTTGACAGCAGCGAGTTTCGTCCGCTTTCGGCGAGAGGAACGATCGTGCGGGGTTCGGCGTGACCATCAAATCGGTCACAGCAGGAGTGGCCCTGTTGACCGAAATCCGATCGGCCAGCCGGTAAGGGCGGGTGCGGGTTTTCACCCTGGGGTGGGTGTTGCGCGATCCGTTCACAGACGAGAATTGACCCTGTCCACGTCGTGAGCGATACCGCGCCCAGGGAAGTGATGCAGATGCCTCTTGCTGTTCAGTTTCTGTCTTCTCGTCCCGGGACCCCTGGCAGGCGAATGCACTCGCATGCCCGCCGCCGCGTCCTGCTGTCGATGGCCCTTACCGGCGGACTCATGCTGCTCGGCCCCAGCGTCTTGGGGATGTCGGGCTCGCTGCCGCTAGCCGCATCACCGGTGGCATCCGTGTCGTCGTTCGATGCCGCCTCGCAAAGCCACTGGCATCCGCCGATGCCTCGGTGCCCTAGATTCGACTGCTAACTCAGTTCCCCACCGGGCGGCGGGTTCTCCAGTACACGGAGGGGCGGAGGCTCCTGCCAGATCTATCCGCGGTGTTCCAGCCCCGGACCAGGGCGAACTGGCTGCGGCGCCCCGGGCAGCCCACACTGTGACACGAGCGCAGCGGCTGCGAGGCCAGACGCGGTTGCCCGGGGAGCAACCGAAGCCCAAGGATCCATGGCCTGACCCACAGCCCCTGCCTCGGCCGGTGCCGGTGCTGGTGCTGGTGCGGATCGCAAACGGAATGCAACCACCGCCCGGACTTAGCGAGTTCGCACGTCGCATCGGCATTGAAGACCAGTCGACTTCGTCAGTCCGCATGACGCGAGTTATCGACGTATCGACGTGCGGTCGACGCTGGTTCGCCGACTCCGCGGAGACATCGGCGCCTACAGCGGGTTCTTTTTGAACCAATCGATCAAACCCTGATCCGTCTTGGGACGGTTCGAGGGGGAATCGGGACCGACTGCTTTGACTCGAATGGCGATGTCGCTGCTCTGATCCAACGCAACGAGCGTCGGCACAGGATCGGTGGTGCAGGTGAACCGGCCGACGGTCGCGCCATTTCGAATCGACGGTTGCTCGGGAACCGTTGCACCGCCGCACGCGCGCCCGCCGGACTTCCTCATGACACCATCGAAAAACTGGGTC
The DNA here is from genome assembly GCF_042755705.1 of Nocardia sp. NPDC059154. Classification (NCBI taxonomy): domain Bacteria; kingdom Bacillati; phylum Actinomycetota; class Actinomycetes; order Mycobacteriales; family Nocardiaceae; genus Nocardia; species Nocardia sp. NPDC059154. The sequence goes on from NZ_JBHZCS010000037.1 coordinate 29,748, forward strand.
GCGATCGGATGGTTGGGAAATTGGAAAAACGTTGCTGTCGGCGCACCAGACTCGTTGCCCAAGCATACGACGACGGCGGTCGCATCGCTCTCGGGTGACTCGTGTCGACAGTATCGTGGGTTGTAAGTTTTGGGCAGTTTGGTGAGCAGATCGCGGTCGGCCGGAGTGGTGTAGTCCGGGTCCTTCGGTTTGGTCCGGAATTGCGAATTTCCCTCTCCCATGTCTTTCAGTGTCCAGAACAAGCTGGCGTTACCGCCCACCGACTCGGTGAAGTAGAAAACCGCCATGCTCATGGCCGCGTCGTCGGTTTGGATCACCCCCGAGGTCGGTGGTGTCGTAGTGGCATCCATGAAGCAGGTCGTCCGCCCGACCTCCCTGCCGTCTCTCGTCGCGGGGCCATCCGGGCCGGACGGATAGCCCGGACAGCTGCTGGTCTGTACCGGTAAGCCGTGATAGGCCTTGCCTAGCGCGTCGGCGTTGGGAAACAGGTGGAACTCCGCTCTGGGCACGCGGATTTCGGGAATCTCGTCGCAGGCGAGACGGGCTTTCTCCCCCAGAATCGCCTCTGGGTTCGAGTGATGACAGATGCTGCGGTTGTACGGGCCTTGCACGTTCGTCAGCAGGGTGATGTCGTCGTCGGTGAATTCGGATTTCGCCGTCCCCGGGGCCGGTGGTGTCGGCTTGTGGAGTCGCGGCCAGGCTCCGACGGCCACGACGGCCACGGCGGCCACGGCAGCGGCGATCCAGAGGCCGCGTGGCCGGCGCCTGGGCCCCGGGACGGATCTCGCCTCGGGTGTGGAGGTCGCCCGGGGTGCGGGATGCGCCGCCACGGTGGGATCGTATTCGAATACGGCAAGGGGACTATCGTCTTCGGCGTCGCCGGTAGACGGTGCAAGTGCGGCGTGCGCGGCGGCGGCCAGTTCGCCGGCGCTGGCGTAGCGTTCATCGGCCGACTTCGCCATACCGCGCGCGACGACAGCGTCGATCGCGACCGGGATTCCCGGTGCGTAGCTGCTCGTTCGGGGTGGAAGTTCGATCATGTGGGCCCGCATGATGGCGGCGTCGCCGCCGTCGGTCGCGTAAGGGCGGGTGCCGGTCAGGCATTCGTGCAACACGCACGCCAGGGCATACACGTCGACAGCCGGCGTGGCCGGGCCGGATCGGAAACGTTCGGGTGCCATGTAGCTGAACGACCCGATCGCCGATCCGGTCTGGGTCAGGCGTTCGTCGGTGTTCGTGTTGGCCAGGCCGAAGTCGGCCAGGTAGGCGAACCCGTCGTGGGTGAGCAGGATATTGTCCGGCTTGACGTCACGATGGACCAGACCGTCGTGGTGTGCCGCGTCGAGTCCGGCTGCGATCTGGCAGATCACCGAGACAGCTTGCTCGGGCGGCAGCGGGCCGCGGGTTCTCAGCACGGCGCGGAGGCTTTCGCCGTGCACCAGTCGCATGTCGATGTAGAGCAGCCCGTCGATCTCGCCGTAGTCGTGGATCGGGATGACGTGGGGCTCCTGCAGCAGCGCGGCGATGTGGGATTCGCGCCGGAACCGGGCCCGATAAACCGGGTCGTCGGCCAGCTGTTCGGGCAGCACTTTCACCGCGACCACCCGGCCCTTGGAGGTGTCGAGTGCCTCGAATACCCGGCCCATCCCGCCGGAACCGATCAGCCGCCGCAGGCTATATTTCCCGAACGTCGACCCTGGCATCAGTGGCGGCCGTAGGTTGTTCACGACTGCCTTGCCTGCGTTGTGGGCAACCTGCGCAGGTTGATCAGAATCGAGAATCGGCGCTTGAACATTGTCGACCTGCCAGGTGGACGACGACGCGGCCTCGGCCCCTTCGGCGAAAGTGCGACCCCACTGCCACACAATCTATGCCCCCCTAAATTCTAGTCCAACGGTATGGGCCGGCGTGCTACGACTGCTCGGGGATCGACCGGCTCTCGCGCCGACACATCCAGCGAATGCTGGTGACTCACTGCGAATGGGGGCACCGTCTCGTTCCACAGACTCGCCTGGAGGATTTTGGTTCGCTGCATGCTGCGCGCAGCGTGCGGCACGCGGCCGGTGCTGCGATCGCTCCGGCGTACGGGCAACCGAAGCACGCCCGCAAGAACTCGCGTCCGAGCGGATACGGCAACGGCTCCGTCCGATCGGCCTGAGGACGGCACGGTGGCCGGACCCCCACTGCCCGTGTGTCGGAGTCGAGTGCACGGTAGTTCACCGCCTCCGCGACCAGTTCGCGGCCCACCTCGCGGAAAAAGGTGTAGCGCGGTAGGCATCGGCTTCGCGAACATCCGCGACAAAGGTGGACGGCATTCGTGAACTCCTGGAAAGCTGGTTCGTGTATCGGCGCGGCGCGCGATGGGTGAGGTCTGCCGCTTCGTTGGTAGCGCCTTTACAAGAATCTTCGGCGTCGGCGCTCGTCCCGAATAGCCACCATAGGTGGCGATCGTTTTCACCCCTGGGCAACATCTCACGCCCTGGGTGCCGACACAGCACTGCTGGTCGGCGCCGATTCCACCGCGGTTGTACAACGGGACGGTTTGCTGCGCGACGCGATTCCGCGCCCCCGGTTCCTTGTCAACGCAGGCCCGTCCGCCATGAATGAGACCGATATGAATGGCTGCATAACCCGGCTGCCAACATGAGTTGGCGTAGGTCGACATTATGATGTTGTGTTCGAGAGGCGGCCAACCTGTTCAGTCCTCCCTTAGCCCCCGGGCCGCTCCAGCTCGTCCAGCCCGGACAGGTCCCCGTGCGAGGCCTCTTTCTCGGCGCGCGAGTGCGGGGTCAGCGCACACACCCGGGCCAGATCCGCCGGCCGGTCGCGCAGCACGCGCCAGAAGGTCATCAGGTCGCCGTCGATGTCGTTGACTGTCTCCATCCGCGTTGCGGGCTTGGCCAGCAGCACTGCCAGCGATCCGGCGAACGGTTCGACGTAATGCCTGTGCTCGGGCAGCATTTCCGCGACCTTCGCCGCGATCGTCGTTTTGCCCCCGTAATAGGCCATCGGTGGCTTCATCTCACTCCTCGGCCTCGGCGGCGAACGGTTCGCGGCACACTCCGCACAGGATCGGGCCCGCGTCGATGGTCTTCTGCGCCGCCCGAACTCGCCGCGCCGACGTGCAGGTGCACACCAGTGCGCGCCCGTTGCGCGGGGTCTTGCCGGACTTGTCGCCGTCCCGGCCCTCGCCGTCGCCATCAGCGGGATCGTGCTCGTCGCGGCGGTAGGCCACGATCACAGCGTCGAGTGTGCGGATCTGCCGCTTGTAGGTGTCGGCGGTGGCGTCGGACACGGTCGTGACCGTCCAGCCACGATCACGAGTGCGTTCGACGGTGAGCCCGAACTCGCGCACAATATCCCGGAACTTCCCGTTGTGGTAGGCACCGGCGCGGCTGGTGTCGTCGATCCCGCGCGCAACCGCCGCACCGTGTGCGGCTTCGTGCAGCAACGTCCCCAGCACATAACGCGCGCCCATCGCCAAACCCTCACCACCGACGAACAACTCGGGCATCACCTGCTGGCCGACCTTCCACCGGTCGCGGCCGAAATGCCCCAGCTTCAGCACCCCACGCCGACCCATCGATCCCGACGCCATGGCCACCACCACATCGGGGATATCGGCATGACGTGCGCGCAGATCCGCCCACACCGACTCGATAGCTACGACAAGAGGACTCGAAATGGCATTCATGCCACACCTCCGAGAATTGATTTCTATGCATCAAAAATGTTGTTGCACAGGCATCAAAGAAGTTCCGCGCTGAATCCCTTGTTGTGGTCAATATTCGAACCGAGCCCAGGCGTCGACGTGACATCCACGCTCACGCCCCCGCTTGTGGTTTCGTCGCCGGACGCGCCCCCGCTACCAGCGCACCGTGCCATGCCAACCCGCCTCTTGTGGTCCTCTCTTTGTGGTCCCCCTTGTGGCCCCTCTTCCTTGTGGTCTCCCCCTCTTCTGGTTCTTCTCTTCTCCTCCCAACTGTTTGGTGGTCGTTTGCCGCCACCAAACCCACTGGTAGAACCGATTTCGTATCGCACTTTCACCGCACAACTTGTGTGCATTCATTGCGCATTCGTTCCGCATTCATTCCGCATCGAAAATCGCTGCACGGCTGGGCAACCCGACGACAAGAGGCCGCGGACTCCCCCGACCCGGAGCCCCTCGACTGCGCCGGAACATGGTGGCGATGATGACGGTGAGAACCGTGTGGACTGATCATCTTCTGGCTCACCGGACGTTCGGCGGCCTCACCGTCGATGCGATAGGAGGACATTCCCCATGTCCAGACACCCGACGCACAGAGGGTCTTTCTATGCCGAATTGGTGCATCTTGGCCTCGTTTGCGGACCGTCATCGCATCTACAGTGACGCCTGACCAAATGGAGCTTCAGTATCGGCACCACCTCCTTCACGCTGAAGGTGGATCCCAGACCACATAGCTGCCGGCCCGGGTTGGGCGGTGCGGCGACCCCCACACCGACAGGAGTGCCGGCGGGGCGCAGCCTTCTGATCCGCAGTCCGATGAAACGGCCCTGAACAAGGAAAATGCTGGCATGTCAACGTGTTCCGGGTTGTCATCGTTTCCGTCATCAGGTCGCTGGTCTGTGCGCACCTGCACCCGAGTCAGCGCCGCGGCTCGATCACCGACACCGAATCGCCGTCCATGTTGGCGGCGTAGACGGTGTGGGTGCCGGGGTCGACCGCCACACCCTCGCCATATTGACCCGGCCTGATGAATCGGTGTCCTCGATCGCCCGGCTGCTCGGGGTCTCACGGTCCACGATCTACAAGTACGTCCCCGAGATCGGTACGGGCCGATGCCAACTCGGTGCTGGGGAGGATCCGCCGCTGACGGAAGTGGGCGAGTACGACGAGCTGCTGCCGTCCCGCGCACTCAAGGCGTAGGGCTACCCGGGGCTGGCAGTAGACCGAGAGGCCGTGTAGCAACTCAATTCTCCTGATTGCTGGACCGACGCCGCTTGCGCAGATGGAAGGCCGCCTGCCGACAGGCCGAGCTGCAGTACTTTCGCGGGCGTCCTGTCTGCATGCAGGGTCCTGTTCGACCGGCGAACAAGAGTGTCGGCGCGTCAGCGGGTGCGGGCGCGCGGGATCTTCTAGCGTCGGGTCAGCAAGGGGATGCGGCAGCGTGGGCAGCGGACAACAGGCTGAATAAGGTTCAGCCGAATGCAAACCGGGCGTACCGCTCAACGTCGAATATTCCAAGATTCCTCTTGGAGGACCATGCCCCGCTGTTGCTGGCGCGGCGGCCAGACATGAAGTAGTCGATCCGGACCAGATAGCCGTCGATCGTGTTCTTGCTGCGGTTCCTTCGCTGCAGTTCCGTGGCGAAGTCGTCCTTCAATTCTCGGCCCCCATGCGAGCCGATTCTACGTGCAGAATACAAGGCTGGAGGTGCTTTGTACTGGAGCGGCTCGACAGAACGAGGCGGAGTATCCGCAGGTGAAAGGGGGTTTGTGGGGCGGGCGGGGCTCGAACCCGCGACCAATGGATTATGAGTCCACGGCTCTAACCGACTGAGCTACCGCCCCCGACCGCTTCAGATCACTACGGGCTCCGCGAGATGCTACCGCCTCGGGAGGGTCGATGCCCAGTTGGACTCGCTATTCGGCGTAGCGGTCGGCGATCTTGTTGAGTTCGAGCTGGTAGTAGAGGATGCCGAGGCCGAGGATCAGGTTCAGGACGAAGCCGAGGACGGGGTTGCAGGTGCCTTCGAGGCCGGCGGCTTCCTGGGATTGGCGGATTCGGGTGCCGGTGCGCCAGAAGCTGACGATGGCGGCGATGCCGGTCCAGGAGAGGAAGAGCATGACCAGGAGGGGGCCCGCGACCGGGGCCTCGGGGTCGCGGCGGAGTTCGGCCATCTCCTTGTGGATCTTGTAGTACCAGACGAAGAAGTAGATGCCGAGGGTGATGAGCGGCCAGACCAGCCACACCAGCACCGGGTTGCGGGGCTTTATCGGCGTGGCGAGAGCGATGGTCATGCGATGAATCCTTTTGTCGTCGTGCAGTTTTCGTAATCCCGGGCGAACCGGCTCGGGAAACGTATCCACAAGATCGTGACCGGATCGTGAAGCGTTAATCTGGGGCAGTCCACGACCGCAGGGAGGATCACGATGGCGAGTCTGTTCGCGAACGTGCTGAAGGCACATCAGTGGATCTATGAGAACAGCAACGGCCTGGTCGGCCACAAGCTGCTGTTCGGCAACCCGACGCTGCTGCTGCGCACGGTCGGCCGCAAGACCGGCCAGGAGCGCACCAATGCGCTCACCTACGCGCAGGACGGCAAGGACTACCTGGTCACCGCGTCCAATGGCGGGTCGCCCAGGCCGCCGGGCTGGCTGGCCAATGTGAAGGCCAAGGCGGACTGTGACATTCAGATCGGCACCAAGCGGATTCCGGTCACCGCACAGGCCACCTATCCGGACGATCCGGAGTACGCGCGCCGCTTCCAGCTCGTCGACAAGGTGAACCAGGGCCGCTACACCCAGTACCAGACGATGACCTCGCGGCCGATCGCCGTGGTGGTGCTCACACCGCGCTGACACCAGCGCCGGGTGGACCTCGTGGGTAAGGGTCGACTATCCTTCCTGACCTGAGGGGAGTACTTCCCAAGAATCACTCCGGTCAGTACGGGCCGCGCCGACGCGTCCCCCGGATGGTTGCCTGCGACTGTGGCATTCGAAGACGCAGGTGAAGGAGACCTCGGCTGGTTTACCCTGCCCGAGGAGGTCCCATGAGTCCTACCCTGTCCGTTCTCGCGAGTTCCACCACCATCAACAGCGTCGGGACGCCCTGGCTGTGGGGCGGGACGATCGCCGCGGTGCTGGCGCTGCTGATCCTCGACTTCGCGCTCACCCGCCGCCCGCACGAGGTGTCCATGCGCGAGGCCATCGCCTGGACTGTCTTCTACATCGCCCTGCCCATCGCGTTCGGCGTGTTCCTGTGGTTCAACAACGGCGGCACCCCGTCCGTGGAGTTCTTCACCGGCTACCTGCTGGAGAAGTCGTTGTCGGTGGACAACCTGTTCATCTTCATGCTGCTGCTGTCCGCCTTCGCGGTCCCGGCGGCGCTGGCGCAGCGGGTGCTGCTGTACGGCATCGCGGGCGCGCTGGTGCTGCGCGGCATCTTCATCGCGCTCGGTGCGGCCGCCCTGGCCACCCTGGACTGGGCGTTCCTGCTGTTCGGCATGATCCTGCTGGTGACCGCGGTGAAGCTGCTGGCCGACGCGGCCGGTGGGCACGAGCAGGAACTCGATATCGCCACCATGAAGTCGGTGCGCCTGCTGCGCCGCATCTGGCCGGTCACCGACGACTACCGCAGCACCAAGATGGTGGTCCGCGAGGCGGATCCCGCCCAGCCCGGTAGATTCCGCCGCGCCCTCACCCCGCTGGCGCTGGTGGTCGGCGCGGTCATGGCCACCGATATCGTCTTCGCCGTCGACTCGGTGCCCGCGGTGTACGGCGTCACCGGCGACCCGTTCCTGGTGTTCGCCACCAACGCCTTCGCGCTACTCGGTTTGCGCGCACTGTATTTCGTCCTGCACGCCGCGCTCTCCCGCCTGGTGCACCTGGCCTACGGCCTGGCCGCCATCCTGGCCTTCATCGGCGTGAAGCTGGTCCTGCACTGGGCGCACGGCATCTGGAGCGGTGTCCCCCAGATCCCCACGGCCGCCTCGCTACTGGTGATCGTGGTGGTGCTGGCGACGGTGACCTTCACCAGCCTCCGCGCCACCCGCGGCGACAAGGGACACGCTGAGGAGACCGCGGTCGACGTGCAGTGAGCCGCGCGGCAGGGACCGGCGAATATCGCTCGCGAACCGCGCCGGTATCGACGTAGCGTGAAACCATGCTGCTGCACCGTTCCCGGCCGCCTCGGCTCGAGCAGGTCAATCGCGCCGTGGATGCGCTGGAACTTCCGGAGGCGGTGTTCAAGACCTGTCCGTGGCAGCCGCGCGAGCTGGTGGAAACCGGTCTGCGGCAATGGTTGCGCTGCTGCGGGGCGGCGATGCGGGACGATCGGGTGATCGGCATGCCCTCGCATGCGGTGGACGAGGCGTGGCACGGGCTCATCCTGTGCACGAAGCGGTATGCGCGGTTGTGCGACAGCGCGTATGGCCGGTTTCTGCATCACTTCCCCGACGGCGAGGGCACGGGTTCGGGTGACCCTATGACGGAGCAGTTGGGACGCACGGTGGTCGCCTGGTCGTTCGTGGCGCGACCAGGCGAGAAATGCGTGCTGTGGGACCTGGATACCGTTGTGGGAGTGGACCGTCCGTGGGGCATCCCCGCGGAGCGGGTCCACTCCATCGAGGCCGCGCTACGGGCGGGCTAACCGCCTCCGCAGCCACCGCCCCCACAGCCACCGCCGCCGCAGCTACTGCCGCCACCGCACCCGCTGTGCCCGCCGCCGCAGCCATGGCCGTGGCCGTGACCACCGCCACTGTCGGACCACCCGCCGCCCCCATCGCCGCCGGCCGCCCCGTATCCCCAACTCTTGCTGCGACTTCCACGACGGCGATCGGGCTCTTTCCCGTTCGCGACAGAAATCGCCACGGCAATCAGCGCGATCACGATGCCAACACAGATAATTCCGCCAACCATCGTCGGCCTCCTCCCCCACCTCGCGGCCCCTACCGCGAGATATAGCCGAAAGCTACGCCAGGAAGAATCGGTCCGACAAACCCATTTTCTGGGGGGCTCACCACCGGTGTGAGCCCCCACCGAAATGGGTACCTGACTACGTCAGTTTCACGCGGGCCGCGAAGAAGCGGGCCACCGCCGGGGCGAAACGGTTGAAGCGGTACTGCAGCCAGGCTTCCGGGGTCACCGGGACGACGTCGCGGCCCTGCTCGACGGCCTTGACGATCTGGGCGGCGACCTTCTCCGGGCCGTAGCGGCGGGCAGCGTAGAGCTTGTCGTAGCGCTGCTGCTTGGCGGCCTCCTCCTCGGCGGAGACACCCGAGAAGCGGGTGGTGGCAACGATATTGGTGTGGACGATGCCGGGGCAGATGGTGTGCACGCCGATGCCCTGTCCAGCCAGTTCGGCCCGCAGGCAGTCGGAGAACATGAAGACCGCCGACTTGGAGGTGGAGTAGGCGGCGAAGCCGCGCTGGGGGGTGTAGGCGGCCATCGAGGAGAGGTTGACGATGTGGCCGCCGAGGCCGCGGTCGGCCATGGCCTTGCCGAAGGCGCGGCAGCCGTTGATGACACCGTGCAGGTTGATGTTCAGCACGCGGTCGAATTCGGCCGCGGGGGTTTCGAAGAAGTCGCCCGCCGCGCCGACACCGGCATTGTTGATCAGGATGTCCGGCACACCGTGGGCGGCGATGACCGCCGCCGCGTGCTCGGTGACAGCCGCCTCCGAGGACACGTCCAGCTGGTAGGCGTGCGCCGTACCGCCTTCGTGCGCAATGAGTTCCGCGGTCTCCTTGGCCGAGTCCAGGTTGATGTCGGAGAGCACGACTTCCGAGCCCTTGCGGGCGAAGGCGAGCGCGGTCTCGCGCCCGATGCCGCTGCCGCCGCCGGTGATCACCAGCAGCTGGTGCTCGAACGGCCGCTGCTCCCCACCGACTTCGGCACGACGCAAAGTGCGCGGCGCATCCCCCGTCCGCAGCGAGTCGATGAGCTCGACGGTGGAGGTGGCGAGCAGTTCCGGGTGCGAGAACGGCAGCCAGTGCCCGCCGCCGACCTCGCGCCGGTACAGGTTGGGCGCCCAGTCCTTGGTGTCGTCGTAGCCGGCGGGCCGCACTGCGACATCGCGGCGCGCGATGATCAGCTGCACCGGCACCTCGGTGCGGCGCTCGCGCGGATCGCCCAGGCGCTGCAGGATATTGGCGCGGTAGATGCGCATGCCGTCGAAGAAGTCGCGCCGGAACTCGGGTCCGAGCTTGATGTTGGCGGGCGAGGTCTCGTTCATCAGCCCGACGAAGCGCGACCACATCTTCTCGGTGCCCAGCGGCTTGAGCACCACCCGCGGCACACCCGGGGTCATGAACAGCCCGGTGTAGGCCGACGACAGCAGCTGCGTGAACGGCCCCCACACCTTGCCGCGCGACAGGCTCGACCGCACCCACGCGCCCAGGTGGTCCAGGTTGGGCCCGGACACCGAGGTGAAGGAGGCGACCCGTCGGGCGGCCTGCGGCTCGCAGACGGCCTCCCACATCTCCACCGAACCCCAGTCGTGGGCCAGGATGTGCACGGGCGCATCGGGACTCACCGCGTCGGCGACGGCGAAGAAGTCGGCCGCGAAGTGCTCGAGCCGGTAGTCCTCGGTGCGGTCGGTGCGGGTGGAGCGACCGTGCCCGCGGGTGTCGTAGGTGACCACGTGGAAGCGGTCGGCCAGCAGCGGCACCACCCGGTCCCACAGATGGTTGTCGTCGGGCCAGCCATGCACCAGCACAATGGTTTCCGCGGAGGGCTCACCGTATTCGTAGACGGCGATGTCGAATTCACCGCTGCGCACCAGGCGTTCGGCGGCGGGGATGACGGTGGGTTGATCGGTCACGATCTTCTCCTCGTTGAGAGACGGCGCTAGATGTCCAGCACCAAACGGTCCCCGCCGCAACGGGATACACAGATGAGCATGTCGCCGGCCGCGCGCTCGGCGTCGGTGAGCACGGTGTCGCGATGGTCGACCTCGCCGGAGCGCACCCGCACCACACAGGTGCGGCAGAAGCCCTGCCGGCACGAATACGACGAGTCCGGACGGGCCTTCAGCACTTCCTCGAGCACGGACTTGTCGGCGGGCACGTCGAGGACCTCACCGGTGCGGGCCAGCTCCACCTGAAAGGCCGTGCCGTTCACCACGGGCGGCGGCGAGAAACGCTCGGAATACAGTTCCACGCCGGGCATTTCGCGCACGGCGTCGGCGATGAGCTGGGTCATCACGACCGGCCCGCAGCAGTAGACGGAGGTGTCGGGACCGACACCCGGCAGCAGCTCCGCGGCCGTGGGAATGCCGTGCTCGTCATCGGTGCGCACGGTCACCCGCGAGCCGAACGACTCCACCTCCGACAGGAACGGAATGGCGTCGCGGGACCGCCCGGCGTACACCATGCTCCACTCCACGCCCAGCCGGTCGGCCATCCGGATCATCGGCAGGATCGGCGTGATGCCGATGCCGCCCGCCACGAAATGCACTCGCGCGGCGGAGGATCCGTACCCGGGCAGCACGAACGGGAAGGCATTGCGTGGCCCCCGCACGGTGACCGGGGTGCCGACCGCCAGCTCCTCGTGCACCTCGAGCGAGCCACCGTTGCCGTCCGGAATGCGCCGCACCGCAACGCGATACGCGTGCCGGTCGGCGGGGTCGCCGCACAGCGAGTACTGCCGCACCTTCCCCGAGGGCAATTCCAGATCCAGGTGCGCGCCCGGCCGCCACTCCGGCAGCTTGCGTCCGTCCGGCGCGGTCATCAGCAGGCTGATCACATCGGTGTCGTGCGCCTCCACCCGGCGCTCCACCACGACCAGCGGAATCCGCCAGTCGTCCACCCGCACGTCCGGCTCACGCCGGTTCACGAATATGGTCCAGCGCAAACGGCTCTCGGCGACGAAATCCAGCACCCGCGTGGTGCGATCGGCACGACCCTTACCGAACAGATCCTGCGGCGGCGCAACCGGGACGGGACGAACCGCGCTCACGAGGCCAGCGCCCGGGCGGCCGGGGACTGCGCCAGGTAGGCCACGGCCTGCGCGGTCGAGCCGACGGTCTCCGGGGTGTAGCCGGGCTTGAAGGTGGACAGCGCACTGATCAGCAGCGACGGAATCCCCGGAATCGACCCCCGCCGCATGCCCGCGAAGATCCGCCCGATCAACATCGGGTAGCGGTGGTTGGGCAGCGACGGATCGGCGTGCACCAGGAACTTGGTGCCGCGCAGGATGAGTGCGATGAAGATCGGGAACACCAGCAACATGAGCGCACCGCGGCGCACGTAGCCGATCTCGAAGTACTCGGCCACATCGTGGGCGACCATGCGGTGCTCGACCTCTTCGGCCCCGTGCCAGCGGAACAGGTCCAGCATCTGCGGATCGGTGTCGAACTGTTCGAGATCGGCGTTGATGATCCAGTCGCCGAGGAAGGCGAAGAAGTGCTCCAGCGCGGCGATGACGCCGAGACGCTCGACCAGTTGCTGCTGCCGCGCCGCCTCACTGGCCGCCGCCTTCGGGCCCAGCGTCTTGCGGAACAGGAATTCCGTCTGCCGCACATAGGGTTCGATTTCGATCCCGTGCGAGGACAGCACCTCCTCGAGCGCCCCGTTGTGGCTCTCGGCGTGCATGGACTCCTGCCCGATGAAGCCGATCATGGCCTCGCGCAGCTTCTCGTCCTTGACCAGTTCGAGGGCTTCGCCGAAGGTCACCAGGAACATGCGCTCGCCTTCGGGCAGCAGCATGCTCAGGGCATTGAGGACGTGAGAGGCGATCGGTTCCTGCTTCATCCAGACCGGTTCGGTCCGGGACCAATCGAACTGCACATTCCGGGCGTGCAGGGCTACCTCTCCGGGTTCGGTCACCGGTCGGCGGCCCAGCTTCGGAAGTAGCTTCATCGGTACTCCTGGTCTCATATCGCGTTTGCTGCGTGAGCGTAGCAATATTCTACCTATGTATGAAACCAGGAGTTACACCTAGATTTTTCGGCGCAGGTCAGCTATCGACGTGCACGTGCGGCCGCTGCGACCGCCGCGGGATCGCCCGGCGCAGGATCTCGCGGGTCACCGGCGCCACCTCGCCCTCACCGAAGAACATGAAGCGCACCAGGTTGACCAGCGGATTGCCCTCGGTCCATTCGAAGTACACGTGCGGGCACTCGCCGGTGCGGTCGCGGATCGCGATCAGGATGGACGCGATGCAGTTCGGCACGGCCGCGGCTTCGACGGTGAGGATGTGGTAGTCGTCCACGTCCACCTCGGTCACGTGCAGCGTGGTGCTGAACTCCGACGGGTCCTTCACGATGACCTCGAGGAAAAGGATGGGCTCCGACTCCGGGATGTGGCTCTCGCGCCGCTGATCGGCCTCCTTCTCCGCGTACTCCTCGGGCGAGCGGCCATCGGTGATGTCGTGGGTGACGATGCGGATCTCGCCGCGCTCGGCCAGCTGGTCGATCATCTGGCAGGCCTTCTCGTCGAAGATCACCTCGACGGCCCGCAGCTCGAAAGCCCGGCGGATGCGCGAGGCGAAGGACACCACCATGATCGCCACCACGAACAGGATGGCCAGATGCAGACCGGCCGGCTTCTCGATGATGTTGTCGATGGTGGTGTAGACGAAGATGAGCGACACCACGCCGAAGCCCAGCACGCGCGAGTACTGCTGCTTGTGCCAGGCAGAAATGGTCACCGCCACGGCCGCGGAGGTGATCAGCACCAACACACCGGTCGCGTACGCCGCGCCCTGCGCGTCGACACTGGCGTCGAAATACCAGGTGATACCGAAGGAGACCAGCGCGAAAACCAGGACCAGCGGCCGAATCTGGCGCGCCCATTCGGGAGCCATACCGAAGCGCGGCAGGTAACGCGGCACCAGGTTGAGCAGGCCCGCCATGGCCGACGCACCCGCGAACCACAGGATGGCGATGGTGCTGATGTCGTAGACCGTGCCGAACGCATTGCCGAGGTACTCGTGTGCCAGGTAGGCCAGCGCGCGGCCGTTGGCCTGCCCGCCCTCCTCGAACTCCTTCTCCGGAATCAGGATGGTGGTGATGAAGCTGGTGACGATGAGGAACCCGCTCATGATGAGCGCGGCGGTGGTCAGCAGCTTGCGGGTGCCGTTGATCCGGGTGCGCGGGTATTCCTTGGAGTCGGCCGGATCGCCCTTGATCTGCGGCATGACCGCGACACCGGTCTCGAAGCCGGACAGACCCAGCGCCAGCTTGGGGAAAACCAGGAGCGCCACGCCGATCATGGCGAAGATATTGCCGTGCTTGGCGGTGAGCAGATGCGACCAGTCGGTCACCAGGTGCGGCGACTGCAGCACCTTGACGATGCCGACCGCGGCGACCACCAGATTCAGCGCCAGATACGCGCCGACGAGACCGACCGCAATGCCGATGGCCTCACTGAAGCCCTTGAGGAACACCGCCGCCAGCAGTGCCAGCAGGACCAGGGTGATGGTCATGTTCTGGTCCTGCAGGAACCCGGGCACGGACGGGTTCTCGACGATGTGGGCCGCACCGTCGGCGGCCGACAGCGTCATGGTGATGGTGAAGTCGGTGGCCGCGAAGCCCAGCAGCACCAGGATGAAGATCTTGCCCCACCAGTTCGGCAGGAAGTTGGCGAACATGGCGATCGAACCGCCGCCGTTGTGGCTCTCCTTGGCCACCCGGCGATACACCGGGAGCGCGCCGAGCAGCGTGAGCGCGACCAGCACGATGGTCGCCAGCGGGGACAGCACGCCGGCGGCCAGGGCCGCGATGCCGGGCTGGTAACCGAGCGTCGAGAAGTAGTCGACACCCGTCAGGCACATGACCTTCCACCAGGAATGCTGATGCTCCTTGGGAGCCTTCTTGGCCATCGGCCCTTGAATCTGCGAGTGATGCTCACCCGCGTCCTCCAGTAGCCAGTTCGCAAAGCGCGAGCGCGGCTGTGCCTCGGTCGTGGTCAAGGAGTCCTCCCCGGAACTCAACGGTCCGGTTTCCCGAAATCGGTCGGTAAATGACGTGACGAATGTACTCACGGCAAATCGGGCGCAGACAGTGCCCGCGCCTCGAGCCGTTCAGTCCTGTGTGCTAGCTCAGATAGGCCGCGATGGCGGTGGCGATGGCCTGCGCGAATCGCGTGCGGCCATCCGGTGATTCGATGACCGCGGCGTCGCCGGGATCTCGCATGTTCCCGCACTCGACGAGGGCGGTCGGGCGCTCGGAGAAATTCAGCCCGGCCAGATCGGCCCGCGGGTCCAGCCCGTCCGAGCCGACGTAGGTGGAGGTGGTGAAGCCCGCGCCGACCATGGTGTCGCGCAGCGTGGTGGCCAGCTGCACCGACGGCCCGGACTGGGCGTCGTTCAGCGCGGGCGAGGAGTAGGCGACGTGGAAGCCGTGGGCGCCCGCGGGCGCGCCGTCGGCATGGATGGAGACCACGGCCGCCGCGCCGACCCGATTGCCGAGGGTGCCGCGGTCGTTCACGCACGGGCCGACGCCGGTGTCGCTGTCGCGGCTCATGATCACCTGGTAGCCGCGGGCGCTGAGCAGGTCGCGGACGCGCTGGGCCACATCCCAATTGAATTCGTGCTCGGTGTAGCCGTCATCACCGCTGGTGCCGGTGGTGTTGCAGGGCTTCATGCCGCCGCGGCCGTCGGGCACCTGGGCATTGATCTCGTCGGTGTGGGCCGCGCCGCCGCCGTTGTGGCCGGGATCGAGGACCACGGTCTGGCCGGCGATCGGAAACAGCGGGCGGACAGGAGCTTCCGGTGCCGGGCGCGCGAGCGACCCCGAAACCGGTGCGGCGGCGAGGCTCTGACCGGTGCCCGCGATCAGCAGGGCGCCACAGAGGGCCGCGAGGGACTTCCAGGTTCGGTGTCGCACGGGACAAACGATAACGGTTGAATCACGAACGGGTAAGTCAGTGTTCGAGTTTGCGCAGAAGTCCGTGGAGTGTGCGCAGGTCGGCTGGGGTCAGGGCGGCCAATTCGGCGGGCGCCGGGTCCGGCGTGGCGAGGGCCTCGGCCACCACCTCCTGGCCCGCGCGGGTGAGCGAGATGAGCTTGCAGCGCCGATTGGTCGGGTCGATCTCGCGAATCACCAGGCCGCGCTCCTCGAGATCATTGACCACGACCGTGGTGGCGGGGGCGTCCATGGTGGCCGCCCGCGCCAGCTCCTTGGCGGTGAGCGGGCCGGGCAGCAGCCGGCGCAGGATGCGAATCCGGCTGAACGGCATGCCGGTTCGCTCCACCACCGCGCGCTTCCAGGTGTCGCGGGTGTCCATCACCAGGTGGGTGAGCTGCCGCCAGACCTCGTCGGTCGTGGGCGTGTCATCCGGCATGAGCGGGGACCTTCTGTTCGAGCAGGGGGGCGACGCGATCTCGCGAACGGTACGCCCAGTCGGTATTGGCGGCCACGCCCAGCGCGGTGACCGCGGCGGCGAAACCGGCGATGGTCCACCACAATCCCGCGCCCGTGAGCGCACCACACAGTGCCACACCGAGACTCACACCGACCTGGCGGCTGGTGGAAGCGACCGCGGCCGCCGCGCCCGCGCGATCGAGCGGCATGCCGCTCACCGCGGTGGTGGTGATGGGCGCGTTCACCATGCCGAAGCCGATGCCGAACAGCGCGAAGGTGATGACCAGCTGCCAGATCGGGGTGTCCGGGTGCAGCAGGGTGAGGCCGATCGCGGCCACCGCCATCAGGATGCCGGAGGCCAGCAGCGACGGGCGGGTGCCGTAGCGGCCCACCAGCCGCCCCGACAGCGGCGAGAAGAACAGCATGCCCAGTGCCATCGGCAGGTACAGCAGACCGGTGTGCACGGCCGAGAAGTGCCGCGTCCCTTGCAGATACAGCGACATGTCGAACAGGAACGCGCCCAGCGCGGCGAACGAGCAGACCGCGATGACGGTGGCCGAGGAGAACGGGAAGCTGCGGAAGAAGCGCAGATCGATGAACGGCGACGGGTGGCGCGCCTCGTGCCAGACGAATCCGGCCAGCGCCAGGGCGGACACCACGAAGACCGCGGGTTCGCGCTCGATCAGGCCGTACACGAGGGTGAACAGGACCACGATCGCCAGCGCCTGCCCGATCGGATCCATGCCGCGCGGCCTGGCCGACTTCGATTCCGGCACATAGACGGTGGTGAGCGCCAGCGCGACCGCCACGATGGGCAGGTTGATCCAGAACACCGACTGCCAGCCCAGGCTGTCGATGAGCACGCCGCCGACCATGGGCCCCAGCGCGGTCGAGATGCCGACCACGGCGCCCCACACGCCGACCGCCCGGGCCCGCTCGATCCGGCCGGTGAAGGTGGTCGTAATGATCGACATGGCAACGGGATTCAGCATGGAACCACCGACGGCCTGCACGAACCGCGCGCCGATCAGGACCTCGATGGTGGGCGCGAGGCTGCACAGCAGCGAGCCGACCGCGAAGGTGAGCAGCCCGATGCGGAACACCCGCTTGCGCCCGAAGCGGTCGGCGGCCGCGCCGGAGAGCATGAGCAGGCTGGCGAGGGTGAGCGTGTAGACGTCGACGATCCACTGCAGCCGCGACAGCGGCGCGCCCAGGTCGTCGCGGATGGCGGGGATGGCGACATTCACGATGGTCGCGTCCATGGACGAGATCAGCAAGCTCAAACAGCAGGTGATCAGGATGATCGTCTTCCGGCGCGAGCTCAGCTCGCCGACAGTTGTAAGCACACAACGATTGTGAAGACACAACTGTTCCGAGCACAAGTGGTCGCGCCGATGGCACAGATCACATGCGGCGACATGGGCTGCCCGGTGGCGGTCAGTGGCCGGTCGGGAATAGCCATCGCAAGGAGTCGAGGCTTTTGTCGAGGTATTCGGTATGTCCGGTTCGGAGTGCGTAGGCGAGGTCTTCGAAGACACTGCACCGGGCGTAGAACTGGGCACGGGCATGGGTGCCTTCGTCGGCGCGGGTTCGGGTTCGGTAGGTGTGCATTGCGATGGTCAAGGCGGTGGGGCCCAGGTCGCGGTAGAGGAGCCCGAAGTCGTAGGCGGGGTCGATCATCGCGGCGTCGCTCCAGTCGAGGATGCCAGTTACTCGGGCGGCGCGGGGATCGAACAGGATGTGCTCGATTCCCAGATCGTTGTGCGAGAAGACGATGTCGGCGCAGTCGGCTGGGGGCGGGGTCGAGAAGAAGGTCTCGGCCGCGCGGCGATGGATCGATGGTAGGGCCGTGGCGACGGCAGCGTAATTGTCCGCGGCCTCGGTCAGCCACAATTGCATTGGCTGAACATCGATCTCGACGAGGTCACCGATCTGGCCTTGTGTGGTGGTGTGCAAGGCGGACAGTACCTCGCCCATTACGGCGGCGACGGAATCGGTGTGAGTGGCCCCGATTCCGCTGGGTAGATCGATCATGGGCCGACCGGCGAGTTTGCGGTAGGCCAGACACCCCCGCTCGGGAGCGACGAAGATCGGATCGGGGACCGGCACCGGCGATATCGAGGCCACCACAGCCAGTAGCCGTGCTTCGCCGCTGACCAGCTCGGCCCGCCGATCCGGATCGCACTCTTTGCTGAATCGGATGATCAACTCGCCGTTGATCTCATAAGAAACGTTGTCCAGTCCTTGACCGAGACATACCGCTGAAACAACCCGAAAACCCGGAAGATGATGCCCAAGGAGGTCGGCCATCGCCTCCGCATCAGGGACTCGAGCGTCCATCACATCACCTCTTCGATCGACTTCACGACAGACCGGCGGCCACGAAATGCCCGTTGCCGTCAGCGAACCCGGCATCGAGGCGAGCGCAGCCTGCACGCACCCTACGGCGCGCCGGCCAGGTCAGCCGGCTCGATACCGCGTCGGTCATGGTTTCGTCATCGACGCTGACTCGGACCGGATTCCGGCTACGTGGCAATCGGAACGAGGCGAGCAATGCATGCACTGCATTCGGCTCACTAGCGTTGACTATTGCCAGGGCCGCTGAGCCCGGAGACAGGGACCGTGTGGTGAGCCGAAACGGTTTTGGGAATCCCTGGGTGCGCGCCGCAGTGTAATCATGCCGCACTTACACACCTCTCAGGTGTGACGGGTATTACAGTCATCGGCATGTCCATCCGAACCCAAACCAAGAGCAGCAAATTCCACGCGCTCCTGCAGGAGCAGATCCGTAACGAATTCAATGCCGAACATCAGTACCGCGCGGTCGCGGTGTGGTTCGACAATGCGGATCTGCCGGTGCTTGCGAAGTATTTCTACAAGCACGCCGTGGAGGAGCGCAATCACGCGATGATGCTCGTGCAGTATCTGATCGATCAGGACGTGAGCGTCGAGTTCGCGAACATCGATGCCGCGACATCGCATTTCGCGAACGCGAAGGAGCCGATCGCGCTGGCGCTGGCCCAGGAGCAATCGGTCACCGAGCAGATCGTCCAGCTCGCCAAGACTGCCCGCGAAGAGGGCGACTACCAGGGTGAGCAGTTCATGCAGTGGTTCCTCAAGGAGCAGGTCGAAGAGGTCGCGAGGATGAAGACGCTGGCCACGGTTGCGGAGCGGGCCAGCGCGAACATGTTCGACCTGGAGAATTTCGTGCAGCGGGAAATGAGCGGTCCGAAGGACGCTTCGGGTGCTCCGCATGCTGCGGGCGGCTCGTTGTAATTCTGTCGCCGCACGCTCGGTTGGATGTTCGGCTCGGCAGGCCCGGTCCCTCGCATGGGACCGGGCCTGCCGAGTACCAACGACGATGCGCTCGGCGGACTCGGTGTGGAGATCAGCGACCTCCTCGGGCTCAGGTGCGCAGCGGATGTGCCGCACCCGCAACGGTGACGTGAACGGTGGTGTCCGGCGGTGGCGGAGTCGAGTCGGCGGGGGTGTAGACGATGAGCGGGTCCGGCAGGGTGGTGCGGGGCTCGGGGGCGAGCTCGATGCGGTGGTCATGGCCGCGGAAGTGGGTGCGTACGACTCGGCAGGGTATCGAGCCGGGTGCGGGCTCGGGGTGCAGGCGCAGCTGGTGTGGGCGCACCAGGATGAGGCTGCCGTCCGGGCCGCCCTGGGGTAATCCGAAAACCGTTGTGCCGGTGGCGTCTACCGGGATGAGGTTGGCTTCGCCGAGCGTGCGGGCGACGTCGCTGTCGGCGGGACGGTGGAACAGTTCGTGTGGTTCGCCTGTCTGGGTGATGCGGCCGTCGCGCATGACGGCGATGAGGTCGGCGAAGGCGAGGGCTTCGTCGACGTCGTGGGTGACCAGGATGGCGGTGGCGTGGGCGCGGTGCAGCAGGTCGGCGACTTCGGCGCGGATGTCGGTTCGCAGCGCGGCGTCGAGAGCGGAGAAGGGTTCGTCGAGTAGCAGCAGGTCGGGGCGGGGTGCGAGAGCGCGGGCGAGTGCGACCCGTTGTTGCTGGCCGCCGGAGAGCTGATGGGGGTGGCGGTCGCCGAGGCCGGTGAGCCCCACCAGGTCCAGCATGTCGGCGACTCGGCCGCGCCGTTGTGCGCGCGGCAGCCCGAACCCGATATTGGCGGCGGCGCTCAGGTGCGGGAACAGCGCGCCGTGCTGTGGCACGTAGCCGATGCGCCGCTGCTCGGCGGGGACGTGGGTGCGTCCGTCGTCGAGGACGCGTCCGCCGACTGTGACGGTTCCGCTTGTCGCGCGGTGGAATCCGGCGATGGTGCGCAGCAGGGTGGATTTGCCGCACCCGGACGGGCCGAGCACGCAGGCCAGTGCGCCGTCGTCGACGGCGAGGTCGACCCCGTGCAGAACCTCGTGCCTGCCGTGCGCGGCAGTCAGGTTGGTGATCTTCACACCGGTCATCGGGGACCCTCCTGTACCGGTCGTAGGGTTCGTGCCGCCACCATCATCACGGCCGGGATCGACAGGGCGGTCATCACCACCGCGTACGGTGCGGCCGCGCCCCACGCCAATCCGGTGGTGTAGACCCAGAATTGGGTGGCGAGGGTCTGGGTTCCGGTGGGCCGCAACAGGAGTGTGGCGGTCAATTCGGTGGAAGCGGTGAGCGCCACCATGGCGAACGCGGCCCCGAGACCGGGGACGATCAGCGGCAGCGTGACTCGTCCCAGTACACCCCACCAGCGAGTGCCCAGGGAGCGAGCGACTTCCTCCACACCGGGCGGCACCTGGGCCAGCGAGGCCCGCACCGCGGTGAGCGCGAGCGGGAAGAACAGCACCACATACCCTGCGACGAGCATCGGCGGCTGCTGATACAGCGGCTGGGCGTAGCGGATGCCGAAGTAGACCACCGCGAGCGCGACAGCGATGCCGGGCAGGGCGCGGGTCAGGTAGGCCACCCGTTCGATGCAACGGGCGAGCCGGTTGTCGCGTCTCCAGGCGTACAGCGCCACTGGGATCGCCGCCAGCGTCGCGGTCGTGGCGGCCGCGAGCGCGTATCCGACGGTGGTGATCGTCTGCGCCCAGATCGACGCCGAGGGCAGCGTGCTGGAGTTGCCCTGCACCAGCCAATATCCGAGCGCGTACATCGGAACTCCCAGCGTCACAGCGACGATCGCGGTGAGCGCTGCCAGGGCGGGTATACGGGCGTGACCCAGCGTGACCGGTGCGCAGCGGCGGCCGCTCGCATTGTCCGCGACGATGCGGCCGCGGCTGCCGACGCGGGATTCGGCGGTCACCACCAGCAACGCGAGCGCGATGAGGACCAGGCTGAGCATGCTCGCGGACGCGGTGTCGAAGGCGGTGGCGTACTGGGTGTAGATGGCGGTGGCGAAGGTGGTGAACCGGACCATCGCGAACGCGCCGTACTCGCCGAGCAGATACAGCGCCACCAGCAGCGCGCCACCGGCGAGCGCCGGCCGGGCCAGCGGCACGGTCACCCGCCACAGCGTGGCGAGCCGCCCATGGCCGAGGCTGCGCGCGATCTCCTCGGCGGTGCCGTCCCCACGCCGCAGCACGGCGATCACCGGTAGGAAAACCAAAGGGTAGAGCGCGGATTCGACCAGCACTGCACCCCAGAAACCGTGCACCGACGGGAACAGCGACACCCAGCAGTAGCCGTGCACGAACTCCGGCACCGCCAGCGGCATCGTCAAAATGACTGTCCACCAGCGTTTTCCGGGCAGGTCGGTGCGTGAGACCAGCCACGCCGCACTGAACCCGACCACGGTGGTGATGGCGGTGACGGTGACGGTGAGCGCGAGGGTGTGCCACAGCAGGGTGGCCATGAGCGGCCGGCCCAGCAGCCGGTGCGCGGCGGGCCATCCGGAGTGATACGCCTGCAGGACCACGAACAGCAGCGGGCAGGTGACGATCAGGCTGATCAGCCCGGCGAGCAAGCCGAGTCCGGGCAGCGGGCGGCCCGCCCACCCCCCGAATCGGGATGGGGGGGGACCCCCCACTCCCTCCCCGCTCCCCACAAACAACCCACGCCCTTCCCCCGCCCCACACCCCCCCTCCCCTCCCCCACT
>NZ_JBHZCS010000037.1:51817-108010 GCF_042755705.1 Nocardia sp. NPDC059154
AATCGGGATGGGCGGGCACGCTCGACTGCTTCGATGCTCACGACAGCAGGCCGACGCTCTGCATCAGCTGGACAGCCTGGCTGCCGTCACCGAGTTCGCCGGCCGAGGCGATCGGGCCGGAATCGGCGAGCGAGCGGGTCAGCCGGGTGTCGGTCACGCCCGCCAGCAGCGGGTACTCGTAGCTCTCGGAGGTGGCGATGATCTGCTGGGCGGGCTGGCTCACCAGATACGCCAGCCACTTCTGGGCCGCGGCCTGATGCTTGCCCGAGGCCAGCACCGCAACGCCGGAGACATCGACCAGCGCGCCCGGGTCGCCCTGCGCGAAGTAGGACAGGGCGCTGTGGATGTTGCCCGCGCCCTTCTCCTCCTGCATCCGGTACCAGTAGTAGTGGTCGATCACGCCGCCGTCGACCTCGCCGCGATCCACCGCCGCGATCAGATCCTCGTTGCTGCCGTAGACCTTGCCATTGTCCTTGAGGCCCTGCAGCCACGCCTTGGTGGCGTCCACGCCGGACTGGGCGATCATGCGCGACACGATCGGCGCGAAATCGGTTTCACTGGGCGCGATCCCGAGCCGGCCCTTCCATGCCGGGGTGGCCAGGTCCTTCACCGCGGTCGGAGCCTGCGCGGCCTGCAGCTTGCCGGTGTTGTAGACGAATGCGGCCGATCGGGCGGACACGCCGACCCAGTCGCCCTTGGTCGAGCTGACCGTCGCCGGGACAGCGGCCAGGGTCGGTCCGTCGACCTTGGCCAGTTTGTCCTTGCCCTCCAGCAGATTCAGCGCGGGCGGGTTCTCGGCGAAGTACGCGTCGGCGGGCGAGGCGTCGCCTTCCTCGAGGATCTGATTGGCCAGCTCCGCCTCATCGCCGGAGCGGACGTTCACCGTGACGCCGCTGCGCTGCTGGAAGTCCTTCACCAGCGCCTGCACGGTCTGCTCGTGCTGGCCGCTGTAGAGGGTGAACGAATTCCCGTCGTCCTTGGACGAATTGCCACTACAGCCCGCCAGCAGCAGGGCCGCCGCCGATACCGACGCGATCGCGACGATCGACTTCTTCATGAGAACCTCCGAAAACTGATTACGTTCGACTGTGAATCGAGGTGGTCTGCCGTTCAGGCGAACAGCGTGGCGCCGATCCAGTCGCCCTCGCCGCGGGCGCCCGGCGGGATCGCGAAGATGCCCGTGGCAGTGTGGGTGGTGAACTGGCTCATCGCGTCGGTGAGCGCGAGTTTCTGGTTCACCGGGATGAAGCTGATGCGTGGATCCTTCTGATAGGCAAGGAACAGCAGTCCGGCGTCGTAGGCCAGGGTCTGCCGCCACGGTGGCC
This sequence comes from Nocardia sp. NPDC059154, assembly GCF_042755705.1. Classification (NCBI taxonomy): domain Bacteria; kingdom Bacillati; phylum Actinomycetota; class Actinomycetes; order Mycobacteriales; family Nocardiaceae; genus Nocardia; species Nocardia sp. NPDC059154. The sequence continues at coordinate 53,143 of NZ_JBHZCS010000037.1, forward strand.
ACCGTTCGGTGAACGGTGTGGTGCCGTTGTTGTAGGGGAACGCGCTGCGCAGCATCACCGCGCTGTTGTTGTTCTCCGGCGCGGCCAGCCGCACGTCGGAGTCCACACCAGCGCGCACCCCGCGATGCGTGCCCGACCTGTGAATCCATATTTGGTCATCTGACTTGCTCATTCCTCATCAACCATGCGGCCTCGATCACCGCACGGCGGAGGGTAGCATTACCTAACAATTTATGGATAGTGTTACCTAACACACGGCCCATCGACTGCTTTCGTCTTGATCCGATCGAGACACCCGATCTCTATTACGCCGTCGCCAACGCCGACGCGTGGACAGTCTCGGCCGCCGAGAAACGCCCACCGCGAGCAATCCCCATCTTGGGTTGATCGGTTGTTTCGCGCCGGCATTCGCACTCACCTATGCATCCGTTCGGACCGGCACGGCTGTGGCCGCTCTCGATACGGCGATTAATCTGTTGCGACACTTCGTAACCCATCGCGCACGCCGGACCTCGCCGCGATAGGCGGTGACCGCCAACACCTGACGACAGCGCCGCCATCTCGAATGCTCGGTCGAAACTTCACGGGCGCACCTCGGTCCGGAATTCTGCTATGCGCACAGTGGCAGCGAGACGCTGAATCGCGCCCCGCCGAGCGATGATTCGCCGACCTGGACGCTACCGTGGTGTGCGGCAACGATTTCGGTGACGATGGCCAGTCCGAGCCCGGTGCCGCCGCTGCTGCGTGCGCGGTGGTCTTCGAGCCGGATGAACCGGTCGAATATTCGGGGACGATCCGCTGGAGGTATTCCCGGCCCGTCGTCGTCAATGATCAGATGTGCTGTGTCATCAGTTGCCGAGATGGTGACGATGACAGTCGACCGGGCATGGGTGACAGCGTTATCGATCAGGTTGCGGACGACACGGGTGAGCGCTTGCGGATCGCCGGTCAGCCGGACAGGCTGCAGCCGTCCCGTGACCGTCACGTCCGAGGTGTGCCGTAGCAGGTCGACGACGGTGGCGGTGATGTCGTCGAGGTCGATGTCGGTGACGCGGAGGGTGAGGCCATGGTCGTCGGCGGCTGCCAGCGTGAGCAGGTCGTCGATGAGCTGCTGCATGCGGATTGCTTCGGGCAGCAGGGTCGACCCGATCAGCGTTTCGTCGAGGGTTTCGGGATGATGTTGGGCCAGTTCCGATCCCGCGACCACGGTGGCCAGCGGACTGCGCAACTCGTGCGAGGCGTCGGCGAGGAAGCGCCGTTGGGCGGCCTGCCGCGGTCAGTGCCGAGCGCACCCGCAGACCCCACCGGGACGGGGCACACACGATGTCGAGGAGGGCCATGCCTGGCATTCTCGACCACACCGGTTCGGATCTCGGGCGCGGTCTCAGCGTGTTCTCAGCGCCGCTTTGTCACCGTGGCACGGTGCTAACGAAGTCTCCGGGTCCGAACGAGGCGGTGCCGTGCAGCACCTGATCCTCACCTACGGTCTCACCGCGATCCTGCTGCTCATGGCCGCCGAATCGGCATGCATCCCCATCCCGTCCGAAATCACCATGCTGCTGGGTGGAGCCTTGGCGGCGGGTGCGGTCAGTGGCCCGCACCCCAATCTGATCGCCGTGATCGCCGCCGGCACCGCCGGCAATGTGCTCGGCAGTTACCTGGCCTGGCTGGCAGGCCGCTACGGCGGCCGCCCCCTGCTGCACCGCTGGGGCCGGTACATCTTCCTGCGCGCCGACGACATCGACCGAGCCCAGGACTGGTTCGTCCGCCGCGGTGCTTCCTCGGTGTTCTGGGCCCGCCTCCTGCCCGGTATCCGCACCTTCATCTCATTGCCCGCGGGCATCGCCGGTATGCCTGCCGTCCGGTTCGGTCTCTACACACTCGCGGGCTGTCTGCCGTGGACTGCGGTGCTGGCGGTCGCCGGTTACGGAGTCGGAGCCAACTGGCATCACCTCGAGGACAGCCTGCGCGGCCCCAGCTACGTCGTCGCGGGTCTGGTGGCGTTGGTGATCGCCGTCGCGGTCGTCGTGGTAGTGCGGCGACGCCATCGAGTCGCCGCCGGCGCGGATGAGCAGTGACGTGGCGAAACGGCAGGTCGTCGCTCTCAGCGTCGTCACAGTCATTGGTCACTACCGTTCCCGCCGTGACGGAGATGACGAATTCCAGGGTTGATTCGACCCGGCGCTTACTGAGCAAGGTGCCCGAGGTCACGGTGTGGTTCTGGATCATCAAGATCCTGTGCACCACGGTGGGTGAGAGTTTCGCCGATTGGATCAACAGCTCACTCGGGGTGGGCTTGACCCTCACGGCGCTGCTGTTCACGGTCGTGCTCGTCGCCGTGCTGGCCTGGCAGTTGCGGCTGAACCGATATGTGCCGTTCGCGTACTGGCTGACGGTGGTCGTGCTCAGCGTGACCGGCACCCTCTACACCGACATCCTCACCGACAATCTGAATGTGCCACTCGCAGCGAGCACCAGCGTCTTCGCCGCGGCCCTGGCCGTGGTCTTCGGGATCTGGTTCGCCCGCGAACGCACCCTGTCCATCCACAGCATCGTCACCCTGCCCCGCGAATTGTTCTACTGGCTGGCGGTTCTGGTCACCTTCGCCCTCGGCACGGCGGCCGGAGACTGGACGCTGCAGCTGACCGGATGGGCGCCGGGCGTCTCGGTGCTGCTGCCCGCCGGGCTGATCGCCGCGATCACGCTCGGATGGCGGCTGGGAGCCAATGGCGTGCTGTCCTTCTGGCTCGCCTACATCCTCACCCGTCCGCTGGGGGCCAACCTCGGCGACTGGTTCGCCTCGGCGCGTGCCGACCACGGCCTCGGCTTGGGCACTGCCGCCACCAGCGTTGTGTTCCTCGCCGCCATCCTGGCCACCGTCGTCTACCTCACCCGCACCCGCGCCGACGTCATCGACAACCAAACAAACACCGCGACAACGGTTTCCGCCGCGAACCCGGCACGTGAGCGGCTCATGCTCGGTTACTACGCGGTCATCGCGGTGCTGGCCGGAGCGCTGCTGGTGTGGGCCGCCGGACAACCGCACTCCAACGCGGCTGGAGACGACGAGAATACGGCCGGTCCGTCCACCACGGCGGTGGCGTCCGGTTCGGTGACCGCGCATTTCCCCGCAGCGAAAATCGCGAACTACCGCACCATCACCCAAGACACCCTCGCCAAAGTCCAAGCCGGACAACAGGCCGACGCGAAGACGCGGATCAAGGACCTCGAAACCGCGTGGGACAAGGACCAGGACACCCTGCAGCCGATGGACAAATCCGCCTGGGACACCCTCGACCATCAGATCGACACCGTGCTGCACGCGATACGCTCCGCCAAGCCGGACCCCACGACCGAGTCCCAGGCCCTGACCACGCTGCTCACCTCGCTCGGGTGAGTCCGTCATGGCCATCACCTATCTGGAATCCATCGCCGTCGGGGCACTGCAAGGGGTGAGTGAATCCTGATTCCCGCCGCCGGCTATCGCTGGCTGGGCTGGAACCCGATCCTGTGCTTCTGGACCGCCTACGTCATCACCCGCCCCCTTGGTGCCTCGATCGCCGACTGGCTCGCCAAACCCGCCCACGACAGCGGCCTCGGCCTCGGCGACGCCCCCGTCGTCGCCATCCTCGGCCTGCTGATCCTCGCCCTGGTCACCTACCTCGCCATCACCAAATCCGATGTCCAACAACCCCTCCGACTCGACACCGCGGACCGTGAGGACCCACCCTCGGTCGATAGCCACCGATGTGGGGCCGCCGCTCCGACGTTCGGCCCCGCACCCGATCACAGCGTCCTGCGGCTATCGACCGACCGCAGCGGCGTCCCGCACCTCGCGCGGACGCCGATCGCGGCGCGACAGGTTGGCCTCCAGAAGCGCGATCGAGCCGTCCACGCCGATTTCTCCATCGCAGACCTGGGCCAGTCTGCCGTCGTCGGCACGTAACTGGAGCAATATCCGGGTCATCGCCGCATGTGCGGCGAACAGGCACGGCGTCGAGTAGATCGCCGCGTCGACTCCCAGTTCGCCCAGTTCGGTCAGCGACAGCCGTGGTGAGACCCCACCGGCGATCTGATTGAACAGCAACGGTTTCGCGCCGATCACTCCGCGCACCTTGCGGATCCCTTCCACGTTGCGCACGCCGTCGACCAGCAGCACATCAGCATCGGTGGCGGCCAACGCCTCGGCGCGCCGCAGGATCTCGTCCTCGTCGGTGTGGAATCCAGTAGTTGGGAGTGCGGCTGCCGCTCGTTGACGTGTCGAAGCCAGAAACTGTTTCGCGTGAACGCCAACACTCGGCAGCACGTGCCCGGACGGGCACAGGACGCGTGCTGGTGTGTTGAAGGCCGAAGGCGGGTCGCCTCAGACTGGTCGATGGCTATCTCAGACGGGTATCCCTGATCTCGGATCGGCCAACACTTCGGGTACCGGTCCGGCGGTCAGGAGCGCACCTTCGTGGATGACGATGCCCGCCGTGCAGTGGCGGGTGAGCAGGTCGAGGTCGTGGCCGATGACGATGACCGCGATGTCGTCGCGGACGGCCGCTTGGTCGAGCAGCGTCATGATGGATTCGGCGGTGGCGGGGTCCAGTGCGGAGGTGGCTTCATCGCAGATCAGCACATCCGGGTCGAAAGCCAGTGCGCGAGCGATGGATACGCGCTGGCGCTGGCCGCCGGACAGCTCGTGTGGACGCCGGTCGGCGAATTCCGGTCGCAGTTCGACGGCTTCGAGGGCGGTTCGGATAGCGGCGGCGCGGTCTTGGATGCCGCGCCGCACCAGCGGGCGGTCGAGGATCTGGCCGACGGTGCGTTGCGGATTCAAGGCCGACAACGGGTTCTGCGGCACCAGCTGGATGCGGGCACGGGTTCGCTTATCGCGGCGATGCCCGGCCACCGGGATCTCGTGGTCGCGGAGAAGCAGCTGTCCGGTCGCGGCGGGCTCGAGGCCGGTCAGGATGCGTGCGAGGGTGGTTTTGCCCGCACCGGATTCGCCGAATATCGCTGTCACGCTACCGAACGGGGCGTCGATGGCGACATCCTTCAGCACGGTTCGCCCGGCCCGCCGCAACCCTATTCCCGTTGCGGTGAAACGACTTCGGCCTACATCGGTTCCCCGAGTGGTCCCGATCGCCTTCGATACCGCGCCCTGATGAGTGCCCAGGTGTATCCGCTGGTCGGCCAGAGCGTCGAGGGTGGCGAGGTCATGACCGGAGACGAGTACTGTCCTTCCGTCGTCACGGGCGAGTTCGCGCAGCAGGTCGGCCACGATGCGGCGAGCGTGGACGTCCAGGCCGGCGAACGGCTCGTCGACGATCAGGATCGGTGTGCGACGCAATAGGGCTCGGGCGAGGGCGACCCGCCGCTGCTGGCCGCCGGACAGCTCGTCGCGCCGCCGCAGCAGCAGTGCCTCGGGCAGCCCGACGCGTGAGAGAGCCTGCTGAATGGAATCGGAATCGGCGGTCGCTTCGGTCAGTATGGTCTGCACCTGCATCGCCGGGTTGAGCGCCGAACCCGGATCCTGGCCAACGAAACTCACCTCGGCGCGGCGGAAGCGGCGCAAGGATCCGGGGTCGAGCCGCAGCACCTCCTGGCCCGCAACATGAATGGATCCGGCGGTGTGGCACGTCGTGGCAGGCAGTGCACCGAGTAGCGCCCGCATGAGCGTTGTCTTGCCGGACCCGGATCCTCCGGTGAGACCGGTGACGGTCCCGGCGTGCAGGGTCATCGATACGGCGTGCAGGATCGGCAGACGGTTGCGCCGATCGAGCAGCGTCAGTTCCTCGACGTTGACGGATGGGTGGCTCATCGAGACGGCTCCTGGGTGCCGATGGGTTGGATGGCGACGGCCACACTGACCGAGACCACCGCGATGGCGGTCGCGGGCGCGACGACGGCCCACGGGTTGAGCATGATGCCGGAGCTGTTGTCGCGCACCATGATCGCCCAGTTCGAGTCGCCCAGCGTCGCGGGCAGTTGGAGGAAGGCGGCGGTACTGACCAGGTAGATCGCCTCGACGAAGCGCAGCCCCAGCTGCGCGAGAATGGTCGGGCGCAGATTCGGCAGCACCTCCCGGCCCAGCAGATACGGCAGCGATTCCCCGCTGGCCACTGCTACCTCCACATACCCGCTCGCGGCGATCGACGCTGCGGCAGCAGCGAAAACCCGTGCCGAATACGGGGTTCCGATCGCGACCGCGACAACGACCAGACCCAGGGTTCCGGAGTCCGGCCACGACAGCATCACCAGCAGGATCGCCAGGATCGGCGGCACGAGCATCGAGACATCGGTTACCCGCTCGAGGAGGATCCCTAATCGCGGGCGCAGGGCGGCGGTCACGCCGAGCACGGCCGCGCACGCGGTCACCGCCACGGCGATCACCGCCGCGACCGCCAGCAATCCCCATCCGCCCGAGCACAGGTGGGTGAGGACGTCCTGCCCGAGATGATCGGTGCCCAGCAAGGCGGCCCGCGAAGGGCGCGCGAAGGGAATGTCCACGCCGTCGGTCCGTCGTCCCGGGGCTATCACCGCCGCGCCGACGAGCACAATGACGAGAGCCGCGGCCGAAGCCACGGCCAGCACAGCGCGGCGACGCTGGGCCTCGCCGTGCGGCGTCATCGCTGTCCCCGCAGGGACCAGTCGCGGACCAGATCGGCCATGATCAATACGGCCGTGATCGCCGTCCCGGTCAACGCCACCACGGCCGCCGCCACCGCGCTGTCGCGATCGCTCATCGACCCCGCCAGCACCGATCCGATCCCGGGGTAGTTGAAGACCGCCTCCACCACCACGGCGCCGCCGAGCAGCATGCCGACCGACGTGGCCAGCGATGCCGCGACGGTAGATGCGGCGACCGGCAGCACATGCCGGGCCAGGATGTGGCGATCGGTGAATCCGTCGAGTCGTGCGGCGTCGACGTGCGGCAGGCGCGCGGCTTCCTCGAGCGCGGCGCGGGTGACGCGAATGTTCCACGCCGACTGTGGAATCGCCAAGGCGAGTACCGGCAGCACCAGCGAGGCGGCATCGGCGGGCGCGCCCGCGAGATCGGTGACGGTCACCGCGGGCAGCCAGCGCAGCCCCAGCGCGAAAATCGAGACCAGCATGATCGCGACCACGAACTCCGGCACGGCGACGGCGGCAGTGGTGCCCGGCCCGAGCAGCCGGGCGGGTCCGCGCGGGTGCAGGAACCACCACGAGCCGATCACGATGGCGGCGATCGCGGTGAGCACCAGCGCTGATCCCGCCAGGAGCAGGGTGTTGGGGTACTTCGCCGCAAGCATGTCGTTGATCGACGCGCCTCGCAGGCTGGTACCGAGGTCACCGTGCAGCAATCCGGTCAGCCAGGACCAGAATCGCACGGGCAGTGGACGATCGAGTCCCATCGCGGATTCGTAGGCCGACACCTGCGCCGGGCCGGCGTCACGGCCCAGGACCGCGGCGGCGCTTGCTCCCGGCAGTAGTGCCACCGCCGCGAAAACCAGTATCAGTACGCAGAACAGACCGGCTGCCCGAAGGGCGAGCATTCGTGCCCAGCGGGCCCCGGCACCCGTGAACCCCTTCCGGGACATGGGAATTCGGCGGATCGAGCCGGGTTTCCTCACCGAGTCAGCCACACCCGTTCGAGTTGCATTCGCCCGTATCCGGCGAGAGTCGGCAGGTCCCGGACCTTCGCCGACGCCACATCGACGCCGTCGGCGATGCCCCAGACCAGATAGCCGCCCCGGTCGTACTGGATGCGCTGGATATCGTGGCTGGCCGTGCGGTAGCTCGCGGCGTCGGTGGCCGACAGCGCGCGCAGGTAGGCCGCGTCCAGCTCCGGGTCGTGGGTTCCGGCCTCGTTCCATTTGGTGGTCGAGATCATGGTCTTGCTGGCGAAGAAGATCACCGAATCGTTGGTGCCCCAGTTCGCGGTGTACAGCGGTGCCTTCAACCAGGTTTCGTCGTAGAAGACGTTCGCGTCCTGGACAACGACGTCGATCTTCACTCCGGCCTCGGCGACCTGGGTCGCGAACAATCGTGCCGTATCCACCTCGCCGACCGCTTCGTCCTTGGTGACCAATGGGTAGGTACGGCCGGTATCGAATCCGGCCTCGGCCAGCAGCGCCCTGGCCCGCGCGATGTCACGGCCACGCTTGGGCAGCGCGGTGTCGTAGGTCGGGTCTCCGGTACCGAGTATGTCGTTGGCGGGTGTGCCGTATCCGGAGGTGATCTGTTTGACCATGGCGTCGCGATCCACCGCCAGCCGCAACGCTGTCCGGACCCGGGCGTCGGCGAACGGCCCGTCGGCGGTGCGCATCACGATCGGGATGACGACGTCGTTGGCCCGCCTGACCACCGCGAGATCGCTTCGTCCTGCAGCGGTCCGGCCCGCGACCGCGCCCACATTGGAGGCGAGGTCGATCTGCCCGGCCAGGATGGCGTTGGAAAGCGCCGTGGCGCTTTCGAATCGGCGGATCTCGATGGCATCCAGCTTCGGCGCACCGCCGTGCCAGGCGTCGTTGCGGACCAGACGGGCGTTGCCGTCGTTGTAGGACTCCAACCGGAATGGCCCGGTGCCGACGGGAGCGGTGAAATCGGTGGCACCGTCCTTGACGACGAAGGTCATCAGACGCAACAACATCGGCAGATCCCGATTGGGGGCGGCGGTTGTGATGATGACCGAATCCGGCCCGTCACCCGCTATGGAATCGGGCGAAGCAACCGGAACCTTTGTCGCCCCGGCGATTTCGTGAAGACGGCGCAGCGACCAGACCACATCCCCGGATCGAACCGGCGTTCCGTCGTGAAATGTCGCGCCCGGCGCGATGGTGAACCGCCAGCTGCGCGGATCATCGAGCTGCTTCCACGCCGAGGCCAAGCGCGCTGCGACATTCGGGTTGGCCGCGGGCACCGTCAATGGGTCGAACACCAGAGAAGCGATCAGGAAGTCGCTGTCGTTGCTCAGCGTCCTGTGCGGATCGCGTTCGATCTTCGACGCCTTCCCGAGCGCGCCGACCCGCAGGGTTCCGCCGCTTCTCGGAACGCCGTCCGATCGGTCGGAGGATTGACACGCTGTGGCCGCGAGGATCCCAGCCGCGCCGAGTCCGGTGACCGCGATGAACTGCCGACGAGAGAACTGCACGAACACACCTTCGGCTCGAACTGTCAAAGTTTGGAATGCCTAACCTAACGTATGATCCTCGCGTCGACAACGACGTACGGGCACGTAGACCGTGCGCGTCCTCGTCGACTGCTGTGGATGCCAACTTCGGAATGGAGGTTAGGGCAACCTAATTTCCGGGTGGGTTGAGGCAGGCTCGCGGCGAGCGAACCACGATGAGGGGTGGTTCGGTCGCCGCGACGCGCCAGTTGCACCGCATCCGCGTCGCCGAGGTCAGCACCTTCTCAGGCGACGGTCGCCGCGATCGTCCAGGCCCTGGCGCACCGCCGAATCGCGGCCGCAGCGGTCGCAATCGCGGTCGCCGCAGTTCGTCTGACGGTGTCGGTCGACAGCAGGGCGAACCCGCCCGGTGACCGGACGCCGAACTCACCGCTACGGTGAGCACCGATCACGGGATGGCGCAGACTACCGCCTACGGCGACCAGTTCACCTTCTGAAACCCTGTTCGGGCGGCCCGGGTAGCGCGGGTCTTTCACGAATTTCGCCGTGAGATCCGTTGTCGGTCACCGGCTCTGAGGCACCATGGGAATGACCCAGCAGGGCATCATCGGTCGGTCGGTGCTGCACCCGATCACCCTCGGCTCCACGTGGCCCAGCGGACTGCCCGTCGAGCTCCTCACGCCGGATCAGTGACCTCGACCCCAGGACGCCGCCAACGACGATGCGCTGATCGACCGGACCGATCAGCCCAACCAAACGAGCACGGTTCGTCGGTAAGGAACTGCGGCGGTAGCTGGATTTCCGAGAACCCACCGAGATACGCCCACGACATGTGACAACAGTTCACGAATGAACGGGCTCCTAAATCCCGCGTTTGCGCGCTTTCATGTCGTAATTTGATGAATCGTGAAGCATCCGTTGGCCGCAGCCATGCTGGTACTGGGTCTTTCGATCACACTGGGGCAGATACCTGCCCGGGCGGAGGCGGATCCGCCGGAATCTTCGGTGCCGGTAGTCCCGTCCGCTGGTGTACAGGAGGGTTCGAACCCGCTGCAGCAGTGGATCGATTCCCATATTCCCTCGCCGATGAATCCGCTACCGCGAGCGTCGCGGCCCCTTGCGGCACCGAGTGATCTGCCGCAGGACCTGATAGCGCTGTGGAATGCAGTGCAATCCGCGCCGACCGGTGACCCGCTGTTCGATTCCTGGCCGGCGGATCTCGACCACTATGCGCCGGGCGACATTCTGGAATGGCGGGATGTGACGGCGTCGTCCATGCCGACGATGCGTCTGTTGAACCTCACATCCATTTCACGCGCCACGCTCCTGAAATTCCGCACCACCAACTCCGCCGGCGAACCCTCCATCGGCACCGCGACGCTGGTCCTTCCCCCCCAGACGTGGACCGGGCCCGGCAGCCAGCCCGTCCTGGTGAACGCGCAAGCCACCAACGCACTGAACAAGCGCTGCACCCCCGGTTACGTGCTCGCCCACGGCATGGAGGTCCCGACCGGCAACGATTTCACACCGTCGCCGACCGCCTGGGCGATGGAGCACGGCTACGCGCTGATCATCCCGGACCACGAGGGCCCCCTGATGGCCTATTCGGAGCCGACCGTCGCCGGACACAACCTGCTCGACTCCATCCGCGCGGTCCGCAATTTCGCGCCGGAACAGTTCGGCGAGAGCCGTTTCGCCGCGACCGGATACTCCGGCGGTGCGATCGCTTCGCACGCTGCGGCCATGCTGGTAGAGGAATACGCGCCGGAACTGCTCCCGTATTTCACCGGCGCGAGTTTCGGTGGATTGGTCACCGACTATCGCCGGTTCGCCCACGCCTTCGATGGTTCCTTCATTTCCGCGTTCCTGCTCACCACCGTGCTCGCGCTGGGCCGGGAGCACACAGAAATCCTCGGCCTCATGAACCATGCGGCGCAATGGCTCGCGACATCCCCCATCAAGGACAACTGCAGCGGTAGTTTCGGCGCACTCGGGATATTGCCCATCCCGGCCGACACGATGGCCACCATCAATAGGTCGCTCGACAGCGAATCGGCTGAGGCGATTTTCCAACAGCTGAGTATGAAGGGCCGGAAATCGGGAGTGCCGCTGTTCATTTACCACGGCGTCAGCGATCCTTGGATTCCCGTGTCGGAGGCCGAACAGCTGTGGCGCGAGCAATGTGTGCTGGGGGTGGCGGCGACGAAGAATATCGTCGGCGGTGAACATCTGACGGCCTACGTCAGTTCCTATGGCGCGACCATGGATTGGGTGGATCAACGATTGCGCGGTGTGCCGGTGGACGGAACATGTGCCGCGACACCCGGCGGACGGTGACACCGCCGGCACAACGTGGATTGTCAGTGTTTGGGAGTCACCGGGTCCGTCACCGCCGACCACGCGCCGAGGACATCCTCGGTCTGCTGCTCGGCGGTGCCGTAGGTGTGGGCGGCGACGGTGAATCCGGGGCCGAAGGACACCGATGCCACTTCCGGAGGCCCGACATCGGACCAGCCCCACTTGGTTCCGTACACCTGTGGCAGTCGCGCGGTGCCCCAGTCCTGGCGGGTGCCGTCGGCCGCCCGCTCGCTGGGCTGCTCCATCCAGGCCAGGATCAGGCTGTCGGGTTCGTCGCGGATTTTCGCGGCCAGGAAGTCGGCCACGTCGGCGACGCTGGTGGTCGACAGTTCCCACCCGCCGCCGCCGTGGGTGGCGCGCAGGCCGTACTCCTGGGCGACCGCGTCGATGGCGTACGGATATTTCGCCGCGATCCGGTCGGCGGCCGCGTCGTCGGACTTGCAGACCATGCGCTCGCCCAGCTCGCGATCCTCGGCCGAGCCGTCGCCGTGCCGCAGGGCGAAATCCGCCAAGAACAGCTTGGCGATGGACAGCGCCGCACGCTCCTGGGTCTCGTTCTCGGTGCCCCAGCCCGCGCCCGGAACCAGCGTGCGCACCGAGAGCGCGGTGCGCGGCGGGATGTGAACGGGCTGCAGGATGTCCGGCTCGAAGCCCGGTTGTGCGCACGCGGCGCCCGCCACGGCCATCCAGACCCCCGCCACCACGGCCGCGACCGCACCGGCTCTCGTACCCATCACCACCTCCGCGTCGTGTTCCGCCCGATGCCACCTTGCTCTCCGAGGCCGGGCGGAGGTTCACGACACGCCGATGACTCTCAGACCGTGAGGATGGTCCGGCCGACGGCGGCGCGCGAGCCGATGGCGGTGTGCGCGGCGGCGGCCTGATCGAGGGGGAAGGTCTGGCCGATGACGACCTCGAGGCGACCGGCCGCGACCTCGGCCTGGGCGCGGTCGTGGAGGGTGAGCCAGTCGGTCTCGGGGGTCGCGATCTCGAACAGGGAGACGATGGTGATGCCCTGGGCGGCAGCGGATTCCGCGTCGACCGCGGCGAAGCCACCGGCCGAGTTGCCGTAGGCGATGAGCAGCCCGCCGGGAGCGGTGGCGGCCAGGGCCGCGCGGCCGATATCGCCACCCGCGCCGTCGAGCACCACCTGCACGCCACCGGTCCGTTCCCGGACTTGCTCGGCCCAGCCGGGTTTCGAGTAGTCGACCACCTCGTGCGCGCCGAGCCGTTGCGCCAGAGCGAGTTTCGCCTCCCCGCGCGCGGCGGCGATGACCTGCGCGCCGGCCGCGCGGGCCAGCTGGATGAGCAGGGTGCCCAGACCGCCCGCGGCGGCGGTGATCAGCACCCACTGACCCGGTTGGATCGCGGCCCGGTCGGCGACCGCGAGCACGGTGCGTCCGTCGTGCACGAGGGCGGCGGCCTGCTCGAAGCTCAGCCCGTCGGGGATGACGGTCAGGGTGGCGGCCTTGGCCAGGGCCAGTTCGGCATAACCGCCGACCGGCAGGCCGCCACCGATGCCGCTGGCCGCCGTCGGGGTGGCGACCCGCTTGCCGACCCACCCGGGGTCCACGCCGGGCCCGACCGATTCGACCGTGCCCGTGACCGCGCCGCCCGGCACGAACGGGGGCTCGACGGGGAAGAAGTCGCGCGCCCACCCGCTGCGCAGTGTCGTGTCCAGGAACATGACGTCGGCGGCCGCGACCCGCACCACCACTTCGCCCGGACCGGCGACCGGATCCGCAACCTGCCGCACGGTCAGCACGTCGGGTCCACCGAACTCCTCGGCCTGCACTACACGCATCTCGCTGCCTCCCTTTCGCTTTCGACGGGGTGTCGATGACTCCAGCATCGAACCTCTACTTATGTTGAGGTCAAGTGCGCGGGCCGCGATTCCGCTCTGGGCGAACCGTGGGTGATTCATGGGCATACCGAAACCGGGGCTGCGTCATGTCCCGGAGCCGGGGTGAGCCCCTGCGAGAATCGAGCGGTGGCGGGATCATCACCGAGGCCGAGGCGCAGCGCGCCGGTTCGGGCAACGCCATCCCGCAGCGCACCACATGGCAACTGCGTGAGGCCGTTCCGGTGAACGCCGTCGTGCCCCTGCTGGCCGCGCTGCTGTCGCTCGCGGCGGCGGGGGCCCGGCTGCGGCGCCGGCGAGCTCGCGACTCGCGGCCGTTCACCATCGCCATGGTGTTGCTGGCGGTGTGGGCGCTGCTGCGCACCCCGGCCATCAACGGCTCGGCCGACGAATTGGCGCTGCCGAGCGGGCATTTCGAGGGCTTTCCGGGTTTGGTCGCCGATCTGGCGCTGGTCGGTGCGGGCGCGCTGATCGGGGTGACGGTGGCCGGCGTATGGGGAAAGGCGCTGTTGAAGCGGGCGTTCTATCTGGGGCTCGTGACGATGGAGGCCGGGCTGCTGCTCACCTATGACCCACTGCGTCCGTCGTATATGACCATCGAGACCCACCAGTGGATCCTGGCGCTGTCGGGCCTCGCGGTGAACGGCGCGGTGGTGATCGCGGCGGCGCCGAGTTATCGCATCGTTCCGGCGCGGTTCCGGCTGCCGTTGTCGCTGTTCATGTTCGGCGGGCTGAGCGGGGTGACGCTGGCGGCGATCCGGGTGGTGACGCTGCTGCGACCGGCGGGGCCACAGGTGAATTCGTGGTCGCCGATCGTCGCCGTTCCGATTTTCGGGTTCGCGCTGGGCTCGCTCATCGCCGGTGCGCGCATACGCGAACAGGAACTCGAGGACATCGAACCCGGCACGCGCACTCGATAATGACCGCATGCAGTACCCCGAATCGCGGCTTTCCGACACCACCCGCGTGGAAGCCTTCAGCGACGGCGTCATGGCCATCGCGATCACCCTGCTCGTGCTCGAGATTCGCATTCCGGAGACCGATGACGGCTCGCTGTGGCACGAGCTGACCGGGCTGTGGCCCAGCTACCTCGCCTATGCCGGATCGTTTCTCACCATCGGTGTGATCTGGCTGTGCCATCACCGCTTCTTCGGCCGGGTCCGGCGGATGGACGGACTGCTGCACTGCGGCAATCTGCTGTTGCTCCTGGCGGTGGCGTTCCTGCCGTTCCCGACGACCGTGCTGGCCCATCATCTGGAGGACGGGGGCTGGAATGCCAAGGTGGCGACCGCCTTCTACGGGCTGGCGGGTGCGGTGCAAGCGGCAGCCTGGTTCGTGATGTGGATTGCCCTGCGCCGCAACCCGGATCTGTTCGAGCCGGGCTACGATGCGGACTACGCGCGGCGGGAGAGCATGCAGGCGGTGATCGGCTTCGTGGGCTTCGACCTGATCGCGGCGATCGGACTGGTGCTGCCCGCGGCGGCGTTGCTGCTGTATCTGGTGGCGGTGCTGGGCTACGGGTACCTGAGTACGCGCCCGCAGGTCTTCGCCCGCGTCTGAACCGTCGTCCCGCTCAACGGGACTCGTGATCGCCAGCGGGTTCGCGCTCGGGTAGCGCGGCCCGCCCGGTGCGCTTATGCTGCCTCCGGCAGATCCGAATCCGCTTGCCGGTCCGGGCATTTGGCACGGGTCCCGCATGCGGGTGCGGTTGGGGGCATCGGGGTATTTGCTCTGGTGGACGTCGGTTCGGAAGTGCGGAGCGTGTCGGAATCAGTGAATCCGCCGGGTGGGGAGCAGCAACCCGTCCTGCGACAGCGACCGCCCCTGTCCACACTGGCGGGATCTCTGGCGCTCAGCACGGCCGCAGTGGCAGTCGCGGTCTTCTACTCCCCCACCGATTTCCGGCTGCGGCTGGCCATCGGCGCGAGCGTGGCGGCGCTGTTGCTGACCGCCGCCCTCACGGCCGCCGCCTACTACCGGGGCCGGGTGCAGGCGGTGCGGCAGGAGGCACTGGCCTACACGACGCAGGCCGATGCCCATGTGGCCGCGACTGTTTCCGCCGCGCAGGCGCGAATAGCCGAGTCCGAGGCCAGGATTCACGGCATTCGCGAACAGGTCGCGGCGGAGGCCCGGGCGGCCAAGGAGAGCGAGAGTCGCCGCGCCGCCGCCATGGCCGCGTTCGCCGGCGCGGCGGGCCGCATGCAGGCCATGAGCACCAGCATGCTGGCGGAGCTGCGCGAGATGGAGCACCGGCACGCCGACCCGAAGGTGCTGGCCGACCTGCTGGAACTGGACCACCGCACCGCGCAGGCGGGCCGGCTGGCCGACAGCATCGCGGTACTCAGCGGTGCGCGCTCGGGCCGCCGGTGGGCGAAACCCATTGCCATGGAATCGATCCTGCGCGGCGCCATGGGCCGGGTCGCGGGCTACCAGCGCGTGCGCCTGCGCGCGATAACCGAGATCGCCATCGCGGGCCATGCCGCCGAGGGCGTCATGCACGCCCTGGCCGAGCTGCTCGACAACGCCTGCAACTTCTCCCCGCCCACCACCGAGGTCCACGTCTACGCCGCCGAGGTCCCCGCCGGTGTGGTGATCACCATCGAGGACTCCGGGCTCGTCATGAGCGAATCCGCCCTCCGGCGAGCCGAATCCGCCGTTTCCGGCCCGCGCGCCGGCTCTGACCTCTCCACCCTTTCCGGCACCCGCCTCGGCCTGGCCGTGGTCGGCCACCTGGCCCGCAAACACGATCTCACCGTCAGCTACCGCCCCTCCGCCATCGGAGGCACCGCCGTGGTCGTCGTCATCCCCCGCGAACTCACCACCCGCCTGGAACGGCAATCCGGCACCTTCGGCCGCCTCACCCCGGTCACCACCCGCCCGCACCCCGGCACTCCGGCGAGGGATGTCCCCGCCGCGCCCGAAACGGCCCCGCCGCCGAAACCCGCCTTCGCCTCCGCCGCCCAGGACCTTTCAACGTCCCAGCCCGAAATCGACCAGCACGCAGCGACTTCCAGCGGCCTGCCGAAGCGCCGTCGCGGCAGTACCCTGGCCGCCGTCCACCCGGACGGCCTGTCCGGCCCGGCGCAACCCGAGGCGCCACGTGCGCCGTCCGCGCCCTCGGCCATGGCCGCCTTCCAACGCGCCTTCACCACGAACTCGTTCCCCGCCCCTACGACCCCATCGGAGACCGATCGATGACACCGTCCGCCACACATCTGGGTTGGCTGCTGGAGCAGTTGCTGGCGCGTACGCCGCGGGCGCGGCATGCGCTACTGCTGTCCGGCGACGGGTTGAAGATCTGTCATACGGCCGGGCTGGGGAACGACAGCGCGGATCAGCTGGCGGCGATCGCCGCTGGGATCCAGAGTCTTTCGCACGGGGCCTCGGTGGAGTTCGGGGACGGGCGGGGCGGGGTGCGCCAGTCGATGACCGAGTTCTACGGGGGCATCCTGTTCATCGTCGAGGCCGGGGTGGGGGCGCACATCGCGGTGGTGGCCGCGGAGGACGCCGATGCCGGGCTGGTCGGCCACACGATGCGGGAATTGGTCGAGCAGCTCGGCGAGCATCTGGCCGCCGCCCCGCGGGTACCGGGGGCGAGCGTGTCGTGACCAGGCCAGACGAGGATCCGGATCGGCTGTACACGCTGACCGGCGGTCGCAGCCAACCGGATTCGGACGCGTTCGATCTGGTGACCCTGGTGGTCAGCGAATGCGATCCGGTGCGCGGCATGCAGTCCGAGCATGCCGCCATCCTCGACATGTGCCGCGCGCCGACGGCGGTGGTGGAGATCGCGGCCGAGCTGCGGTTGCCGGTCGGCATCACCGTCGTCCTGCTGTCGGACCTGCTGCACGCCGGCAAGATCACGGTGCGTCATCCGGATCATGCCGCGCGGCAATGGAATTCGCTGCCCGATACCGACATGCTGGAAAAGGTGCTCGTTGGACTCCGTAAGCTCTGACATCCGGTGCGCCGGCACCGAGGACCCGCGTCCGGCCCGCGCCGACGCCCCGCTGCACGCCGATGCCCGGCAGGGCCTGAAGATCGTGATCGTGGGCGGCTTCGGCGTCGGCAAGACCACCATGGTCCGCTCGATCAGCGAGATCCGCCCGCTGGACACCGAGGCCACCATGACCCAGGCCGGCCAGGGCGTCGACGATCTCGCGGGCGTGCCCGGAAAGACCACCACCACGGTGGCTTTCGACTTCGGCCGCATCACCATCGACACCGAGCACGTGCTGTACCTGTTCGGCGCGCCGGGCCAGGAACGCTTCTGGTTCCTGTGGGACCGTCTGTTCGCGGGCGCGCTGGGCGCCATCGTGTTGGTGGATCAGCGGCGGATCGCCGACTCCTGGTACGCCATCGACCGGCTCGAGCACCAGCGCACCCCGTTCATCGTGGCGTGCAACAACTTCGGACCCGGCCCGGCCCTGCCCGCGGTGCGCGAGGCGCTGGATCTGGACCCGCACATCCCGCTGCTCGACTGCGACGCCCGCGACCGCGACTCCTGCAAGAACGTCCTGATCGCCCTGGTCGAATACCTCTCTCACCCGGAGACCGCGCTGTGGAGGAATCCCGCATGACATCGCCCGCGCCGGGTTCCTGCCCCGTGCCCCACGAGCCCGGCGTGGTGCCGTTGAGCGGCCCCCGCTTCCACACCGACCCGCATTCGCTCTACCGGGAGATGCGCCGCGACCACGGGCCGGTGGCCGCGGTCGAGCTGCCCGGCGGGATTCCGGCCTGGCTGGTGCTGGGGTATCGGGAGATGCACCAGGTCACCAGTTCTCCCGAACTGTTCCCCCGCGATGTCAGCCTGTGGAATCAGTGGCCGAACATCCCGCCGGACTGGCCGCTGCTGCCCATGGTCGGCTCGCCCATGCCGTCGATCTATTTCACGGCGGGCGCGGAGCACCGGCGGCACCTGGCCCTGGTCGAGCCCGCGCTGGAATCGGTGGATCCGTTCGAATTGCGCCGGGTCTGTGAGGGTTTGGCCGATCGGCTGATCGACTCCTTCTGCGGTCGCGGCCAGGCCGACCTGGTGGGCGAGTTCGCCGAACCGCTGCCCGTGCTCGTCCTGGCCTGGCTGCTGGGCATTCCCGACGCCGAGGGCCCCGGGCTGGCGCGGGCCATGAAGGTGATGGCCGACGGCGGGGCGGACGCGCAGGCGGCGCACCTGCAGTTCATGCAGTACATCCAGCATCTGCTGGCGGTGAAGAAGACCGCGCCGGGCGATGATCTGGTCTCGCGCATGCTGGCCTTCCCGGCGCCGTTCACCGATGAGGAGTACGTCAACGACCTGATGGCCGTGACGGCCGCGGGACACCTGCCGACCGCGGACTGGCTGGTCAATTCGGTGCGCCTGATGCTCACCGACGACCGCTTCGCGGCCGCGCTGGGCGGCGGGCGGCGCAGTGTGGACCAGGCTATGAACGAGGTGCTGTGGGAGGACTCTCCCACCTCGATCCTGGCCGGGCGCTGGGCCGCGCGCGATACGCGCCTGGCGGACCGGACGATTCGCGCGGGCGACCTGCTGCTGCTCGGGCTGGCCGCCGCGAACACCGATCCGCACGTGCGCCAGGCGGTCGGCGAGGCCGCCACCCACACCGGCAACAATGCGCACTTCGCGTTCAGCCACGGCGAGTACCGCTGCCCGTTCCCGGCGCAGCAGATCGCGGAGGTGGTGGCGCGCACCGGCATCGAGGTGCTGCTGGACCGGCTGCCGGACATCGATCTGGCGGTGCCCGCGCAGAACCTGGTGCGGCGGCCGTCGCCGTTCCTGCGCGGAATGACTTCCCTTCCTGTTGTTTTCACTCCTGTTCGCGCTCTCGGAGGTTTCCAGTGAGTTCCCCCTGCCCGCATGCGATTTCGATAGATCCGATGGTCGGTGATCTCGCCGGCGAGACCACCCGTCTGCGCGCCGCCGGGGCGGTCACCCGGATCGATCTGCTCGGCGCCCCCGCCTGGACGATCACCGACCACACCATCGCCCGCCAGCTGCTCACCGACACCAGACTGGTCAAGGACATCAATGCCTGGAAGCTGTGGCGGGACGGCGTCGTCACCCGGCAGTGGCCGCTGATCGGCATGATCGACGCCGGCCGCTCCATGTTCACCGTGGACGGCCCGGAGCACCGCCGCCTGCGCATCAAGACCACCCAGGCGCTGACCCCACGCCGCCTGGAAGCCTTGCGCCCCACCATCGAACGGCTCACCAAGGAGCTGCTCGACGATCTGGACGAGGCGGGCCACGACGGCGCGGCGGTGGATCTCAAGCAGGTCGTCGCCTACCCGCTGCCCATGCGGGTGATCTCCGAGCTGATGGGGGTGCCGCGCGCGGACCACCCGATGCTGCTGGGCTGGTACAAGAAGTTCTTCTCCATGGTCACCCCGCAGGACGAGCGCCTGCAGATCATCGAGGACATGGACGTCTACTTCACCGAGATGGTCCGCCGCAAGGCCGCCGAGCCCGGCGACGATCTCACCAGCGCGCTGATCCTGGCCGACGAGGGCGGCGAACCGCTCACCGAGGAGGAGGTGGTCGGCAACCTGAAGGCACTGGTCGCCGCCGGGCACGAGACCACCGTGAGCCTGATCCTGAATGCGGTGCGCGCCTTGCTGACCCGGCCCGAACAGCTGGCCCGGGTGCGCTCGGAGGAGGTGGAGTGGAAGCAGGTCATCGAGGAGACGCTGCGCTGGGACGGCCCGGTCACCCATCTGCTCATGCGCTTCGCCACCGAGGACATCACCGTCGGCGACACCGTGATCGAGCAGGGTGAGGGCGTGGTCATGTCCTACCGTGCCATCGGCCGCGACACCGCGGTCTTCGGCGAGGACGCCGACGATTTCGACATCACCCGGCCGAGCGCGCACCGCAATATCTCCTTCGGATACGGCCCGCACATCTGCCCGGGCGCGGCGCTGGCCCGCCTCGAAGCGGGCATCGCGCTGCCCGCCCTGTTCGACCGCTTCCCGGAGCTCCGGCTGGCCACCCCGGTCGAGGAGATCGTCAATCTTCCGGTCATGACCCAGAACGACATCGCCGCTATGCCGATCCACGTGGGCTGAGCCGGGATTCGGCGCGCGGACGACTGTCCGGGCCGCACGATCACGACTCGGTGATCGCGGCCCGGGCGGGTCACGGGCGCATGCCGGATTCGGTCCACCTCCTGAAGACGTCCACCTTCTCCGTCGACCAGGCGCCGTCGCAGGGCATGGTGCCGGCGGCGAGGCGGTCGAGGATCTCGGCGGCGTGCTTGGTGACGTCGTCGAGCGACCACAGGTCGAAGACGAAGCTCATGGAGCGCTGATCCTTGTCCCGGAACAGGGGTTTGATGTGGGCGGCGAAGCCCACGGCCTCCTCGGGTCGGGGCAGGGCAGGGTCCGATGATTCGGCGGACGGCTGCGGCGCCACGTAGGACGGCGCTCCGGCCGGGCCCCAATCCCAGTCGGGCGCAGGACCTTCGGCGGTGACCGCCCAGGCCACGAAAGCGGCGAAGGCGGAACGGAATTCGGGATCATCCGGGAGTCCCGACTCGCGTGCGGCGCGCAGGATCAGCTGTCCCCAGCGTTCCTGCTGCTCCTCGGTCAGGTCGGGCCTGGACCGCGGTTCGTCCGACTCCCGGGGCGCGCCGAACGCGACGGCCAGCCAATCCGCATCCCGGCGTGCGTGATCGGCGTCAGGATCGCTGAAAGCCGCTGCCAGGATCGCATCATCCGGTATCAACTGTTCATAGAGCAGCGCGGTCATCCGCCGCAGTGCCGGATAGCCGCCCGCCCATTCGAGCAGCGTCGGCTCCCGGCCGGGCGCGGGTACCGGATCCTGGAAGCCGACATACCAGTGCATGCCGCTGCAGAAGGGCTTGTTGCGGGACTGCCCGCACCGGCACAGCGCGTAGTGCTCGACGGAAGCGCCTGCGGCACGGCCGATATCGCCCCCTTCGGGGCCGGTCAGCGGGATCCCGCCGCGAATCCGGTAGGGCCCCGTCCTTGGTCACCTCGACGACCGGGCAGGTGCAGCATCTCCTGGGTGGCCACGTGCGACACCAGTTTCCGCCAGCGCGTGACCTTCTCGACCTCGGCGGCGCTCAGGCCCTCCGCGGCGGAGGTCTCGAGCGAGAAGGCCGCGAACAGGTACTGGCACATGATGCCGTGTTCGAGTTCGGCGGCCTGGCAGAGCATGTAGATGAGCGCTTCGCGGTGTTCGATGACGAACGGCGCCTCCGGGGCCGCCAGTCCGCCGCGGGCGGCGATGGTCCGGGCCAGGGCGCCCCGGCCGGTGAGAGAGGGAGTTTCGGGCGCATTCGCACTGATGCGCATGCCTTTCGGAACCCGGCGGACTCCCCGCGCGGCCACACTGCCGTCGTGCAGGAGCCACTGCCGTCATGACGTCGTCGGCCTCCATCATGACCCGGAAAACCCAGCGTCGACGAGGGTTTCGCTGCCCGAGAACGCAGGTCCGGCCGCCGCTCACGGGACGAAACGCGCACACCGGTGTATTGCGACACGCTCATTTCGGGCGTCGGCCCTGCTACCTTCGAATGCGCCACCTCGAGGCAAGGAGCATGCCATGGGCATCATCACGATGATCATCATCGGCCTCATCGCGGGCGCGATCGCCCGCCTTCTGGTTCCGGGCAAGGAGGATTTCGGCATCATCTGGACCGCCGTTCTCGGCATCATCGGCGGTTACGTCGGCGGCACCCTGGGGAGTCTGGTCTTCGCCCCGCACAAGTTCAGCGTGCATCCCCCGGTCCAGCACACCTTCCTCGGCGCCATCATCGGCGCCATCGTGGTGCTGGTCGTCTACAAGTGGATCAGAGCCCGCGTCTGACCTGCCGCACAACCGAATACGACCGAGGGGCGGGACCGCTGATTCGCGGCCCCGCCCCTCGTGTGTCGACAGCCTTGCGCGTGATGAGGGGTCCGCACAATCCTGCCGCCACGACGCCGTCCCCACGGCGCCCTCAGCCGCAGGTGGTCTACGGCCCGAGCTCTTTCTACGTATCTACTAAGTAGATACGTAGAAGATAGCAGTCCCTGCCCCGTCGATCAATCGGGTTCGGCGCCGCGGTTCGAATCCTGGTGCAGGAACGGCGGAAGGCCGGCCGCGAGGTCGGGCTGGGCCAGGACCCAGCGGATGGAAACGGATATCGGCCGGGTGTACAGCTCGTCGATTTATGCCCGGCGTGTTATCCAATTCGGCACGGGTGATCGCGGGTGCCGTGGCGCAGACTGATGACCGGTGCCACCGACCCTCGACCGGGAGAATTCCGCATGCCCTCGATCGACTACCGCCTGCCCCAGCGTCGCGACCTCGTCACCGAGCTGCCGGGCCCGCGTTCCCGGGCGCTCACCGCCCGCCGGACGGCGGCCGTGGCGGCCGGGGTCGGATCGTCGGTGCCCGTCTACGCGGCCGACGCCGACGGCGGGGTCATTCTCGATGTGGACGGGAATTCGCTGATCGATCTGGGCTCGGGCATCGCGGTCACCACGGTCGGCGCGTCCCATCCGGAGGTGGCGGCCGCGGTCGCCGAGCAGGCCGCGCGGTTCACCCACACCTGCTTCATGGTCACCCCCTACGAGAACTACATCCGCGTGGCCGAGGAACTGGCCGCACTCACGCCCGGCGCCTTCGACAAGCGGACGGTGCTGTTCAACTCGGGCGCGGAGGCGGTGGAGAACGCGGTGAAGGTGGCGCGGCTGGCGACCGGCCGGCCGGCGGTGGTCGCGTTCGATCACGCGTATCACGGCCGCACCAACCTGACCATGGCGCTGACCGCGAAATCCATGCCGTACAAGGCGCATTTCGGCCCGTTCGCACCGGACATCCACCGCATGCCCATGTCGTATCCGTACCGCGACGAGCCGGGGCTGACCGGGGAACAGGCGGCGCGGCGGGCGATTTCGCGGATCGAGGTGCAGATCGGGGCCGATTCGCTGGCCGCGATCGTCATCGAGCCGATCCAGGGCGAGGGCGGATTCATCGTGCCCGCCCCGGGATTCCTTGCCACACTGGCGAACTGGGCCCGCGAGCACGCGGTGGTGTTCATCGCCGACGAGGTGCAGACCGGATTCGCCCGCACCGGAGCGTGGTTCGCGAGCGAGCACGAGGGCATCGAGCCGGACATCGTCACCATGGCCAAGGGCATTGCGGGCGGCATGCCGTTGTCGGCCGTCACCGGCCGGGCCGAGCTGCTGGACGCGGTGCATCCGAGCGGGCTGGGCGGCACCTACGGCGGCAATCCGGTGGCGTGCGCGGCGGCGCTGGCCAGCATCGAGGTGATGCGGTCGCTGGACCTGCCGGCCCGCGCGCGGGCCATCGAGGCGACCGCCGTGCCGCGGCTGCGGGAGCTGGCCGCCGCGACCGGCGTGATCGGTGACGTACGGGGCCGGGGTGCGATGGTCGCCATCGAACTGGTCCGGCCGGGCACCGACACCCCCGATCCGGATCTCACCAAAGCCATTGCCGCCGAGGCGCTCTCGCGCGGCGTGGTGCTGCTCACCTGCGGCACCTACGGAAACGTCATCCGGCTGCTGCCCCCGCTGGTGATCGGCGACGACCTGCTCGCCGACGGCCTCGGGGTGTTGTCCGAGACGGTGCGGGATCTGACCCGCTGAGTTCGAAATTCGTTGAGTATGAGGAGAACCCGCAATGCGTGAAGTGGCCGAGCTGCTGGCGGTCGCGCCGGCCGGACTCTGGATCGGCGGCGAGCAGGTCCCGGCGAGCGACGGCGCGACCTTCCCGGTGCACGATCCGGTGACCGGCGAGGTCCTCGTCGAGGTGGCCGACGCCACCCCCGCCGACGGCGCGCGGGCACTGGACGCCGCCGTGGCGGCGCAGGCGTCGTGGGCGGCCACCCCGGCCCGGGAGCGGGCCGAGATCCTGCGCCGCGCTTGGGAACTGGTGATGGCGCGGCGCGAGGACGCGGTCGCCGAGGGCGCGACGGTCGCCACCGGCGGCGCGGCGGTGCCCGGACCCGGCTGGTTCTACGAGCCGACCGTGCTCACCGAGGTGCCCGCCGACGCACGCATCCTGCGCGAGGAGGTGTTCGGCCCGGTCGCCGCCATTACCGGATTCGACGGCGAGCCGCCGGTATCGCCGCCGCCAATGACACCGAATTCGGTTTGGCCGCCTACATTTACACCCGCGACCTGGACCGCGCGCTGCGGGTGTCCAAGGCGCTGGAATCGGGCATGGTGGGCGTGAACCGGGGCGTCATCTCCGATGTGGCCGCGCCGTTCGGCGGCGTGAAGCAGTCCGGGCTGGGCCGGGAGGCCGGGGTCGAAGGCATCGAGGAGTACCTGGAGACCAAATACATCGCCCTGCCCTAGCGGAATCCGGCCACGACCGTCCGGACTAGCCGACGGCAACCGTCATCTTGCCGCCGGCGGTCCCGGACTCCATCACCTCGTGCGCCCGCACGATCTCGTCGAAGGTGAAGGTGCGCACCGGTTTCGCGTGGTACACACCGGCTTCGGCCTTGGCGACGAGGTCCGCGAGCGGGACCGCCGAGAGCGGGAATCCGGGCGTCCCGAAGACGAAGCTGCCGAAGAAGGACAGCTGGACTCCGCTGGGCAGGTCGGCGATCGGGTCGAACTCGGGCACGGGGGCCAGGCCGCCGAGGAATCCGGCCTGGCAGACGCGCCCGCGCGGTCGCACGGTCGCGACCGAATCACGCAGGACGGAGTTGCCGACCAGATCCAGCAGGGCGTCGACGACGAATCCGGCCGCGTGCACGCGCTCCGACAGGTTGCCGTCCTCGGTGAGAACCACTGCCGCACCGATCTTTTCGAGCATCGCCGCATTCGCCTGCGATCGGGTGGTGGCGATGACCGTGGCCCCGAGGTCGGCGGCGATGTTCACCGCCGCCTGTCCCAGTGACGAGGTCGCGCCGCGCACCAGCACCGTCTCGCCGTCCGTGACGGCGAGATTGTCGTGCAAGGTGGTCCACGCGGTGGCGTAGACCTCCGGGACGGCGGCGAGATCGGTCCACGCCAAAGCGGTGTCGACCGCGACGACATTGTCCGCGGGCACGGTGACCAGCTCGGCGTAGGAGCCATTGCGGGTGCGGCCCATGCCGCCCATGATCGCCACGACCGGGGTCCCAGGGGCCAGCTTGCCCGAAGGGTCGGCGGCGACGACGCCCGCGGCTTCGATACCGGTCACCTGGGCGACATCGCCCCACTGCCCCGACCGCATGTAGGTTTCCGCATGGTTGAGCCCGAAAGCCTTGACCTCGACCAGGATTTCACCTGCGGCCGGTACCGGATCGGGCAGTTCGGTCACGGTGAGCACCTCGGGCGCACCGTAGTGGGAGATGGTGATCGCCTTCATGACATTCCTTCATTCTTGAGTGAGTGTTCAAATATTGGCGGTAAAGAGGGGCCGTCCACAAGGACGGCCCTGCAACGGTTTTCGCCGCGCCTAACCGGGCGACAGCCCGGCGAAGGCATTGTCGACAATCGCGCGCAACACCGGCTCGTCGGGATTCGCCTTGCCGACCACCATCAGCCCCTGCGAGGTGGCCACCAAGCCCTTCGCAACGGCGACGGGATCGATGTTCGATCGGACCTCCTTGCGACGCACGGCATTCCGCAATGCGTCCCGCATCCGATCCTCCAGCCGCGCCAGATGCCCGCGCACCACGGCAGCGGCCGCGTCGTCGGTGGCGGCGTTCTCGATGGCGGTGTTCACCAGCAGGCAGCCCATCCGCCCCTCCGGCGAGAGCAAGTCGGCCACCAGGCCGTCGAAGTAGCCGCGCACTTGCGCCAGCGACGCGTTCGGATCATCGAGTTCACCCAATTTCTGGGGCACGATCAGGTCCGAGTAGCGCCGCAGCGAGGCCAGGAACAGCGCGTGCTTGCCGCCCGGGAAGGCGCTGTACAGGCTGCCGGGTTTCACGCCGGTCGCCTTGACCAGGCCCTCCACCGAGGTGGCCCGATACCCGCGCTCCCAGAAGCGCCGCATGGCGGCATCCACCACGTCATCGGGTTCGAATTCACGAGTGCGGGCCATACGTGCACGGTACTTGAATGGTTGTTCAAGAATCAAGGGTGAAGCTGTGACCGAACCCGTGACCCGGCGGACGCGGATACTCCACATCGCCTGCGCGAACTCCTACTCCCCAGTAGCATTTGAGCGTAAGCCCTACGGGGCGAACGACTTTCGATCGCACGGGATGGTCCCCATGACAGCACCGGCCACAGGAAGCACCGAACTCCACCCGCCGCGGTGGCAGCCCGCACCCATGCGCTGGCACAACACGCCGGTCACCTGGGGGCAGTCCTGGCGGCTGGCGCTGGGTCTGCCCGGGCGGATCCGGGAGCGCACCATCATGCAGTACCTGGCGGCCGAGCTGCCGGGTCAGGACGATGTGCTGATCGCCCGCCTGCCGATGGCGAAGTACGTCGTCGTGCGCAGTCCGGAGCTCGTCCGGCACGTACTGATCGCCAATCACGAGAACTACGTGCGCGGCGCCGAATTCGACATGCTCGCCGTGGTTTTCGGCCAGGGTCTGGTGACCCAGCGCGACGATCGTCTCTACTACCGCAACAAGCGCCTGGTGCAGCCGATCTTCGCGCGCAGCGCCATCGACCAGTTCGATGTGCCCATGGTCGAGGCGGCCCAGGAGACGGCCCGGCGGCTGCGGGCAGCCGGGGCGCCGGTCGACGTGGGCGTGGAGATGACCCGCCTCATGCTGGATATCGTGGCGCGCACCATGTTCGGCACCGATCTGGACGGGCCCATCTCCAAGATCAAGCTCAAGCGGCTGCTCAAGTTCTTCGGCGTGGGCGTGGTCACCAATGTCAGCCGGACGCTGCGGCCGCTGTCCATGTGGCTGGTACGCCGCACCGAGAAGCCCGAGAAGCGGGCGGGCTCACGGATTCCGATCCGGGCCATCCGCGCCGCCTCCTGGATGGTGGCCCCGCACATCATGTTCGAGCTGCGCGGCATCGAGAAAGCCGTGGCGGGAATCATTTCCGATCATCGCGAGGGCCGCATCACCCGCAAGGACAATCTGCTCGGCCTGCTCATGGCGGCCACCGATCCCGAGACCGGGCACAGCTATACCGATCTCGAAATCCGGGACGAGCTCATGACATTCATCGGGGCGGGCATGGAGACCTCGGCCACCGCACTGACCTGGGTGTGGAAGCTGCTCGCCGACCATCCCGAGGCCCGGCAGCGCCTCTACGAGGAGCTCGACACCGTGCTCGGCGGGCGCGCCCCCACCGCCGCCGATGTGGACAAGCTGGTGTGGACCAAGGCCGTCTTCCTGGAGACGATGCGGCTGTACCCGCCGATCATGGCCTTCAGCAAGGTGGCGCTGGGCGAGGACGTGCTGGCGGGCTATCGCATCGAACCCGGCACCACCATCATGATCAGCATGCACGGGGTGCACGGCAATCCGCGGGTCTGGGATCGGGCGGGCGAGTTCGATCCGAAGCGCTACCTGCCGGAGAACATGACCCGGCCGCATCGGGAGGCGTCGCTGGCGTTCGGGGCGGGCAAGCGGATCTGCATCGCGCAGAACTTCGCGACCATGGAGGTGGTGCTGTCGATCGCCACCATCGCCCAGCAGCTGGATTTGCGGATCGCCACCAGCGAGCCCATCCGGCCGCAGCTTTCGTTCATCGGCGCGCCGGACAAACCGCTGCTCATGCAAGCAGCGACACGGGACTGATCAGCGGGTGCGGGCAGCGCCTCCGGTCGCCCGGTAGGCGGCCGGGGTCATACCCAGCTCGATGCGGAAGGCGCGGTAGAACTGCCGTTCGGTGGCGAAGCCGAAGTTGTGGGCGACGGCGGTGACGGGGAGATCCGGTCGGGCGGTGAGTCGTAGAAAACCATCTCTCCCGGCGCGACCTCGGCGACCCGGCCGTCCTGGTGCAGCCGGCCGCTGCCGGTGAGCTGAATGCTGGTGTGCAGGAACTCGTCATCGGTGCGGGCGATCAGGGTCCGGGTGCGGTCCACCCGCTGCCGGGTGGCCCCCAGTTGCGACAACTCCACATCGCCGTAGGTTCCGTGCACGATCCAGCCGGTGAACTGCCCCGAAGTTCGCGGCGAAACCGCAAGCGGCACATAGGCCTCGCTGAGCCCCGCCTCCCACTGCTCGAACACCCGGCCCGAGTACTCCCCGGACCTCGATCCGCCGAACCCCGGACAACCCGACCACTCCGAACTCACCCGACACCAAGATCAGTACCCACCCAGTCTTTCACGTCCCACATAGGCAGGTATGAAGCGAGCCAACGCCTTCGACGGCATCGGCACCCGTACGCGGCGCCGATCGCCGGCCGTCATCGACCCGATCGAACGCGGTCGGATCGAACTGTCACGCGGCAGTGGTCTTCTCGGCCGCGGCGGTCCGGCTGGCGGATCGGGCCAGTGCGGCCCAGTGCCGGGCCTGCTGGGAGGCCAGTTCGGCGACCAGGGCGGCGCAGTACGGCGGGAGATCATCGGCCAGGTCCGCCCAGGCCACGGGGTCCGCGGGCAGCTCGTCGAACAGGCGTAGTAGTTGCCTGCCGGATTCGGTGCGGGTCAGCGCCGGGTCCGAGCGCAGATTCCACAGTGCGCGAGCGGGATACGACAGGTCTTTCGCGGCAGCCCCGGGACCGGCCTGGGGACGCTCGTCGCGGATTCGCTCGGGGTGACACTGGCGCGGCTGTGGCGCGGGAGCCGCGAGTGCGCGCCGGGCGAGGTGGCGGCCGGGGCGCGCCGCCGACCGCTTCCGGACGGCGGCGATGGTCCGCTCGGGCAGGCCGATCACCTCGGCCAGCTTGCGGTCGGACCAGTCGGGATAGAACGAGAGCGCCTGTTCGGCCGCGGCTTTGCGGTCGGCCGCGGACAGGGGCAGGCCGTGTCTGCTGTTCAGCCGGACCGCGAGCAGCAGGGCCTGCCCGTCGTCACCGTCGAAGTAGACCGCGTCGATCCACTGGGACCCGCTGCAGATTGCCGCGCGCACGCGATGGGCGCCGTCGATGACCGTCATGCGCGATCGGTGCACGACGATCGGCGGCAGGGCCGCGGCGACCTCCGACAGCGCCGTGACATGCCGGGAGTTCTCGCCGGATTGCCGGATCGTGGTGTCGATGTGCAAGCGGTCCAGCGGAATTCGCACGATATCCGTGGGATTGGGCTCCAGCAGCGGGAAATTCACGTCCAGGCGCGGCCGCGCATAGTTCTCCCCCACTCGGATCGCCCGGGTGACGATCCACTGCCAGATGCGGCCGCGCGGGTGCACCCACCACGCGTATGTCGGTCCGAGCACTGCGCCGCCTCCCAACGCCGAGCAGCCCCGATTCCCGGAGCACTCCGCTAGCGTTCCCGGGCAGGGCTTTCCTACGACGCGACAAGCGGCATCACACGGATCACCGGCAAGATTCCCGCTCACGCGGGTGCGTGTACGCGGCAGTGTATCGACGCGCACACAGTGTGATCAATTGAGCAAATCGTGTGCCTGCCTGCGTATTTACTGGCGAAACACGCTGACCTGGAGCAGCAGCCCGGGACCGATTCGGACGGTGTTAGATACACAACAAACATTGCCGCTGGTCTGTTTGCTGGCGGTCGGGTGACCTAGTCCACGTCCGGCATATCCGGATCCCGAACGGTGACCAGGGCGGCCGTCGTGTGCTGGTCCAGTGCCATGAGCACGGCCCGGGCCCGCACCGATTTCCAGCCCCCGTCGAGCGTCCGGAGCCGCAGCCGCCCGGCGGTGCGGGAGTGAGCGAGGTTGCGGCTCATGGTCTTCGCCGTCTCGATATCGTCCGGGTGGATCGCCGGCTCCGGTTCGCCCGCCAGCGACTGCCAGGCGATGCCCGGCATGGGCGGACCCATCCAGCGCAGCAGCCGCAGGTTGCGCAGGTCGACAATGGCCCGGAAATCGCCCTCCGCGGCGGCCGCGTCGAGCACCCGGTGCTCGAGGATCACCGGCGGCGGTGCGGCGCTGACGTCGGTGGCATCACCGATGTCATGGGTGACGCCGCGCATGAACACCTCGGAATTCCCGGCGGCATCGGTCTCTTCGATGATGCGACACGAGAAGTGCGCCGCCCGTAAGGCGCCGTCGTCGCGGCGGACCGTCCACACCGCCTGATGCTCGGTGCCCGGCGCCGACCGGACCACCTTGGCCAGGGCGTCGGACTCGTCGCTATTGGTGATGACGCGGGCGAACACGCCCGCGATGGCGTGCTCGCGCGCCCGATTCTCCGGCGCGACACCGTAGAGATCCAGCAGGTCGTCCGAGCGCGTGGACTTCGAGGTGGACAGGTTGAAGTACCACGCCCCCACCGGATCTCGCGGCGGCACCGTCTCCTCCGCCGGACCCGACCACACCAGCACGGCGTGCATGCGCTCCGGGGTGATCAGCAGCGGCGCGGTGAGAGTCCGCCGGCGGCCGCCGTCGCTCATGACCTCCACCGGCGCCAGTGCCTCCGCGGTCGCCGCCACCGCTCCGCGGATCGTCGCCAGCGTTTCGCGCTGCCGGAAGATCTGCGTCAGCGGCACGAACTTCCTTGGCGCACTGCCCAGTCCGATGACGGTCGGCTCCCCGCCGCCGAACGTCTCTATGAGCAGCCATCGTGTACCTGGCATCGTGTCTTCCCCTTTTATCCCCTGACCACGAGCCGAATCAGCTTCTCGTACTGCCCGCCCGCCACCCTGGCGGCGACTTCGGCAAGGATCGCGTCGGGTCCTATCAGTACACGACTCTTCCCCCGCGCGACACCACGCAGAATCACCTGCGCCGCAATACCGGGATCGGTGCGGGCCACATACCGGTCGAACCGCTGCGCCGCCCGCTCCGCATCCACCCCCGCCGCCGCCAACGCCGACCAGGCGATCCCAGTCTTCACCCCACCCGGAAACACGCAGCTGACAGCCACATTCGGCTGTCCGCGCAATTCCGACCGCAGCGACTCGGTGAAGCCGCGAATCGCAAACTTGGCCGCCGTGTAGGGCGCGGCCCCGCCGAGCCCGATCAACCCGTACGCCGACGAGAGATTCGCGATCCGTCCCTCGGGCGACTTCACCACATACGGCAGGAAGGCTTTCGTACTCACCACGGTCGCGCCGAAATTCGCCCGCATCACCGCCTCGAAGTCGCCCGGCTCGGACTCCGCCACCCCGCCATAGAAAAGCTTCCCCGCATTGTTGATCAACACATCCACACCCCCGAGCCGCCCCACCACCTCGGCCGCAACCTCCCCCATCCGCTCCGGATCAGCGACATCGGCCACCAGCCCCACCACCTCCCCGTCCCCACCCCTGACCATCCCCGCCGTCTCCCCCAGCGCCCCTTCATTCGTGTCCAACAGCACCACCGACGCCCCCTCCCGCCCCAGCCGCACGGCCAGCTCCCGCCCGATCCCGGCCCCCGCCCCGGTAACCACAGCAACCCGACCCGCATAGAAACTACGATCCATACCCGTGAGTCTGCACAGACCACTGGCATCCCGCGAGACATGTTCCGCGCCAACCCATCCGATCGCCCAGGGTCGCAACCTTCTCCGTTCGACCCAATCAGTAACGACGACCGATTCCGGCCGCGCCGTCGACGAACTGATCCACGACGTACTCACCCCGGTGATCGCATCCTCACGCTGACATCGAGCGATCCGCGCCCACAACAAGGCCGTTGTATCAACAATTGAGAGGATCTCCGACGAATACCAGAGCCAACCATGTAGATTGAATCTATGTAGATGTCATCTACATAGATTTCAACTACCTAGGAGTGGTGGTGACGACGGGATTCGTCGGACGGAGAGTCGAGCTGGGACTTCTGCAGACTCGCGTGCAGCGTGTCACGGAGACCCACATGGGCGTCGCCGTTGCCATCAGAGGGCGGCGGCAGGTCGGAAAATCACGGCTTGTCCAGGAGTTCTGCGATGCGGCCCAGGTGCCGTATATGTACTTCACCGCCACCAAGGGCATGCCCGTATCCGAATCGCTCGCGATGTTTCTGGCAGAGATGAAGGGCTCAGGGATCGCCCCTGATCCCGAGACCCTCCCCGAGAGCATCAGCGGGTGGCCCGACGCTTTCCGAGTGTTGGCGACCGCGCTGGGCGACACACCGACCATTGTTGTGATCGACGAATTGCCTTGGCTGGCAGAACAAGACGACGTCTTCGACGGCGCGCTGCAAACAGCGTGGGACAGACTGCTGCAGCAACGCCCGGTTCTGCTGCTTCTGCTGGGCAGCGACATTCACATGATGGAAAGGCTCACCGCCTACGACCGACCCTTCTACGGGCGAGCCGACAACCTCGTCCTCGATCCGCTCAACCCCGCCGAAGTCGGTCGCGCTCTCGGACTCGACGCGGCCGAAAGCATCGACGCGCATCTGATCACCGGCGGGCTGCCGGGCATCTTGCGCAGTTGGCCGCCCGGGCTGCCGCCACTCGAGTTCGTGCGACGCGAATGCAGCGACCCTGCCGCGCCGCTGTTCGGAGTGCCCGAGTGCACCCTCCTCGCCGAGTTTCCCGTTCCGGACCAGGCGCGGCGTGTTCTCGAAGCGATCGGCAGCGGAGAACGCACCCACGCCACCATCGCCGCTACGGCGGGCAGCCGCAGCGGCGCATTACCATCCGGAACGTTATCGCCTCTGCTGCACCGCCTTTCGACGGAGAAGCAAGTGTTGGCCGTGGACCAGCCACTGTCGGTCAAACCGGGAAAGCCGGCCCTCTACCGGGTTGCCGACAGCAACCTGCGGCTCTACCTCGCTACCCTGCGCTCGGTTCAAGACCTGGTTCGACGCGGGCGAAGCAACGCCGCCTACGAGCTGTTCGCACGGCGCTGGACCTCTTGGCGCGGAAAAGCTGTCGAACCCCTCGTACGAGATGCGCTCGAACTCAGTGCGCTCGCGGGAGGACTGCAGTGGAAGGATGTCACCACTGTCGGCGGCTGGTGGAACCGCGCATTCAACCCCGAGATCGACATCGTCGGCGCCGACCGCTCCCCCATCGCCAATCGAGTGATCTTCACCGGATCGATCAAGTGGCTCGGCACCCCGTTCGACCGCCACGACCTCGCCGAACTCACCCGCGGAATCGCCAGCATTCCAGGCTTCGAGCCGCACGAAACAGCGTTGGTCGTCGTATCCCTGGCCGGTATCGAGCAAACTCTCACCGACACCGTCGATCTGGTATGGAACGCCGCCGACGTGCTCTCGGCATGGAGTTGAGGTAGCCGAAGAGCCGGCTGCCGCTACACCTCGGCGTAGACGGTGTTCATGTCATCTCGGGGCCGACACCACCGAGCGGCCATTACAGCGGCCCGGGCTCGGCATGCAGTTGGACCCAGAGCATGAGCAGGGCGAACTGTAATGCGTCCATCGAATCGACGCCTGACGCGACATTCTCGCGCGGCGTCTCGTCGATTCCGCCTTTCAGGCGCTTCGCGTACCAGTCCAATACAACCTTCTTGCACTGGACCACCTTTGATGAATCGTCGATGAACCGAGCGCGATTAAATCAGATACTGCGCAATCCAACGTTCGGCCCAGCGAACGTCGCCCGGTTGGTCGTATGGCTCAGAGGTACGCTGAATTTGCGACAGGTTTGTTGGCGGATTTCTGGGCACGATCCGCGTACTCGCACCGGTGGCGGGGCAGTGCCTGGCCGCGTACTTGCCAGCATGAGCATGGCTGGGAAATTCGCGCGCCGACGATAGCGCCGACTATCGACTGTCTGGCCTGGCTAAATCAACTAGTGTGGGCTACCCGCTGACAGGCGGGGGTTGGAATGCAAGCAAGTACACCGTTTGCCAGTCGGGTGGTCACGGGACGGCGCAATGGATGACAAGTCAGCACGTGGCGTGGATGCCACGTGGGGGCCAGCGGAGATGTTCGGACGCTATCGGCTGCTGTCACTGCTGGGTCAGGGCGGCATGGGACAGGTGTGGCGGGCGCATGATTCGCTGACCAACCGGGTGGTGGCGCTCAAGGTGTTGCCCGAGCGCTTCGCCGATGACGAGCGGCTGCGTGAGCGGTTCCGCCGGGAGTGCCGGGCGGTGGCACAGTTGACCGAGCCGCATGTGATCCCCATCCACGACTTCGGCGACATCGACGGTCGGCTCTATCTGAATATGCGGTTGATCGAGGGCACCGATCTGCGCAAGGTGATCACGCAAGAAGGGGCCTTGTCGCCGCAGCGGGCAGTGGCGATCATCACGCAGGTGGCCGGCGCGCTGCAGGCGGCCCACGACGTCGGTGTGGTCCACCGCGATGTCAAACCCACCAACATCCTGCTAGGCGCGGATGAGTTCGCCTCCCTGATCGACTTCGGGATCGCCCACGCCGCCGACGACCGTACGCTGACCGCGATCGGCGAGACCATCGGCACCGTCGCCTACATGGCGCCGGAGGAGATCAGCGCGGAGGTCAAGGCCGATGCCCGAGTGGACGTGTACGCGTTGACGTGCGTGCTGTACGAGTGCCTGACCGGCCAGCCGCCGTTTGCGAGCGAATTGGGGATGCAGGGCGTGATAGCCCATCACCTGCACACCCCACCCCCGCGTCCCAGCACCACTACACCCGATGTACCGACTGCGTTCGATGCGGTCATCGCCAAGGGAATGGCCAAAAATCCCGACGATCGTTACCAGACCGTGCGCGAGCTGGCCGCAGCGGCCCGCGCCGCGGTGGGCGATTCCGCGGTCAGCACCACCGGGGGCGTGGCCGCGCGCCATGGGCGGCGAATCAGATTGTCGCCCAAGACCGCCGGGCTGCTCGCGGCCGCGGTCGCGGTTGCGGTGGTGGCCGCCGTAGGTGTCGTCATCAGTGTCCAACGAGAATCAGGCGGCGGTGGCAACTCGCCGACATCTATCGCCCCGGCCTACTCGCCACAGACTCCACTGCCGTTCACCGGCGTCAGCCTGCCCACCGATGTGGCGGTCGACGCGGCGGGCAACGTATACGTGACTGACATGGGTAACGACCGGGTAGTGAAATTGGCGGCGGACGCGTCGACGCCGAGCCCGTTGCCGTTCACCGGCCTGAAGAATCCCCAGGGTGTGGCGGTCGACACGGCGGGCAACATATACGTCACCGACACGAGTAACAATCGGGTGGTGAGGTTGGCGCCGGGCGCGTCGGCACCGACCACGTTGCCGTTCACCGGGCTCAAAGATCCCCGGGGTGTGGCGGTCGACACGGCGGGAGACGTGTACGTCGCCGACCGGGCCAATGATCGGGTGATGAGGTTGGCGGCGGGCGCGTCGGCACCGACGACGCTGCCGTTCACCGGGCTCCAAGATCCCCTGGGTGTAGCGGTCGACAAGGCGGGCAACGTGTACGTCACCGAATTGGGTACCGAGCGGGTGGTGAGGTTGGCGGCGGGCGCGGCGGCACCGACCACGTTGCCGTTCACCGGGCTCAAAGATCCCCGGGGTGTGGCGGTCGACAGGGCGGGAGACGTGTACGTCGTCGACTGGGGTAACGAATCGGTGGCGAGGTTGGCGGCGGGCGCGTCGACGCCGACCACGTTGCCGTTCACCGGGCTCAAAGACCCCCAGGGTATGGCGGTCGACACGCGGGACAACGTATACGTCACCGACCGGGGCCCCAATGCGGTGGTGAAACTCCCGGTCGGCTGAACCCTCATTCCGCGTACTTGGGTTCTAGCTAGTTCTGGCACCCACGGCTTTGATGATGAAAAGCGTTCTAGCGGTTTGCAACTGACAGCTGGCCACAGCCGGTATACCCGCTACATCTCGGCGTAGACAGTGTTCAGATCGACTAGCATCGGGGCGTCCGCATCCTGGGACCGCTACCCGGGGGCAATACCGGCGGTCTGGAGGTTCTCGTCGAATCCTGCCCCGCTGCAGCAGGTCAAAATCGTTTCGCTGGTGTCGTATCTCTTGGCCGACAACAACTCTCGCGCGCGGCGCAGTCGGTCCACATGCCCGATGGTCATGGTGCGGTCCCATTGGACCTCACCCAGGGACAGGATGCGCCGCGGTTGAGCGGCTCCAGGTCCACAAGCGCGAGAATCCGCCGCCGTCCTCCTATGACGTCGATTTGATCTTCCCGTCGTTCGATTGGACGTTCCGCGATCCGGTGAATGCGAATCATCAATTGCAGCGGGTTCGAGAGACTCTGGGGCTCCCGGACAATGACTCTGGTGAGACTTAGTTGAGGGTTTCGGGGACGAATAGGAAAAAGACCCCTGACCTTGCGGGGTGAACCGCTGGTCAGGGGCCTTTTCGGCTCCCCCATCTGGACTCGAACCAGAAACCTGCCGATTAACAGTCGGCTGCTCTGCCAATTGAGCTATAGGGGATTGTTTCCCTGGCTGGCCCTCTCGGACCGGCCGGGGAAAACTTTAGCGTATCGGTTGTACAGTTCCCAAATCGCGGCTCTACCTGCGGGGATGTGGGTGGGGTGCCGGATCGACAGGTGGGGGTGGGGTCGGGCAGGATGTGGGGGCAGGCTGGTCTATGGGAGGAGCTTCTCGGGATGCTGCGGTTGATCATCGGTGTTGCGGCCGGGTATGTGCTGGGCGCCAAGGCCGGGCGGGCTCGGTATGAGCAGATCAGTAAGACGACCCGCGCGATCAGCGAGAGCCCTGTCACGCGGAAGGTCGTGATGATGGGGCGGCAGAAGCTCGCGGACAAGCTGAGCACCCAGCCGAAGCTGGAACCGATGGTGCCGCTGGACGAGCGCACCACCATTCTCGTGCCGCAGGATCAACTGCGGCGCTGAGGGATTGGGGCGTTGCCCCACCCCAGCTGAGATTCGAACCGGGAGCCTGCCGATCCAGAGTCGGCAGGCTTGTCAGTGCACCCTGAAGGGCACCGGCGGCGGGCTTCGCCGCCTGCCAGCGGGGGTCAGCTGCCTACGGCGAAGTCGCCCGAGTTGCCCATGGCCTGGGTGAGCAGGCTCTTCCGGTACTGCTCCAGGGCGACCAGGTCGCCGAACAGGGCCATGTAGCCGTCGGGCTGTTCGGTCGAGGAGATGCGCTGGAGTTTGGACTTCAGTTCGGCGATCTGACGGCCGACCCAGGACTCCTGCGTGCGGGCCAGGACGCCGGTGACGAAGCGGGGGATGTCCTCGGCGGACTTCACCGGGAGGGGCTCGGCGGCCAGTTCGGAGACCAGCGCCCGCAGGGTGAGGTCTTCGGTGTTGTCGGCGACCGTGGCGACCCATTCCGCGCCGGCCAGACCGCTGGCGGTGCCACCGGCCTCGGCGATGGCGGCGCGGACCGCGATGTAGGCGGGCTGCGTGAAGGCTTCCGGCTCCAGGGCATCGAAGACGGGGCCCGCGAAGGCGGGGTATTGCAGTGCGGCGGCCAGGGTTTGACGCTGCGGGAGCAGAGTCGGGTCGTGGGGGTTGGGGCGGGCGGCGGGGTGCTCGGTGACCTCTTGGCGCGCTTGGCGTTCGGGGATGCCGGGTTTGGCGCCGGTGCGGGCGCCCTTGCGGGCTTCATCGCCGACGCGGCGTACGACCTGCTGGATGTCGTCCCAGCCGACCCAGCCGGCCAGTTTGGTGGCGTATGCCTTGCGGAGGGCGAAGTCCTTGATCTGGGAGACGACGGGGACGGCGCGACGCAGCGCCTCGACCTGTCCTTCGGGGGAATCCAGATTGTGTTCGGCGAGCAGGCCGCGGATGACGAACTCGTACAACGGGACTCGGCGGGCGACCAGGTCGCGGACCGCGCCGTCGCCATTGCGCTGGCGGAGTTCGCAGGGGTCGAGGCCGTCGGGGGCCACGGCGATGTAGGTCTGGCCGGCCAGTTTCTGGTCGCCGGAGAAGGCCTTCAGGGCAGCGGCCTGGCCCGCCTCGTCGCCGTCGAAGGTGTAGATGATCTCGCCGCGCCAGAAGTTGTCGTCCATGAGCAGGCGGCGCAGGATGGCGAGGTGCTCGTCGCCGAAGGCGGTGCCGCAGGAGGCGACAGCGGTCTTGACGCCCGCCATGTGCATGGCCATGACGTCGGTGTAGCCCTCGACGACGACGGCCTGGTGACCCTTGGCGATCTCGCGCTTGGCATGGTCGAGGCCGAACAGCACCTGAGACTTCTTGTACAGCAACGTTTCCGAGGTGTTGATGTACTTGGCGGTCATGGTGTCGTCGTCGTACAGCCGGCGGGCGCCGAAGCCGATGACCTCACCGCCGAGATTGCGGATGGGCCACAGCAGGCGGCGGTTGAAACGGTCCATGGGCCCGCGCTGGCCCTGCTTGGACAGACCCGCTGCCTCCAGCTCCTTGAAGTCGAAACCCTTGCGCAGCAGGTGTTTCGTGAGCGTGTCCCAGCCGCCGGGGGCGTAGCCGCAGCCGAACTGGCGGGCGGCGTTGTGGTCGAAGTTGCGGTCGGTGAGGTACTTGCGGGCCGCTTCCGCGCCGGGCTCGCCGAGCTGGGAGACATAGAACTCGTGCGCGGCGGCATTGGCGGCGACCAGGCGGGAGCGGGTGCCGCGGTCGCGCTGCACCGAGGTGCCGCCACCCTCGTAGTTGATCTTGTAGCCGATGCGGTCGGCCAGCTGCTCGACCGCCTCGACGAAACCGACGTGCTCGATCTTCTGCAGGAAGGCGAAGGCGTCGCCGCCCTCACCGCAGCCGAAGCAGTGGAAGACGCCGTGATTGGGGCGCACGTGGAAGGACGGGGACTTCTCGTCGTGGAAGGGACACAGGCCCTTCATGGAGTCGGCGCCGGCGCGCTTGAGAGTGACGTACTCACCCACGACATCCTCGATCCGGACACGTTCACGAATCGCCGCGATATCGCGGTCCGGAAGTCGGCCTGCCACGGAGCGAGTCTAGCTCCCCCGCCTCCGCGCGATTCGGCGCACAGCACAGAACAGCAGCCCTCCCCTACCCGTCCCCGTCGTGGATCGTCGGGAACGTGACGACTGATCTCGTTGCGAGGGGGGTAACTCGCCGGGGACGTCCGAGATGGGTTCGGCACTCGACCGCCGGCACGCCTCCGCGACGGTCAGCGGCTCGCTGCTGTGCGCCGAATCGCGGAGAGGCGGGGGAGACTGCGAGGATCTATCGGTGCTCAGCCTCTATCACGACGCCCGGACGCCGGTGCATGCCGTGCCCGCCGGGGTGAAGGTGCTGGTGCTGGCGGTCGCGGGGACGGCGTTGTTCTTCGTGCCGTCGGTCGTGTGGGTGGGGGTCGCGCTGGCGGCGGTGCTGGGTTTGTATGCGGTCGCGCGGATTCCGTGGCGGACGACCGGGCGGCAGTTACTCGGGCTGGCACCGTTTCTGGCGTTGATCGTGGTCGCGCAGGTGCTCTTCACCGGCTGGCACACCGCCATCCTGGTCGGCGAGCGACTGCTCACGCTGGTCCTGCTGGCCAATCTGGTGACACTCACCACACGTACGTCGGCCATGGTCGAGACCATCGAGCGGGCGCTCGGTCCGCTCCGGCCGCTGGGCGTCCGCCCCGAGCGCGTGGGCCTGCTGGTCGCCATGACCATCCGATTCATCCCCGTCATCCGTGACCAGGCCGAACTCGTGCGCTCGGCGCAACGCGCCCGCGGTATCGAGCGCAGCACAGTCTTCCTGGTTCCGCTACTGATCCGCACACTCCGCATGGCCGACGGGGTCGGCGAGGCGCTGGACGCCCGCGGCCTGGACTGAAGGGTCCGAACCGCGGCCATTTAGGATGCCTCGGTGCGTAGTAGGGATTTGGCGCAGATCGCGCTGTTCGCGGCAATCATGGTGGTGTTGGGATTCTTCCCGCTCATTCAGCTACCGGGAGCCTTCGCGCCGTTCACCTCGCAAACCCTGGGCGTCATCCTGGCCGGGTCGATTCTGGGCGCCAAGCGCGGCGCGCTGGCCATCCTGCTGTTCGATGTGCTGGTCTTCGCCGGCCTGCCGGTGCTGCCGGGCGGACGCGGCGGGCTGTCGGTGATCATGGGCCCGACGGGTGGCTTCGTGATCGCCTATCCGATCGGCGCATTGGTGATCGGACTGCTCACCGAGCGCCTGTGGCGGTACTACAACCTGCCCATCGCCCTGCTGATCAACTTCCTGGGCGGCGCGATCGTGCTGTACGTCATCGGCATTCCGTGGATGGCCGCCGCCGCGCACATCTCGCTGGGCAAGGCGATCACCACCTCGGTGGCGTTCCTGCCCGGCGACGTGTTCAAGACCGTGGTCGGCTCGCTGGCCGCGGTGGCGGTCCGCAAGGCGTATCCGATGATTCCGGCGCGGGCATGATCGAACTCGACGGCGTCTCGCATCGATTCGGGGAGCGCGCGGTGCTGCGCGACCTCGATCTGCGCCTGAGCGAGAACCGGATTGCCGTCATCGGTTCCAACGGGTCCGGCAAGTCCACGTTCGCGCGATTGCTCAACGGGCTGCAGGTGCCCACCGACGGGCGGGTGCGGGTCGACGGGCTCGATACCCGTAAGCAGGGCAGGGCCGTTCGCAAACTGGTCGGATTCGTCTTCCAGGATCCGGATGTGCAGATCGTCATGCCGACCGTCGCCGAGGATCTGGCCTTCGGGCTCAAGCACCACGGCGTCGCCAAATCCGAGATCCCGGACCGCGTCGGCGCGACCCTGGCCGAATACGGCCTCACCGAATTCCGCGACCACCCGGCGCATTTGCTCAGCGGCGGGCAGAAGCAGCTGCTCGCGATCGCCGCGGTGCTGTCGGTGGGACCGAAGTATGTGGTGTTCGACGAGCCCACCACGCTGCTCGACCTGCGCAACACCCGCCGCATCTCCCGTCTGCTGCACGAACTTCCGCAGCAGCTGATCGTGGTCTCACACGATCTGGACCTGCTCGCCGACTTCGACCGGGTGCTGGTCTTCGACGAGGGCCGCATCGCGGCCGACGGCCCACCGGGCGAATGCATCGCGCACTATGTGGCCATGCACGCCGCGAACTGATCAGCGGGACCTCCCGATTCGGAGCCGGTGCGGACGCGCACCCCGCGATGGGTCGGTATCACTCCTCGCGCCCGAACAGATGCCGCCGCACGTGGGCATTGAGCCGTTGCCCCGGCCGCGAATTGAACGCCATGTGCACACTCACCCGCGGAATCTCCCCCTGCACCGGTGTCACCCGATGCCGTGATCGCCGCCCGGCGTGCAGCACCAGCGTCCCCGGCACGGTCGGCAGCATCTTCACCATGTGCCGGTGCCGCATGGGCAGCCCGCCCCCGCGCTCGATGAAAGCCCCGGGCAGCGGAATGTATTCGAGCGCCCCGCCCCGCTCCGGCGCGACGATGTGCAGCATCACGGTGTAATCGGACATGTCGTAGTGCCAGTCCTGCACATCCCCGTTCTCGTGGATCTGCACCGTCATGGCCCCCAGCTCGTCGGCAGAGCGGTACGCCTGCTCCCCCACCAGGTGGGACACGAACGCCCGCAATGGTTCCCAGTGGTAGAGCGCCTTCAGCGGCGAGGAATCCGGAATCCGGTCGCACGCGACCGTGTACTCGAACCGC
The DNA here is from genome assembly GCF_042755705.1 of Nocardia sp. NPDC059154. Classification (NCBI taxonomy): domain Bacteria; kingdom Bacillati; phylum Actinomycetota; class Actinomycetes; order Mycobacteriales; family Nocardiaceae; genus Nocardia; species Nocardia sp. NPDC059154. The sequence continues at coordinate 94,857 of NZ_JBHZCS010000037.1, forward strand.
ATGGCGTCGCCGAGCCCGTCGGAGAGCACATCCGCGGCCATCTCGGTCACCGCGGCGGGGCGCAGGAATTCGGGCAGCACGGTGACACCGCTGACCAGGAAGTCCGCCTGCGCCCGCTCGATCACCTCGCGCAGCCGTGCCACCGACCTCCGGTCCAGCGGGTACCGATCCAGGTCGACTATGCCGTCCACCTCGCGGGTCATCGCGCCCCCTGCCGCCGGTTCCACCGGATTCAGGGTATCGCGGCGGCGACCCGTTCCAGGCGGCTCTCGGTGTAGGACGCGATCTGGTCGACGATCACCCGCACCCGCGCGGTGTCGTCACCGGCCGCCTCCCACCACGGCAGCAGCAGCCGGTCCAGCCCGTGCGGGGCAGCTTCCAGCAGCCGGTTGGCGACCAGCAGGATGCGCTCGCGCTGCCCGGCCTGGCGCACCCGGTGGATAGGGTCGGACAGCACGTAGCGCAGCGCCATGGTCTTGAGCACCGCGACCTCGGCGGCCGCGATGCGCGGCACCTCCAGATCGGCGGTGTAGCGCGACAATTGGCGGCCGCCCCAGGCGGCGCGGGTGGCCTCGACCGCGGCGGTGGCGAAACGGCCCACCAGGTCGCTGGTCAGCCGTTTCAGGGCCACGGAGGCGCGCAGGGAGCCGTCGTATTCGGCGGCGGCGGAGACCACCGGCATCTCCGAGAGCCGCTGCGCGGCGGCGACCAGCTCCTCCAGTGCCAGCGAAGGATGCTGGCGCGCACCGAGTTCCGCGAGCGCGACCTGTTCGACCGGGTCGGCCAGTGCCCGCAGATCGATGCGGCCCACGATCACCCCGTCCTCGACATCGTGCACCGAGTACGCGACATCGTCGGACCAGTCCATGATCTGCGATTCCAGGCACTGGCGGCGATCCGGCGCGCCCTTGCGGACCCAGTCCAAGCGGTCCATGTCGATGCCGTACGCGCCGAACTTGGAGCGGGGACCCGTTCTGCCCCAGGGGTATTTGATGACGGCATCCAGCGCGGCCCGGGTCGGGTTGAGCCCGAAGCTGACGCCCTGATCGTCGATGACCTTCGGCTCCAGCCGGGTGAGGATGCGCAGGTTCTGCGCATTGCCCTCGAAACCGCCGTGTGCGTCGGCGAATTGGTCGAGCGCCTGCTCGCCATTGTGGCCGTAGGGCGGATGCCCGATGTCGTGCGCCATCCCGGCCAGATCCACCAGATCGGGATCACAGCCCAGGCTGTCGGCGATGCTGCGGCCGATCTGGGCGACCTCCAGCGAATGGGTCAGCCGCGTGCGCGGGGTGTCCCCGTCGCGCGGCCCCATCACCTGCGTCTTGTCCGCCAGCCGTCGCAGCGCCGCGGAATGCAGCACCCGCGCCCGATCCCGCGCGAATTCGCTGCGCCGGGCCGGGCACGGCGACCAGCTCAGTCCCGCGGTGCGCTCGGTTTCGGGCACCATGCGCTCCCGATCGGCCTCGGAGTACACACCGTCATAGTCGATACGTGCGTTCATCGCTCACTGATCCGCCGTGTATTTGAAATCCGCCGAGAAATGGGTCAGCTGGTACCAGAGCAGGGCGAAGGTCTCCCGGAAGATGCCGTGCGCCTGCGATTCCCGGGTGTACACCGCCGGGCCGGTGCGGGTGGGCGCGGTCCAGGCGGCCAGCCCGGCATCACGCATCATGGTGCGGGTGCGCAGTGAATGCCAGGGGTCGCTGACCAGCACCACCGACGACTTACCGCGCGCCCGTAGCGCTCTCGACACCGCCTCCACGCTCTGCAGGGTGTCGGAACCGGTTTCGACCGCCAGGATCCGATCCTCCGGCACGCCACGGTCTTTCAGATAGTTCTTGCCCGACGCCGCCTCGGTGTAGTTGTCACCGACCTGCTTGCCGCCCACGGTGACGATCATGGGCGCGATCTGCTTGCGGAACAGCTTGTACGCCTGGTCCAGTCGCGCCTCGAACACCGACGACGGCGTGCCGTCGTATTGAGCCGCGCCCAGCACCACGATGGCGTCGGCGGGCGTGTAGTCGTCGATGCGGGCCACCTGCCAGACCCGCACGGCGGTACCGCCCACCACCAGGACGCTCATGAGCAGCGAACCGATGAGCAGTCGCCGGACCCAGCGCAGCACACCGTGTCCGCCCGGGGGGTTGACGGAGGTCATGTCCCGGACCAGACGGTCCGGTTCGATCGGGCGGTTCCGGAGTTTCACCAACCGCGTCGCCGCCACTCGGGCAACTGCGGGCGCTCCACTCCGAGGGTGGTGTCGTCGCCGTGGCCCGGGTACACCGCGGTGTCGTCCGGGTAGCGGCCGAAGAGTTTGGTCTCGACATCGCCGAGCAGCGAGGTGAACTGCTCCGGTGAGAGGGTGCGGCCGACGCCGCCCGGGAACAGCGAATCACCGGAGAAGATGTGCGTGCGGCCGGCACCGTCGGTGAGCGCCAGCGCGACCGAGCCGGGCGTGTGCCCGCGCAGGTGGATGGCTTCCAGCTCCAGCTCACCGACCTGGAACCGGTCGCCGTCCGCGAGCAGCCGGGCCGGGGTGACGGGCAGCGGGTCGGCGTCCAGCGCGTGGGCGGCGGTGGGAGTCTCGGTCGCCTTCACGACATCCGGCAGCGCCATCCAGTGGTCCCGGTGCTGATGCGTGGTGACGATGAGTTCCACCCGGCCCGGCGCCTCCTGGCCGATGAGCTCGAGAATCCGGTCCGCCTCATTGGCGGCATCGATGAGTAGCGTCGCGCCGGTGGCGGCGCACTGCACCAGATAGGTGTTGTTGTCCATGGCGCCCACCGACATTTTCACGATGCGCGCACCCGGCACCTCGCGCTGCTGCGGGTTGGAGCCGGGCGAGACATGTCCCGTGTAGGGCGAATCGATCGTGATCACTCCCCGATCGTAGTCATGGCCCTCGACACAGGGTGCAGAAGAAACCGACCCTCAGTGTTCCAGAGTTAGATTCGGAGCATGCGGCTATCGAAGCAGCTGTTCCTTCTCGTGATCGGCTTGCTCCTGGCCTCGGCCCTCGTCGGCGGGCGGGCCGCACCGGCCACGGCCGATGCGCCGCTGCGGTTGCCCGGCTATGTGACCGACAATGCCGGTGCGCTCGATCCGGGACAGACCGCGGAACTGCAACAGGCCATCGACTCGCTGTATTCGCGCGACCACGAGCGGCTGTGGGTCGTCTACGTGCGCAATTTCAATGGGATGGACACACATTCGTGGGGTGAGCAGACCGCGCGGCTGTCCGGGTTCGGGGATCGGGACGTGCTGCTGTCAGTGGCCGTGGACGATCGGGCCTACGCGTTCACCGGGACCCTGCCCAAGTCGGTCAGCGACAAGGACCTCGACAAGCTGCTGATCGACCAGGTCGAACCCAAACTGCGGGCCGGGGATTGGGCCGGGGCCGGGCTGGCCACGGCGAGCGGGCTGTCACACGCCATGAGCGGGTCCGGCGCTGTCGGTCTCGGGCCGCTGCTGATCCTGGCGCTGGTGGTGGTGCTGGCGGTGCTCGGTGTGTGGCTGTGGTCACGGCGGCGCAAGACGCGGCGCGAACGGTCGGTGATGGAGTCGGCTCGCAAGACCGATCCGACCGATACCGCGGCCTTGGAAGCCCTCCCCCTCGTGGTCCTGGACGCACTTTCCAAGGAAACCCTCGTCGACACCGACAACGCCATTCGCACCAGCACCGAGGAATTACGGCTGGCCACCGACGAATTCGGGAGCACGGCCACCGCACCGTTCACCGCGGCGCTCACGGGCGCGAAGAACGCGCTGGCCAAGGCCTTCTCGATTCGCCAGCAACTCGACGACGACATTCCCGAGACGCCCGACCAGCAGCAGCGGATGCTGGTCGAGCTGATCAGCAGCTGCGGCAGCGCGAATCGGGAACTCGACGCCAAGGTCGGCGAATTCGACGCCATGCGCGATCTGCTCATCAATGCCGGGGAGCGGCTGGACGCGCTGACCCGGGCCATGGTGGAACTGACCGCGCGGCTGCCGAAATCGCAGACCACGCTCGCTCAGCTGGTGGCCGACCACCCGGCCTCGGTGCTCGCGCCTATCCGCGACAACGTGGGCATGGCGCAGGAGCGAATCGGCTTCGCGGAGCGGACGATCGAGGACGGCCGGGCCGCGGTCGCCAAACCCGTCGGCCAGCAGGGCGCGGCGGTCGCGGACATCCGTACCGCCGAATCCGCCGTGGACGCCGCGCGCACGCTGCTCGACGCGGTCGACACCGCCGCCACCGATATCGACCAGGCCCGCGCCGGATTGCCCGCGATCATCGAGGAACTGCGCCGCGACCTCGCCACCGCGTCCGGACTCTCCGAACATGGCGGGACCGAATTACCCAGCGCCACAGCGGCTGCCCGCACGGCGCTGGATCAGGCCACCGCCGACGCCGCCGCCAACCCGCTCGGTGTCTTCCGGCAGGCCATCGCCGCCGACACCGCCCTCGATCAGGCCATCGCGTCCGCGACCGACCGCAAGCGGGCCGCCGACGACCTGCGCCGCCGCCTCGACCAGACCCTCACGGCCGCCCGCAGCCAGGTCAATGCCGCGGCCGACTTCATCAGCACCCGCCGCGGCGGCGTGGACGCCGAACCCCGCACCCGCCTCGCCGAGGCCCAGCGCAGCCTCGAGCAGGCCGAGCAACTCGCACCCACCGACCCGGATCGCGCACTGCAATCCGCCCAGCGCGCAGCCGAACTCGGCGCCCGCGCCCTCCACACCGCCCAGGCCGCCGTCCGCGACTGGCAGGCCCAGCAGCAGCGCGTCACCTCCGGCTCCCAAACCGGCGCCATCCTCGGCGGCATCCTCATCGACGGCATGCTCCGCGGCATGGGCAACGAATACCGCCGCGGCGGAGGAGGTTTCGGCGGCGGGAGCGGCGGCTACGGCCCCGGCTCCTTCGGCGGCTCCGACGGCTCCCGCCGCATCAGCCGCGGCGGGAGGTTCTGAGGTCTGCCCGGACAACGGTTCGAACGCGCGAGGGGCAGGTCAGAGCCAGCCGAGGCGTTCGGCGGCGCGGACTGCTTCGGCTCTGGTTCGGGTGCCGGTTTTGCCGATCGCGGAGGACAGGTGGTTGCGGACTGTGCCTTCGGACAGGTGGAGTTGTTTGGCTATCGCGCCGGCGGTGGCGCCGTTGGCCGCGGCGGCGAGGACTTCGCGTTCGCGGGCGGTCAGGGGTGAGGTTCCGGCGGTGAGGGTTTCGGTGGCGAGGGCGGGGTCGACGACGCGCAGGCCCATGTGGACGCGGCGCACGGCATCGGCCAATTCGCGGGCGGGCGTGTCCTTGACGACGAAGCCCGAGGCTCCGGCGTCGATGGCGCGGCGGAGGTAGCCGGGGCGGCCGAAGGTGGTGACCATGAGGATGCGGACTTCAGGGTGGGCCGCGTGCACCTGCGCCGCGGCCGAAATGCCATCCTGGCCCGGCATTTCCACGTCCAGCAGGGCCACATCGGGAGCGGTGCGCGCGACGGCCGCGAGGACCTCGTCGCCCCGGCCCACCTCGGCGACGACCTCGAGGTCGGGCTCGAGGCTGAGCAGCGCGGCGAGGGCGCCGCGCACCAGGGCCTGGTCGTCGGCGAGCAGCAGTTTGATCATTCCGGCTCCTTGATGGTCGCCGGAAAGCTTGCCAGCACCCGCAATCCGCCCTCCGGCCGGTTGGCGAGGGTGAGGGCGCCGCCGGTGGCCTGCACCCGCTCGCGCAGGCCGGCCAGGCCGGAACCGGTGCGCGCCGAATCGCTCATGCCGACGCCGTCGTCGGACACCTCGATGCTGGTGGGGGTGACCCGCACCCGGCAGTGGGCCGCGCCGCTGTGCCGCACCACATTGGTCACGGATTCGCGCAGCACCCAGCCGAACACCACGCTGTGGCGGATCGGCAGATCGTCGGAATCCGGTAGCTCGGCCTCTATCTCGGCGGCGCGCAGCGCGGTGCGGGCATTGGCCAGCTCACCCGCCAGCGACACCTCACGCAGGCCACCGACGGTGGTGCGCACCCCGGCCAGCGCCTCCCGGGCCAGCCGCTCCACATCGGCCATCTCGGTTTTCGCCCGGTCCGGGTCGAGATCGACGAGTCGTTGCGCCAGTTCGGTTTTCACCGTGATGACGGTCAGCGAGTGGCCGAGGATGTCGTGCACGTCGCGCCCGACCCGCAGCCGTTCCTCCGCCACGGCCAGCTCGGTGAGCTGCTTGCGGGCCAGGTACAGCTGGTGATTGCGCACCAGGATCACGCGAATCCCGCCGACGGCGAAGCCCGCCAGCGCGATCGACTGGATGAGCCCCCAGTCCGGTGGCTGACCGCTGACCAGCTGCGGCACCACCCCGAACACCACGATGAGCACCAGCTCGAGGGGAATCGCCCACCGGACCGGCGCGCTGAAGCCGATATAGGAGGCCATGTAGACGCTCATGCCCAGCATCGAGGAGTGCAAGGTGATCGCGGCCGCCGCGATCAGCACCGCCTGCATGAGCAGGGGAACCAGGACCGTGCGCGGTTCGGGGTTGGGCGGCCACGCCCCGCCCACCGGCCGGCCGCCCCGCACGATCCGCCAGTAGGACCAGATGTAGCAGGCGCCGAAGGCCACGATCACCGCGAGCGTATACACCCGGGCCACCGGATTGTCCAGCTCCCAGCCCCGCCGCAACGGCTCGATCAGATACACCGCCCACACCGCCGCGAACAGCGACCCGAACCGCCGCCGTCGCCGAATGCCCTCTTCCTCCTCGTCCACAGAGCCGGACGCTACACCGAACAGGACCGGTCGCGGCGACAGTCGCGGGCCGCCTGTGCCGCGGACGGATCGCTCCGTGTCCGGGCCGCCGTGGTCCGCGGAGCCGCGCCACACCGCGGCGACAGCCGCGCCGAGGCCCGGCCGGGCGGTGTGCTCGGCCGGACCGGCGTCCCCGGATCGTTCAGCGGGCGGTGTCACGGCGGAAGAGGTAGGCGGAGCCGAGGGTGAAAACGGCCGCCCAGGTCACAACGTTCACGATGGCCAGGACGATGCCCGCCGCGCTGGGCTGGGCGAAGGGGGCGCGGGCGAGGACGGCTATTCCGTTGGTGGGCACCAGTTTCGAGACGATCTCGAACCAGCCGTGCAGCGGGTTGAACAGGCCGCCGGCGAAGGACAGCAGGGCCAGGGAGACGCCGAGCAGCTGCATGACGTTCTCGGCGGGCAGCAGGTAGCCCATGAACAGGCCGAAGGCGGCGAAGACCAGCGAGCCCAGCCAGGCGATCAGGAAGCAGCTCACCCACGCCGACGCCGGCAGGTGTGCGCCGAAGATGGCCCCGGCAACGAAAACCACGGTGACCGAGAGCAATCCGAGCACCATGGCCACCAGGATCTTGGTGGCCATGTAGGCCAGCGGGTGCAGCGGGGTCAGGCGCAGCTGGCGACTCCAGCCCACCGCGCGCTCGACGGCCACCCGGGCCGCGCCGGTGGAGGTCGCCAGCAGCGCACCGTAGACGGCCATGGAGACCATGACGTAGCCGGTGGTGTTGCCGGAACCCGATGCCTGGCTGCGGAAGTCGGCGCTGGTGCCGAAAATGATGAAGAAAAGCGGCGGCATGACCAGGGCGAACAGGACGGTGCGCTTGTCGCGCAGGGTGCGCCGCAGTTCCAGGCGCAGGAAGGCGGGCCGGAATCCGCCCAGCGGTCGTGCGGGCCGGGTGTCGAGGGTTGTCATCGGTGGTCTCCCGTCGTGGTCAGGGCGAGGAACGCGTCCTCCAGGTTGTGTCCGGAGATCTCCAGATCGACGGCCTCGGTGGCGGTCAGCAGGTAGCGGGCCACCACGTCGGAGTCCTTGGCGCGCACGATGATCCGGCTGCCTCGCTGCTCCACCTGGTCGACGCCGGGCAGGGCCAGCAGTCGCACCGGATCGGCGGCGGGCAGGGTGGCGCTGACGGTGCGGCCCGCGGCCAGGCTCTTGATCCGGGCGGCGCTGCCGTCGGCCACCACCCGCCCGGCCCGCACCAGCACGATGCGGTCGGCGTAGGCGTCGGCCTCGTCGAGGTAGTGGGTGGCGAACAGGACGGTGCGGCCGCGGCGGGCGTCGTCGCGGATGGCGTGCCAGAAGTCGCGCCGCCCTTCGACATCCATGCCGGTGGTGGGTTCGTCGAGCACGACGAGGTCGGGATCGGGCAGCAGGGCCAGCGCGAAACGCAGCCGCTGCTGCTGGCCGCCGGAGCATTTCCCGACGGGCCGGTCGGCGATATCGTCGATCCCGGCCCGCACCAGCACCTCCCGGACCGGGCGCGGGCGCGCGTGCAGGGTGGCGATCAGGCGCACGGTCTCGCCCACGGTCAGGTCGGGCAGCAACCCGCCGGACTGCATGACCGCCGAAACACGTCCTCCGGCAATGGCTTCCGCGGGTGTCGCGCCGAAGACCCGTATCTCCCCCGCATCGGGCCGGGCGAGGCCGAGCAGCATGTCGATGGTCGTCGTCTTCCCCGCGCCATTGGGCCCGAGGAAGGCGACGATCTCACCCGGCCGTACCGTCAGATCCAGTCCGTCCACGGCGCGCACCGTCCCACCGGGCGCGGCGAAAGTCTTGACCAGCCCCCGTATCTCGATGGCCGGGGCAGTCCCGTGCCCGGACCGCTGGACCGCGATGCCATCAGCAGTAGCGTTCATGGCTCTACTGTCGGCCGCCGGGGTCCGCGGCACCTCCGTCGTCCGTCACTACTCCGCCATGACAGATGTCATGGCCGGTGCCCGCAGTGGACTAGGCGGTGACCGTGACCGTGTGCAGGCCGCCCGGGCCGAACGGGAAGGGCGGACGTTCGGTCGAGTCCTGGACCTCGCCGGAGCGGCTGGTCACGCGGGCCTGCAGGGTGTGGGCGCCCGGCGGGAGATCGACGAGGGTACGCCAGCGCCGCCAGGCGGCCGGCGCCAGTTCGGAGCCGAGTTCGACCGGGAGCCATTCGGTTTCGTCGATGCGGATCTCGACGCCCGCGACCCCGTGGGGCGGGGCCCAGGCCACGCCGGCGACCATGAACTTGCCGGAACCCGTGCCGCCGCAGGTCGCCACATCGATGCGGGCCTGCGGGCGCACCCACAGCGGCTCGACCGGCCAGCCGCGCTTGCACCAGTAGTCGACATGGGTGTCGTCGGCGAGTTCGAGCTCGGTGATCCACTTCGCCCCGGAATACTGCCCGTAGATGCCGGGCACGAAAACCCGTGCGGGGAAGCCGTGTTCGGGCGGCAGCGGTTCGCCGTTCATGCCGATGACCAGGTAGCCGGGCCATTCGCCGGTGCGCAGCGGTTCCAGCGGCAGCGAGATGGTGTAGCCGTCGGCGGCGCGGGTGACCAGCCGGGTCGCCCCGGCTTCGGGGACGGCGTGGTCGAGCAGCGCGGTCAGCGGGACACCGAACCAGCGGGCATTGCCGCAGCGGCCCGAGCCGGCCGTATTGTGCACGCACACCATGACGGCATCGAATTCCACGGCCTGCTCGGCCAGATCGGCCAGCGACAGCCGCAGGTGATGGGCCACCCGGCCGCCGATGGCCAGCCGCCACTGGGCGGGATCGATGCGCGGCGGCCGCGAATTCACGTCCGCCACATAGAATTTGCCCGCGGGTGTGATCAGGGGCGACAGTCCCGGTTCCGGCCCGAGGCCGTCCTCGGGGACAGGCGCGTGCGCACCCCACGACCCGGACCGCCGCGCCACCTCGCGGTACCGCAGGTCCTCGCGGCGCACCAGCACCTCGGCGGCGGCGAGCATGCCGGTTCCCGCTGCCGCCCACAGCAATCCGTGACGGGGCGCGGTGGAGCTGCGCAGTCCCGCACGCAGTAGCGCCGCCGCGGCCACGCCGCCGACCGCGCTGGGCACCGACCGGTTGGCGCTGCGCAGTGCCGCGGCCGCCGTTCCCGCGCCGAAGGCCACCGCCGCGGGGGTCCGCAGCCGCGGCGGCAGCAGGGCCATCCCGGCGGCCGCGGCGACGCCGCCGAGGGCCACCCCGAGCCGGGTCATCTCCTTGTCGTGCTCCCCGGCCTGCGCCACCATGGTCTCGACCACCGGCACAGGCGCGTAGTCGGCGGCCAACCGCCCGATTCCGTCGAGCACGGACCCGCCCCTGGCCGCGGCGAGCAGCTCGCCCGCGCCGAGTGCACCCAGCCCCACCGCCGCCGCGCCCAGCAGCCGCCGCTTCCCGTTCACCCACACTTGCCCGAACCTTCCGTAGCCGACCGGGTTTCCAGCGCCCATTCTTCCCCAGCGGCGGCGCGAGATCGCGCGCTTTGCGCGGCATCACCGCCGCAGGTAGGCGTCCACGAGGGGTCCGATGACGGCCAGCGCCTCGGCGGTGATCATCTCGTTGTGGCTGTACGGGAGCGGCCGATCCTGGATGCTGCCGCCGATATACCGCCGCCAGGTGGTGACGTTCGGGTTGGGGTCCGGGTTGTGGGCGGCGGCGAAGAAGAGCAGGTCGCCGTCGAAAACCTCGTGCTCGTGGGCCGCGATCTGGCGCAGCAGGTGTTGCAGATCGCTGTAGAAGTTCTCCAGATCGGTTGCGGAGAAGGTGATTCCGGATGCCGCCAGCAGATCCGCCGCCTGGGCGGGCGTGAGGTGCTCGAGCTCCGGCGGGATGTCGATGCCGCCGAATTCGGCCAGCAGCATCGACAGCGGCGGGAGGGCGCTGTCGTCGGGCACCGCGACGTCGGCGCGCGAGTCGATCATGACCAGGGATGGCACCTCCGCACCGCGGCGGCGCAATTCGACGGCCATGGCGTGCGCCAGCGGCCCGCCGGCCGAGTACCCGAGCAGGTGGTACGGGCCCTCGGGCTGGACGTGGAGGATCTCCTCGACGTACCGGACGGCCAGTTCGCGCACGGTGCGGTCGGCGGTGCCGCCGTCGGTGACGCCGGGCGACTGGATGCCGTAGATGGGGCGGTCACCGTCGATGTACTGGACCAATCCGCCGTAGCACCAGGCCAGTCCGATGGCCGGGTGCACGCAGAACAGGGCCGGCGCGTCGCCCCGCGGGCGCATCGGCAGCAGCACCCGCATGGACGCCTCCACCCCCGGCTGGTCGGCGGCCTCGACCAGGCGCTGCGCCAGCGCGGCGGGCGTCGGGTCGAGGAACATCCACTGCAGGGGCATGGGGATGCCGGTGTGTTCGCGCACCAGGGTGACCAGGCGGACCGCGCCCATGGAGTTGCCGCCGATATCGAAGAAGTTGTCGTCCACGCCGATTCGCGGGGATTCCAGCACGGTCTCGAAGGCGTCGACGAGGGTGCGTTCGGCGTCGGTCCGCGGGGCGCGGTAGGCCCGGCGGGCTGGGGCGGGCTGCGGATTCACCACGACGGTGGCTTCGTCGTGGGGATGCACGGTGAGCGCGGGCAGCGGGGTGCCCGCGGCGGGCGTCACGGCAAGTGTGCCGATCGCCGCCGCCGGGGCGGCAGTTGCCGCGTCCAGGAGCGCGAGGAAGCCGTCCACCATGGTGGCGGCGGTGCCGCGGTCGAACAGGTCGGTGGTGAAGGTGAGGGAGGCGGTGATGCCCGCCGGTTCCCCCGCCGCCCCGAACTGCTCGGCCAGCATCCATTCCAGATCGAACTTGGATCCGGGTGCGGGCGCGTCCAGGGGTCGAATCTCCAACCCGGGCAGCGTGGTTGCCTCGGTCTGCAGATTCTGGAAGGCGAGCAGCACCTGGAACAGCGGGTGGTGCGCGGTGGAGCGGGCCGGGGCCAGCGCCTCCACCAGCCGCTCGAACGGCAGGTCCATATTGCCGTAGACGGCCAGGTCGGCCTGCCGCACGGCGTCGAGGGTGTCGGCGAAACCGGCGGCGGGATCGAGCTGCGAGCGCAGCACCACGGTATTGACGAACATGCCGACCAGGTCGTCGAATTCGCCGTCACCGCGGCCCGCGACCACCGAGCCGATGGCGATGTCGGTGCGGCCGGACAGCCGCCCCAGCAGGACGGCCAGCGCGGCGTGCACCACCATGAACGGGCTGGCACCGTGGTTGCGGGCGAGTACCTGGATGCGGTCGTGAACCGTTGCGGGAACCGTGAATTCGATGCGGTCGCCGGACCCGGACGGAGCCTCCGGGCGCGGGCGGTCGGTGGGCAGCGCGTGGACCTCGGGCACACCGGCCAGGGTGGTGCGCCAGAACTCCAGCTGACGGCTGGCCAGGCTGTCGGGATCGCGGTCGGAGCCGAGCAGTTCGTGCTGCCACAGCGCGTAGTCGGCGTATTGCAGCGGGAGCGGAATCCACTCGGGCGCCACCCCGGTCGAGCGAGCGATGAAGGCGTACATGACATCCCGGGCCAGCGGAGCCATGGACCAGCCGTCCGCCGCGATGTGGTGCACGGCCATGGCCAGCACCGTGCGGTCCGGCGCAATGCGGAGCACGCAGACCCGCAGCGGCGTCTCGCGGGTGATGTCGAAGCCGCGGGACAGCTGGGCGATCAGGGCCGCCGCGATGTCCGCCTCCGCCACCTCGAGTTCGGTGATCGGCAGCGAACCCGCTGTCGCGGGCAGGATCTGCTGGTACGGACGCCCGTCCGGCCCCACCGGGTAGATGGTGCGCAGTGTCTCGTGCCGGGCGACGACATCGTCGAGTGCCTCACGCAGCACCGAAATATCCAGTGCGCCGGTGATTTCGAACGCTCCCGGGATGTTGTAGAGCGGCGAGGCGGGGTCGTAGCGGTTGAGGAACCACATGCGCTGCTGTGCCGCCGACAGTGGGATGCGCTCCGGGCGTGGGCGCGGTCCCGGGCGCGGACGATCCGACGCGCCACCGGAGGCGACCAGCGCCGCCAGCTCTGCCACCGTCGGGGCGTCGAACAGGGCGCGCACCGGGACGGCCGTGTCGAGCGCCGCGCCGAGCCGCGCCACCACCCGGGTGGCGATGAGCGAATTGCCGCCGAGGGCGAAGAAATCGTCGTCACGCCAGACCTGGTCGATGCCGAGGACCTCGGCGAAGGCCGCCGCCACCGCCGTCTCGACGGGCCCCTCGGGCGGTCGCTGCTCCCCTGCCACCAGCTGCGGTGCGGGCAGGGCATCGAGGTCCAGTTTGCCGTTGGCGGTGCGCGGCAGGTCGGGCAGCACCGTGATGGCGGACGGCACCATGTAGGACGGGAGGGCGAGCGCGTCGACGCCGCCATCGCCCGGATGTTCGGGTTCTCCCGTACGAAGGCGGCGGAGCTGGCCGCCTC
>NZ_JBHZCS010000038.1:0-106171 GCF_042755705.1 Nocardia sp. NPDC059154
GGGTCCTTCCGGGCCGCGCGGGAAGAAGCGCCGGCGCGGCGGGACGCCCAGGACGGAGGTCAGATCGGCGACGGCGTCGTCCAGATCGGGCACCCAGTAGACGACGTGATCGACGGTGGTCACGCCGTTCGGATGCACCGGCATGGAATCAGCTTCGGGTGTAGTCGATTCCAGGTACGGGATGCCGAGTGATTCGGGGGCGGTATGGGTTTCGTCGAAGCCCCAGGCGGGCTCGCCCAGGGTGCAGGCGATTCGGCCGATCTGCATGCGGCCGCCGCTGACGATGAAACCCAGTGCCGCCCAGGACTGCTCGTCTCCGGGCAGTCCCAGGCGGGTGAGGTTCGGCATTACAGGGCCGCCGCCAGCCGGGTGCCCTGGTTGATGGCACGTTTGGCGTCGAGTTCGGCGGCCAGGTCGGCGCCGCCGATGAGGTGCACCTTCACGCCCGCGTTCTGCAGCGGCTCGTGCAGGTCGCGCACGGATTCCTGGCCCGCGCACAGGATCACGTTGTCGCACTCGATGATCTGCGGGCGCTGGCGCTTCTCGCCGAAGCTGATGTGCAGGCCGCGGTCGTCGATGCGCTCGTAGTTGACGCCGCCGATCTGCTCGACGCCCTTGGCCTTGACCGCGGCCCGGTGCACCCAGCCGGTGGTCTTGCCCAGTCCCTTGCCGAAGGAGGACGACTTGCGCTGCAGCAGCACGACTTCCCGGGCGGCGGGGGAGGGCCTGGGGGTGGTGACGAAGCCGGGGACGGTGGGATCGTCGGAGACACCCCACTCTTCCTTCCACTCGTCGAGCTTGAGGCTGGGATGTCCTTCGACGCTGAGGAATTCGCTCACGTCGAAGCCGATGCCGCCGGCGCCGATGACCGCCACCTTCTTGCCCACCGGCTTGCCGTCGCGCACCAGCTCGGCGTAGGTGAGCACCTTCGGGTGGTCGATGCCGGGGATATTGGGGATGCGCGGCTTCACGCCGGTGGCCAGGATGACCTCGTCGTAGCCGCCCGCGATGAGCTGCTCGGCGGTGGCCCGGGTCTCGAGATGCACACGCACACTGGTGATTTCGAGCTGCCTGGTGTAGTAGCGCAGGGTCTCGTTGAACTCTTCCTTGCCCGGGATCCGGCGGGCGATGTCGAACTGCCCGCCGATCTTGTCGTCGGACTCGAACAGGTCCACGTGGTGCCCGCGCTGGGCCAGGCTGACCGCGGCCGAGAGTCCGGCCGGGCCCGCGCCCACGACGGCGAACTTCCGGGTCCGGCGGGTGGGCAGCAGCTTCAGCTCCGTCTCGTGCCCGGCGCGCGGATTCAGCAGGCAGGACACGGTTTTGGCCTGGAAGGCGTGGTCCAGGCAGGCCTGGTTGCAGGCGATGCAGGTATTGATCTCGTCCCCCCGCGCGTCCTGGGCCTTGCGCGCCCAGTCCGGGTCGGCGAGCAGCGGGCGGGCCAGCGACACCAGGTCGGAGTCGCCGCGGGTGAGGATCTCCTCGGCGGTCTCGGGCATATTGATGCGGTTGGACGCGCACACCGGAATGCTCACCAGGTCCTTGACCTTCGCGGTCCACTCCACGAACGCCGCACGCGGCACCGAGGTGACGATGGTGGGCACCCGGGCCTCGTGCCAGCCGATGTCGGTATTGATGATGGTGGCGCCGGCGGCCTCCACATCCCGTGCGACGGCGGCGATTTCGTCCCAGGTCTGGCCCTTCTCCACGAAATCCGCCATGGACAGGCGGAAGACGATGATGAAGTCCGGTCCGACCGCCTTGCGCACCCGGCGGACGATCTCGCCCGCGATGCGGCGGCGGTTCTCCGGCGAGCCGCCCCACTTGTCCTTGCGCTTGTTGGTGCGCTCGGCCAGGAACTGGTTGATGAAATAGCCTTCACCACCCATGATTTCGACGCCGTCGTACCCGGCGAACTTGGCCAGGTAGGCGCAGCGCGCGTAATCGTCGATGGTCTCCTCGACGCCTTTGGACGAGAGTGCGCGGGGCTTGAACGGGTTGATGGGGGCCTTGATGGCGGAGGCGGACACGCTGGTCGGCATGTAGGAGTAGCGGCCCGCGTGCAGGATCTGCAGCGCGATCTTGCCGCCCTCGGCGTGCACCGCCTTGGTGATGGCGCGGTGCCGGTAGGCCTCGGTCCTGTTGGTCAGCTTGGCGCCGAACGGCAGCAGCCAGCCGGTGCGGTTGGGGGCGTAGCCGCCCGTGATGATCAGTCCGACACCGCCTTTGGCCCGCTCGGCGAAGTAGGCGGCCAGCCGGTTGGTGTGCCAGGCCCGATCCTCGAGGCCGGTGTGCATGGAACCCATGACCACGCGATTGCGCAGCGTGGTGAATCCCAGGTCCAGGGGCTCGAACAGGTGCGGGTACGCGCTCATCGCTGAGAGCCTTTCGGTTCGGACGCCTGCGACCGGGCTGAGTCGCGCTTCAGGGCGTCGAGTACTTCCTCGCACCAGTCGACGATTCCCTCCTCGACGCGGATGCCGCCGCGCAGGACGAGGTACTGGTGCAGCTTGGGGCCGGTGAGCTGATCCGGCGCGGGGTAGTCCTTCTTCTCGAAGGTGCGGTACAGGTCGAGCCGGTGCGCGTGCTGGTCGCGGTGGCGCTGCACCTCGGCGGTGAGCGCGCCGACATCGCCGAGGGAGGCGGCTCGCAGCTTCACACCGAGTTCATTGCGCATGGGTTCCAGGTCGGCGGGTTCGGCGATCCAGCGGATCAGTTCGGCCCGGCCGGCGTCGGAGACGGTGTAGACCTTCTTGTCCGGGCGGCCCTCCTGGGCCACGGTCTCCGCGATGACCCAGCCCTGCTCGTCCATGCGCTTGAGCACGCGATAGATCTGCTGGTGGGTAGCGTTCCAGAAGAATCCGATGGATTTGTCGAAACGGCGCGCCAGGTCGTATCCCGAGCTGGCACGTTCGGTCAGCGATACCAGTAGCGCGTGTTCGAGGGCCATGCCGCCAGGGTAACTGAGACGAGACGTACTATGCAATTCAGTGCATAACGTGTCGGCGTGGTGCGGACTCGCCGGTGTGTCGGTTGACGCGGCCGGTCGCGAACCTGATTTCAGATCACCGTCGACAAGGCCACCGGCACGCCGGACGAATTCGGCGGCGCGAAGCTGCGGGTGGACATCACCTACAAGAACACCACCACGTCTTTCCGGATCCAATACACATTCGGGCGCGCTTGTTCAGCGTCGTCGTGCTCACAGTTCGGCGGCGAAGACCCGCGCCGCCTCGAGATCACCGGCATCCGGCCGCCCCTTGTTGACGCCGCCGACCACTCGCAGCGGTGCCCAGGTGTCGAACGCGCGAACCGAGAAGGTGTCGACCACGTCGAACCCAGCGCGCCGGACCAGCCGTGCCATCGGCCACAGCTGCGGCGGAAACCCACTGGTGGCGAACACGAATGCCCTGCCGCGCTCCGCTTTCGGCAGCGACCGTACGAACCCGCGTAGCCGGGGGTGGAACATCTGGTTGAAGATCCCCGACCCGAACCCCACCAGGTCGTACTCCCCGAGTGAGCTCACCTCGACCTGCTCGGGCTCCAGGATCGTGGCCTCCAGTACCTCGCCCATGGCCTCCGCCACCCGCCGCGTATTGCCATGTGACACCGAAACGCACACGATCAGGGCCTTCATCACAATGCTCCTTCGCTACGCGCATCGATCGGACATGCTCGGAGACACCAGCCGAGTCTCGACCGTGACGCCGAAGCGGTGTGTCGGCCGTCATAGGACTCGCACGCTCGGGCCGGTGCCGGTGTGGCGACGGCCAATTCTGGTGGTCATGGTTCCGTCGATCACTTTGGAACTATGGCATTTCATATATGTGGGGCTGTTAATTCGGAGCAGACCGCAGGTCGGGTGCGCTGTCATGTTGCTTCTGTGGCGGGTGCGGAGCCCGTCGCCGTCGGCGCGCGGGACGCCGCTGATCGGGGCGTTGCTGACCGGCTTGCGGGAGTGTGACATGCTGGTAGCGAGCACGGGTTGTTGATGTGATCACTCGGCTCGCAACAGGGAGATTTAAAAAGAATGTCGCAAGGCAGTGTGAAGTGGTTTAACGGCGAAAAGGGCTTCGGGTTCATTGCGCAGGACGGCGGCGGTCCCGACGTTTTCGTCCACTACTCCGAGATTGCCGGCTCCGGTTTCAAGTCCCTCGACGAGGGCCAGCGGGTCGAGTTCGAGATCGGCCAGGGCCAGAAGGGTCCGCAGGCGCAGAACGTCCGCGCCATCTAGGAGCCGACACAACACAAACCCGCGCCGATCGGCGCGGGTTTCGTGCTTTTTCGAGGCGTTGCGCTGCAGAAGTCAGAAATCTCTGCGGCGCAGGGTTTCCCATCCGGCCCACATCGCGGCGGCCGCCCAGATGCCGGTGACGGCGAGGCCGGTCCAGGGGCCGAGGGTTCCCGAGGGGGTATGGACGAGTGCCTGCCTGCCCGCACGGTCGGGGAGGAATTGGACGAGGCCGCCGTCGTGGGTGACGTCGCCGAGGGTGAACGACAGCAGCAGGACCACGGGTACGAGAATTCCCATGGCGGCCATGGCGTTTCGGAACATTGTCGCCAGGCCGGCGGCGAACAGGGCGATCAGTGCGAGATAGAGTGCACAGCCGATGATTGCGCGCCACGCCGCCGGATCATCGACCCGCACCCGGTGTGCCCCCAGCAGTGGTTGCCCGACGAGAAAACACAGCGCCGCGGTCGGCAGACCCGCCAGTAGTGTGCTCACGCCGATCACCAGAAGGTTCGCCGAATAGACCAGGCCCCGGCGCGGTACCGCCGCGAACCAGATGCGCGCTCCGTTGTTCCTGAACTGTGCTGCCGCGCAGACGGCTCCGACGCAGATGGCGGCGAGTTGACCGAAATTGATGCCGTAGAACGAGATCAGCAGCGCATCGAAACCCGGCTTGCCCGCGTCGTGCCTGCCGAGACTGGCGGTCCCGGTCAGCGAAAACCCCACGGTGGCTGCGAACATCAGCGCGACCAGGCCGCTGAGCACCGGCAGCGATCGGGCCTTGATCCATTCGGAGCGCAGGACGGCTGTGAAAGACATTGTCACATCACCTTTTCCGGTGTCGCGAGGGCCGAGCTGGCAGAGGCGAACTCGGCGGCGTCCGCTGTCAGAGCGAGGTACGCCTGCTCCAAAGTTCCCGACTCGTCGGCAAGTTCGAGGACCGCAACCCCGGCCCGGACGAGCAGTGGACCGACCGTGCCGACCCGCGCCCCGTTGACATACCAGCGCCCCGAATCATCCGCGACCGGATCGAAGCCGGCATCGGTCAGCACGGTGCGCAAGGGTTCGGGGGAGTCGGTGCGAATCCGGACCCGCGGCCGGGCATGGCGATCGATGAAGTCGTCGAGTCCGGAGTCGGCGAGGACCCTGCCACGACCCAGCACCACGAGATGGTCTGCGAAGGACGCGGTTTCGGTCATCAGATGGCTGGAGACGAACACCGTCCGGCCCTCGTCGGCAAGGCCGCGCAGCGTGCTGCGCAGCCAGATGATGCCCTCCGGGTCGAGCCCGTTGGACGGCTCGTCGAGCATCAGGACCGGCGGGTCGCCCAGCAGCGCGGCGGCGATCCCGAGCCGCTGACGCATACCCAGCGAGAACGTCCTGATCCGTTTGCCGGCCACGGTCTCGAGACCGACCGCCCCCAGCACGTCGTCCACGCGCCGCCGGGGAATCCCGCCCGCGGCGGCGAGTGCCGACAGGTGCGCGAACGCGGTCCGGCCCGAATGCATCGCGAACGGGTCGAGGAGTGCGCCGATGAGACACTGCGGACGGTGCGCGGCGGTGAACGGGCGACCGGCCACCGTCGCACGGCCCGAGGTCGGCCGATCCAGGCCGAGCACGAGCCGCATCGTGGTGGACTTGCCCGCGCCGTTGGGACCGAGGAAACCGGTGACCCGGCCCGGCTGCACCGCGCAGGTGACCCGGTCCAGCACCCGCTTCGGGCCGTAGTCCTTGGTCAGCTCGTGAAGGTCGATGGTGGTCATGGACCTCAGCCTGGTTCCGCGTCGCGGCCGTGTCCTCCCGCTGCCGGGTGAATCGTCTCCCCAATTCGGGGGAGCCGAGCCCCGGAAGGCGGCTGGCACGATGAAGCCATGATCAGTTCGGTCGCGTCACGCCTTTCCGATCCGGTGACGTACTCGCGCGGGCTGCATCTGGCGCTGCCGCTCGCCGTCGTGGCAGTGTGGCTGTACATCGATCGCACCCACTGGTACCTGCCTGCGGCGCTCGCCGTACCGGTCGGGCTGGTCCCTGCGACACGCTTGGCGGAGGGTCTGCAGGCACAGCTGTTCCTGATCCACCGCGAACACGGTGCGCCCCAACGTTCGATCACGGCCGCCCGTTCGGTGGACCGGTCGGATCGATGGCGGACCGTGCTGTGGCTGGAAGTCCGGCTCGGGCTGAGCGCGATCCTGCTGGAAACGTGTGTGCCGGTCGTGCTGCTCACCCGGGACCTGGTGCGCGCGGCGACCGGGAGCCCGCCCGCCCACGACGCCATCGTCCGAATCATGCACCCGCACTGGTGGTTCGGGCTGCTGATACCGCTGACCATCGCCCTGCTCGGCATCGTCGTCATCGTCCTGGGCGACCTGGTCACCGCCGCGGCACGCACGCTGCTGGCGCCGTCCGCGACGCAGCGGCTGCGAGCCCTGGAGGAGAGCACCGAGCAACTGCTGCAACACAATCGAATTGCGCGCGAACTGCACGATTCGATCGGCCACGCCCTGACCGCCGCGGTCCTGCAGGCCGGTGCCGCGCGGGCGACCGGCGACCCCGAGTTCACCGAACGCGCCCTGACCGCCATCGAGGACACCGGGCGGGCCGCACTCGAGGATCTGGATCGCGTCCTGCTCGTGCTGCGCGAGCCCCACCGTCCGATCCATGAAAGACCAACCCTCGCGGACGCCGAGCGGCTGTTCGAAGCAGCCCGGTCCGCCGGTGCGACGGTCGACGCAATCGTAATCGGTCCGCTGCACCGGATTCCGGGTCCGGTCTCGCGGGAGGGCTACCGAATCCTGCAGGAGGCCATCACCAATGCCATGCGTCACGCCGGACGGGTGCCGATCGAGGTTCGGGTCCGGTCCGGGCCGGACCGGCTCGACCTCGATATCGCCAACGAGCTGATCGGCCCGATCTCCGCCGGCGTCGGAACCGGGCTCCGCGGCATTCGCGAGCGTGCCGAACTGCTGGGCGGATCGGTGCGGCTCGGTGCCGAGGACGGCAGGTGGCAGGTCCGAGTCGAGCTACCGATCGAGGTCCGGAGGTGATCGAATGCCGGTGACAGTCCTGCTCGTCGACGATGAACCACTAGCTCGTGCGGGCCTGCGCGCGATCCTCGACGCCCAGCCCGACATCGAGGTGATCGGCGAGGCCGCCGACGGCGTGGCCGTCGTTTCGCTGTGCAGACAGCTGAATCCCGATGTGATCGCCATGGATGTGCGAATGCCGTTGATGGACGGCATCGAGACCACCCGCGCGATTCTGCGTTCCACCGCGCGGCCACCGAAGATCCTGGTGATCACCACGTACGAGAACGACGATTACGTCTACGCCGCCCTGCGCGCCGGCGCCGACGGGTTCCTTCTCAAACGCGCCCGCCCCGCCGAAATCGCCAACGCGGTGCGGACTGTCGCAACCGGCGATTCGCTGCTGTATCCCGCCGCCGTCCGCGCGCTCGCTCACGGGCGCGGGAATCCGCGCGCCCGTGAGCAACTCGTTCGCGCCGGTCTCACCGACCGTGAGGAAACCGTCCTCCTGCTGATGACGCGTGGACTGTCCAACCGGGAAATCGCCGACCAACTCCACATCGGACCCGAGACCGTCAAGACCCATGTCAGTGGCATCCTGACCAAACTCGATGCCCGGGACCGCACCCAGGCGGTGATTCTGGCCTACGAATCCGGCTTCGTCGACCGCTGATTCGAATCCCCAGCGGTCGGCGGGTCAGCGGACGGCCCTGGCCGCGAGGGCCGCAGCGACCAGGATGGTGATGCCCTCGGCCGTGGCGGTGGTGCCGACGGCGTGGGCAGCGGAGAGGGCGGTGGAACCGGCGAGGGTGAGGAACACCGTGCCGAAGGCGGCCACGCCGATCACGACGCCGAGTTGGACGCAGGTGACGAGGATGCCGCTGGCGTCGGCGGCGAGGGCGAGGGGGATCTTGCTGGTGGCTCGGGCCATGAGGGGGCTGAAGGCGAGGCCGTAGCCGATGCCCATGAGGGCGAAGACGGTCAGGTCGAGGGGGCCGATATCGTGGCCGCTCCGCATCAAAAGGCCCATGACGATGGTGGTGACGGCCGCGATGAGCAGGCCGGCGGGGATCATGGCGCGGTGGAAGCGGGCGGGGATGCGGGTCCAATTCAGGCTCACCAGGCCGAAAGTCACGCCATTGGGGAGGAACAGGAGTCCGGCGTGCAGAGCGCTGTAGCCGAGGGTGGACTGGAGGTGGATGGTGAGGACGAATACCCAGCCGCCGAAGGTGCACATGACCAGGAACAGGGTGGCCGCGGTGTGTACCAGGCCGGGGGCCCGGAGTACGCGGTCGGCGAAGAGCGGTTCCCCGCCGCGGCGGTGCACCCAGCGCTCCACCAACGCGAAGGCGAGGAAGCCGAACACGGACGCGCCCAGAATGATTCGGGTCCACAGCGGCCAATCCTGTTCGTGCCCTAACACCAGCGGCAGCACCAGCGCCAGCACAGATGCGGTCAGGACGGCGAGACCGGCCAGGTCGAGTCTGCGGTCCACGCCGGTGGTGACGGCCGGCAGGATGCGCGGGGCGGCGGCGAGCAGGGCCAGGCCGATCGGCACATTCACCAGAAACACGCCGCGCCAGCCGGTTCCGGCGATATCGCTGCTCACGATGAGGCCGCCGAGGATCTGGCCGACGACCATGCCGCCGGAAATGACGGTCGCGTAGGCCGACAGCGCCCGCGCCCGGGCGGGTCCGGTGAAGGAGCGCTGCAGGATGGTCATCACCTGCGGCACCATCGCCGCCGATCCGACGCCCTGCAGGAACCGGAAGACGATGAGCGCCCCGGAGCTCCAGGCCAGCCCGCACGCCAGCGAGGTGAGGGTGAACAGCGCCAGCCCGGTGACGAACAGGGTGCGCTGCCCGAACCGGTCACCCAGCCGCGCGCCGGTGACCAGCAGCACCGCGTACGCGATCACGTATCCGGAGACGATGAGCTGCAGCCCGGAACCGGTGGCGTGCAGGGAGGTTCGGATGGCGGGGATGGCGACGTTCACGATGGAGGCGTCGAGTACGGCCATGAACTGGCCGAGCAGGATGACGGTCAGGACTGCGAGGGGACGTCGGACGGCTACCGGGGCGGGAGCCGCCGCGGGTGGAGACTGGGTCAGGCTCTGTGTCATGGGAATCAGCGTGCGCGGCGGCCGAACCGGCGGACAGGAGTCTGTTTATACGGGTACTGGCACCACCTGGTGGCGCAGCTGGGTCTTATTTCAAAGGCGCAGCTGCCTTTTCACGGATTGATCCCGGTTCAGTGCCCGTTGGCGGTCAAAGCAACCGGCTCCCACTGCTTCCACGTTTGCAGCCGCTGCTCGTACAGGAAGGGAACGAGGCTGGTCGGCATGGCGCCGAACAGCACGCGCAGCGGAGGCTCTTCGGCGTCGACCACCTCGAGCAGTGCCGGGCCCACTCCCTTGGGATCCCCGATGAACTTCGCCGGCATCGCCGACTGCTGTTTGTCGAACCTGGCGCGCAGGCTGTCGTATTCCGGCAGCGGATCAGCGTGCACCGCCGAGCTGCCGGCCCAATCGGTGGCGAACTGTCCGGGCTCGACAAGTGTCACCTTGATCCCGAATCCCGCGACTTCCTGCGCCAACGCCTCCGACAACCCCTCGAGCGCCCACTTCGACGCACTGTATCCACCGAGGTTCGGGAAGCTCGCGATACCACTGATGGTGGAGATCTGAATGATGTGCCCTGCCCCCTGCTTACGCAGGATCGGCAGCACCGCCTGCGTGACGTGGAAGGCCCCGAACAGGTTCACCTCGAGTTGATCCCGCAACTGCTGGTCAGTGATCTCCTCGACCGCCCCGAACAACCCGTAGCCGGCATTATTGACAACCACATCCAGCGCGCCGAATCGTTCGACCGCCGCGTCGACCGCAGCCTGGGCCTCCGCTCGGTCGGTCACATCCAGGGGCAACGGTAACAGCGCCTCCCCGTACCGATCGGCCAAGTCCCGCAACGTGTCTTTCCGGCGCGCCGTGGCCGTCACGCGGTCGCCGCGCTCGAGCGCCGCTGTGGCGAACTCTCGACCGAATCCTCGACCTGCGCCGGTAACGAACCAGTTCTTCTGCTTGCTCATTCTTGCTTCCTAGAGGTTCGCGGAGATGCGATGCCCCGTTGTACGCCGCAGATGCGGCCATGGAGGAACGGCCAGATGGCGCAAAAGAGATGTTTGAGCGCAGGATGTGCTCGCGCTCGAGGGTTTCGGATTTCGACTGCCCCGTTGCTGTAGCGCAGGGTAAGGCCGGCGACCGCACATGAAGCTCTTGCGGCCCGCACCAGTGGTCAGGTCGTTGTCGTGGGTCGACCGCGCCACATCACATGCCGGGATCGTCTGCGCCGGGCCGGATCCTGATACCAGGAGCCTGCCTATACCGGTACTGGTACCACCTGGATACCGATCGCGGTTGTCGCCACCATGGAGTCATGGTGTCAGGAACAGGATCCCGTGAGGTGACCGATGTCGTCACCGAGGTGGCGATGCGCAATGGCAATTCGCGGTCGGTGCGCAAGGCCCGGCGCGAGGAGATGTCGACTTTCCTGAAGTCGCGGCGGGCGCGCATTCGCCCGGAGGATGTCGGCCTGCCCGCGGGCGCGCGCCGGCGTACCCCGGGGCTGCGGCGCGAGGAGGTGGCGCAGCTGGCCGGGGTGGGGATCACCTGGTACACCTGGCTCGAGCAGGGGCGCGACATCAATTGCAGTGTCCAGGTGCTGGATGCGATCGCCCGGGCGCTGTGCCTGGACGGCGCGGAGCACGCGCACCTGTACCGGCTCGCCGACGTTCCGACCGCGCCGACGCCGATCGCCGAGGAGCTGGTGCCCGAGGAGGTGCAGATCATCCTCGACCACATGCATCCGCTGCCCGCCGCCCTGTTCAGCGCCAAATACGATGTGCTGGCCTGCAATACCGCCTACGTGACGATGTATCCGATGTTCATGAGCGGCTCCCGGAACGTGCTGCGCAAGGTCTTCCTGGCCGACGAGTGCTGCACGCCCTACCCGCCCCACTCGGAGCCGGACCACCTGGCCCGCATGGTCGGCTACCTGCGCGCCGCGTACGCCCGCAACCTCGGCGACCCCGAATGGGTGGAGTTCATCGACGACATGGTCTCGGCGAGCCCGCATTTCGCGGAACTCTGGGCGCGTAACGACGTCGCCCTCCCACTGGGCCGCACCCGCATCATCCGCAACCTCGCCGTCGGCGAACTCGAGATGTACATGACCAGCATGTCCCTGCCCTCCATCGCCGGCGCGTGGATGCAGGTCTGGACGCCGTCCGACCCCGAAGCCTGGGACAAACTCCACGCCCTGCTGTCCATGACGACCGAAGAGCGCCGTCGCCCCTGGTCCGAACACGTCGAGCAGGCCCACGGCCGAACCCTCGCGATCGACGACCGAGCCTGGGCGTGAGCGGTTCTCGC
This sequence comes from Nocardia sp. NPDC059154, assembly GCF_042755705.1. Classification (NCBI taxonomy): domain Bacteria; kingdom Bacillati; phylum Actinomycetota; class Actinomycetes; order Mycobacteriales; family Nocardiaceae; genus Nocardia; species Nocardia sp. NPDC059154. The sequence goes on from NZ_JBHZCS010000038.1 coordinate 11,681, forward strand.
ATGTGCGTGACGCGCGGGGTGTGCGGATGTCGCGCGGGAGGGGAGTGGGTCGCCTAGTCTGCGCTGCATGAGCGAGCGCTCGGGAGACGTCACCGTGGGTCAGGCGACCGGGCGGGCGACGGTGCTGGCGTGGGGGTTCTGGGACTGGGCGGGCGCGGCGTTCAACGCGGTGATCCTGACCTTCGTGTTCTCGGTGTATCTGACCGACAAGGTGGGCAAGGATCTGCCGGGCGGGATCTCGCCCAGCGCCTGGCTCGGGTGGGCGCTCGGAGCGGCGGGGCTGGTGGTGGCGGTGACCGCGCCGGTGGCCGGGCAGTGGTTCGACGCCACCGCCCGACGCAAACTGGCGCTGGGACTGCTGACCTCGGTGACGGTGCTGGTGATGGCGGCCATGTTCTTCGTGCATGCCGACTACCACTACCTATGGCTGGGATTGGCCCTGCTGGGCGTGGGTTCGGCGACGTTCGAGCTCTCGCATGTGCCGTACTTCGCCATGCTGCGGCAGGTGTCCACGTCCGCCAATGTCGGGCGGGTGTCCGGGTTCGGCTGGGCCATGGGCTATTTCGGCGGGATCATCCTGCTGCTGATCAGCTATGTCGGCTTCATCGCGGGCAAGGGCGACTATCGCGGACTGCTCGGCGTGCCGATCGAGGACGGGCTGAACATCCGCCTGGTCGCGGTGCTGGCGGCGGTCTGGTTCGCCGGATTCGCGGTGCCGCTGTTCCTGTTCGTTCCCGAGGTGCCGCGCACCACGGCCGACCCCGGTGCGGCGGTGCGGGGCCGGTCGTTCCTGCGCTCGTATGGGGTGCTCTTCCGCGACATCCGGGAACTGTGGCGCGTCGATCGGCGTACCGTGGCGTTCCTGCTGGCCAGCGCGGTGTTCCGGGACGGCCTGGCCGGGGTGTTCACCTTCGGCGCGATCCTGGCGGTGCGGGTGTACGGCATCGCGGACTCGGATGTGCTGCTGTTCGGCATTGCCGCGAATGTGGTTGCGGCCCTGGGCGCGCTGGTCGGCGGCCGGTTCGACGACCGCACCGGCCCGAAGGCGGTGATCGTCACCTCGCTGGCGGGCATGATCGTGTGCGGAGCGTTCCTGCTGGTGCTGTCCGGTCCGCTCATGTTCTGGATCTTCGGCCTGGCGCTGACCGTATTCGTCGGCCCCGCACAGGCTTCCGCACGCTCGTTCCTGGCCCGGGTGTCCCCGCCCGGCCGCGAGGGTCAGATGTTCGGGCTCTACGCCACCACTGGTCGCGCCGTATCATTCTTAGCCCCAACCCTTTTCGGCTTCTTCGTCTGGGCCTTCGACGCCGAGCGGGCGGGAATCGTTGGCCTGCTACTCGTCTTGATCGTCGGCCTGATGCTCTTGCTGCCGGTGCGTGGAGATGATGTGCGCGGCCGCTGATTTCAGGGACGAACCACACTTATGAGGGCCGCCACGCACCCATGCCGAGCGCGATGAGCCGCACCTGCAGCACCGCACGCTCCACGGTCCGCACGCTCTCCCGGGATTCGGCCATCAGGTAGTCGGCGATCCGGTCGGCGACCGTGGACACGATGAGATCCGCGGCCAGCTCCAGATCATCGGGTGACCACGCGTCCAGCGCCCGCACCCGGGACAGGTCGACCACCAATTCCCGTTCGATGAGCTGCATTTCGACCGCGATGGCCCCGCGCAGCGCGGCCGAGCCGCCGTGGCGTTCGCGAATCAGGAAGCCCCACAGATCGCGTTTGCCGTCGACCTGGTCGAAGACGAAGCGCACGGTCTGCGCCAGCGTCGGGTTGGGGGTGCGCCGCATTTCCCGTAGCGCCAAGCGCAATTGACGCACGCCCTCTTCGACCAGCGTGGTGCCGAGTTCGTCGAGTGAGGCGAAGTGCCGGTAGAACGCCGTGGGCACGATGCCGGCCGAGCGTGCGATCTCACGCAGGGACAGGGCGGCGAAGCCGCGGTCCGCGGCCAGGGCGAGGGTGCCGTCGAGTAGCGCCGCGCGGGTGCGCTCCTTGCGCTCTACTCGGGTAGCTGCCTGCTCGCTCATCTCGATCACCATACATGCGTTCACATTCGTTCCATTCGCAAAATGTCGTGTGGGTCACACGAACTGCCGGTTGAACTGGAGTGGCTTCGCCCGGCACACTATTTCAGTGTACAGATGTGCACCGAAACCGTATCGGGGTCCGGTATGACATCGAGGTCACGCCGGAGGCGCATCGACTGCGAAGAGGCGTCGCTCAGCCGGGCGACGCGACAGGAGGCTCACATGGTCGGACTACTCGACCTGGTGCAGAAGACAATGACCACCCCGCACCCGCTGGATCGCTACCTCGAGCTGGTGCGCCCGACCCTGACCCGGCGCTCGATGCGCGCCGAGATCACCCACGTGCGGCGCAGCGCGGTCGGCTCGGTCACCCTCACCCTCGAGCCCGCCCGGCAGTGGTCCGGGCACGTGGCGGGGCAATACGTGCAGATCGGTGTCGTGATCGACGGCGTCCGCCACACCCGCTGCTATTCGCCGGTCAATGCCGAGGGGCGCCGCGACCGGCACATCGAACTCACCGTCAAGGCCCACCCGCACGGCCTGGTCTCGAACCACCTGCACGAGAACGCGATTCCCGGCATGGTGGTGGACCTGGAGCCCGCCGCCGGCGTGTTCCACCTGCCCGAGTCGCGGCCCGAGCAGATCGTGCTGATCAGCGGCGGCAGCGGCATCACGCCGGTGCTGTCCATGCTGCGCACCCTCGCCAACGAGGGTTACCGCGGCCGCATCCTGTTCCTGCATTACAACCGTTCTCCGGAATGGGTGCCGCATCGCCAGGAACTCGAGGCGATCGCCATGCAGCACGGCAATGTCCGCATCGAATTCCGCTATCCGGAGACCCAGCGCGACGCCCACTTCGGCTACGACGAGCTGGAGTCCCTCGCTCCCTGGTTCCCGACCGCGCAGACCTACCTGTGCGGCCCGCCCGGCCTGATGGGCGCGGTACGCACCGTCTACGAGGCCGAACAGCTCGGCGATCGGCTGCACAGCGAGGAGTTCACCCTCACCACCGCGGTCGTGGACCCGGCCGACGCCGAGGGGAAGGTGACCTTCTCCGGCAGCGACGTGGTCGCCGAGAACACCGGTGCGAGCCTGCTCGAGCAGGCCGAATCCGCGGGCCTGAGCCCGGAGTACGGCTGCCGCATGGGCATCTGCTTCTCCTGCACGGCCGTCAAGCGCAGCGGCTGCACCCGCAACCTGCGCACCGGGGAGCTCGACGGCGACCCGGATCAGCCCATCCAGATCTGCATCAACGCCCCCGTCGGGGACGTCGACCTCGCTCTCTGACTCATTTCTGCCATCTGAACAGGAGGGATCATGGCGATCCTCACCGAAACCACCGAGGGCCCGCTGGTGCTCAGCGTCGATCAGGTCGAGGAGATCGGCCGCGAGCTCGACGCGCTGCGCGCCCGCATCACCGCGGACCTGGGCGACCGGGACCGCGAGTACATCTACCAGGTCATCAAGGCCCAGCGCGGCCTGGAGATCGCCGGTCGCGGCCTGCTCTACCTGGGCTTCCTGCCGCCGTTCTGGCTGGCGGGCGTGGCCGCGCTGAGCGCGTCGAAGATTCTCGACAATATGGAGATCGGCCACAACGTCATGCACGGCCAGTGGGACTGGATGCGTGAGCCGACCCTGAATTCCCGTGTCTTCGAATGGGATACGGTCTGCCCGGGCGACCAGTGGCGGCACTCGCACAACTACATGCACCACACCTACACCAACATCCTCGACATGGACCGCGACATCGGTTACGGCATCCTGCGCGTGGACGAGGCGCAGAGCTGGAACGTGCTGCGGCTGGGCAACCCGCTCTACGCCTTCGCGCTGATGGTCGCGTTCGAGTGGGGCGTGATGGGCCACGACCTCGAGGTCGAGAACATCGTCCGGGGCAAGAAGTCCTGGCAGGAGGTCAAGACGCTGGTCAAGGGCCAGTGGCGCAAGGCCAGCCGGCAGGTGCTCAAGGACTATGTGGTCTTCCCGGCGCTGACCGGACCGCTGTTCCTGTCCACGCTGGCGGCCAACTTCACCGCCAATATCGTGCGCAACCTGTGGACGTTCTCGATCATCTTCTGCGGCCACTTCCCGACCGGCGTACAGACGTTCACCCAGGAGGAGTGCGCCGACGAGACCCAGGGCGAGTGGTACGTGCGCCAGATGCTGGGCTCGGCCAATATCAAGGGCAGCAAGCTCTTCCACATCATGTCCGGCAACCTGTCGCACCAGATCGAGCACCACCTGTTCCCGGATCTGCCGGCCAACCGGTACCCGGAAATCGCCCCCGAGGTGAAGGCGCTGTGCGAAAAGCACGGCCTGCCCTACAACACCGGACGCTTCTCCCGGCAGATCGGTTCGGTGTGGTTGAAGCTGTTCAAGCTGGCGCTGCCGCCGTTCCTTGTCAAGAATTCAGCACAGGCCGGTGTTATCGTGATGCGCCGGGGGCAGGCGAGCGAAGTGGGCGTGTAAATGATTTCCAAATTCGAGAGCAACAAGGATCTGATCCAGGAATTGACGTCGTCGGGAGCACGACACGTCGGCAATATCGCCTCGATCATCACCGGCACCGTCGCCGAGGTGACCCGCGAGATCGGTGACTGGATCACCGACGCCATCGAGATGCGTGAGGCTGCCGCCGCTGCCGCGCAGGACGCGGCCGCCCAGCGCGCCGCGAACCTGACCGACGACCTCGACGACGAGGTCGACGAAGCCCCGGAATCCGCACCCGCACAGGACGATTCGGCGACGAAGCCGGTCAGTGGCGAGCGCTTGACCGATTCCGACGTCATCGACGCAGAGGTCATCGACCCGCGCTAGCTCTCGGGGTGCGGGGGCGAAGCCCCTGAGAGCCCCGAGAGTCGGGCTCCTCACCAGGTCGGCAGTCGCCGGCGATGCTGGGCGACCTCCGTGATCAGATCCCGATAGCCGTCGGCGAGCTCGGCGAGCCGGTACCACTGCAGGTGGGCCTCCGTGTCCACCCCGCGGCGGGGCCGGTCCTCGCTGATGCGATGCGCCACCGCGCGGTGTGTCTCCTTCTCCACCCCATGGTGGGGCCGCGCTCGCCCGTCGCCTGCTTTCGAAGCCCGCGCCGGCTCGGACTCGGTATTGCCCAGAGCCCGTTGTGCGGCAACCCATTTCGCGGCCATCCGGTCGATGACCGCGCCGAGGGTCTCGGTGTGCAACGAGGCCCCGGCGCGGTGCGGAATGTTCACCGCCACCCAGTCGTCGATGCGGGCCACCAGTTCGGCCCGGCGCTCGTCGATCCGGTCGACACGGTGGGTGCTGTCGGCGACATCGTCGGGGGTGGCGTCGGTGGCATGCGCCGTGTCCAGGGCGCGATATCGATGCTCGTGGCATCGCACCAGTTCGTGGGCTGATTCGAGGACGTCGCGATCGCGACGATCGGAGCTGACCGGTTCCCGGAAGGCGCGCAACAGCGTTGATGGCGATGGGAGCTCGGCCCCGAAACCCGCTCCGGTGTAGTCGATTGCCATGATTCCCACCCTCGGCGTCGCATGCGTGGATGCGCCAGGGCCGAGGGGGTTTCGGGGAGGGGCTCCCCTCGGCTCCGGCGCAGCCCCGCACCCGGAACGCAACAGCCCACCACCAGCGACACGGTGAAGTAACCGGGAAATCCGCGACGATGCGATGAGAAGACTGTCCGATAATGCGGGACATATTCAGGAAAGCGCGATAGTCGGAGGGGCGCAACCATCCGGCGCGTGATCGGCGAAGCTGCTTGAAAATCGTTATACAGCATTACAAGACGGTCACATGGCCGCGGCGGTTGAAGGCCGATCGACACCTCTGCGGGCGGTGTGTGAGACAGGTTCGAGGGCTGGGCTCGACCGGGGCGAGGCTTGCCGTCGACGGGTTCGGTTACCAAGGCTTATGAATAGCTATCTGTGCGGCGCGCCGAGGGCGCGACGCGCCGTAGTCCGTTAGCCTCGATATTCGTGCCCGCCTATGCGTCATCGCCGGAACTGCGATTCGGTTTCATGTTCGCGCTGGAAGACCCCGAGCGAATTGCCGAAGTCGTCCGTAATCTGATTGTTCGCCGGACGGTGTCGGTGTTCCGTCTCGCGCATCTGTCCAGCGACAACGGACCGCCCGATCGGTTTGTCGTGAACTGGGGTGCGCTGCCGCAGGTCTCCGTCACGACCGCCGCGCCGGACCCCGACGAATTACGTTCCAGCGGAACGATGCTGGTCAACGCGTTTCTGGGGGAGGACGGCGAAGTGAGCCTGTATTCGGCGGGCGCGGCGCCGCCGCAGTAGGAACTGGACGGTCCTCTCCCTGTGACGGGTCGCACAGCCCGTCTTAGCGACCTCTCAGCTACCGACAAGGTTCGCCTCAGTGTCCCTCGGCAGTGTGGGTCCGGTCGCCGAACGGAAATCCCGGACGGCGGCGTCCACTAGAGAGAGGTTGAAACATGATCCCGGTTATCATCCAGACTGGTTCCGCTGCGCTGAACGGCGTGCTGAACACCGGTAGCGCGGCCCTGGGTGGTCTGCTCAACACCCTGTGGACGGGATCCTTCGGCCGTTAATTCGCAATAGAGCGAAGGGTTTTCGGGCAATCGCCCCGGGTGCGTTCGCATCCGGGGCGATCTTTTTGTCAGACGGCCAGGGCGGGAGCCCGGCGGGCCTGGAGGATCTGCTCGAGCAGGGCCACCAGGACAAGTTTCACCGATTCACGGTCGCGGGCATCGCAATCCATGAGGTGGATGGTGGGCGAGAGGTCCAGCGCCTCGCGGACCTCGTCGAGCGCGAAGCGCGGTCCGGCCTCGAAGCGGTTGACCGCCACCACGAACGGGGTGCCGCGCTGCTCGAAGAAGTCCAGCACGGGGTAGCAGTCCTCGACGCGGCCGGTGTCGACCAGAATGACGCCGCCGAGCGCGCCGTCGAGCAGGTCGTCCCAGAGGAATTCGAATCGCTCCTGGCCGGGGGTGCCGAACAGGTAGAGCACCAGGCTGGGGTCGAGGGTGATGCGGCCGAAGTCGAGGGCCACGGTGGTGGTGGTCTTGCCGGTGGCCAGGCCCGGATCGTCCAGTCCCACCGACACTTCGGTCATGGCGGCTTCGGTGGCGAGCGGCTCGATCTCCGAGATCGCTCCGATGAAAGTGGTCTTGCCGACGCCGAATCCACCGCTGGTCACGATTTTCACCGAGGAGGCCAGCGGTACGTCGGCGGGGTCAGAGGTTCCGAACAAGGTCCCGGATCCTTTCCAGAGCAGCGGTGGAGAGTTCATCGGTCCGGCCGACCGAGACGTGTCCTTCGGATACCAGATCGCTCACCAGCACCCGCGCCACCCCGATCGGAACCCGCAGGGCCGCACCGATTTCGGCGATGGAGTGCGGGCGCTGGCACAGTCGCACCACCCGTTCCAGCTCGAACCGCAGCGGCGCGGACAGCGCCGCGGGGGTGGCGCGCACCAGGGTTTCGATGCGCAGGCCGTCGACTACCGGCGTGGTGCGCCCCGAGGTCATCATGAACGGTCGCACCACCTGTTCCTCATCGTCGGCCAATCTCGTATCTCGCGTGGGTTTTTCGGACGCGGCGGCACCGGACCAGCCGCGCGGGCGGCCGGGCGCGATCATGCGCGCGTCCGGCAACCGATGCGAATCATTCATCGGCTCAAGGACTCCCGCAATTCGGTGATCAGGGCGGGGGTCAGCAGTGCGCCGGCGCGGTCGGCCAGCACGGCCATCTGATAGCCGACCAGGCCCACATCGGCGCCGTTGTCGGCGATCACGCCGATGCAGCTGCCATTGCTCATGGCCGAGACCAGCAGGAATCCGCGCCCCATCTCGATCATGATCAGCCGCAGGCCGTCGAAATTGTAACTGCGCGAAGCACTTCGGCCCAGGCTGGTGAGCCCGGAGACGATGGCGGCGAGCCGGTCGCCCGCGGTCCGGTCCAGGCCCTGGGACATGGCCATGAGTAGTCCGTCGGAGGACACCGCCACGGCGTCGCGCACCCCGTCGGTGGTACGCACGAAGTCGGCCAGCAGCCAGTTGAAAGTGTGCGGATCGGTGTCGGTGTAGTGGGTCGTCACCCGGTGTCCTCCTATGCTGTCGATCCGGGCCGCGGCGGTTCGCCGGTCTGCCCGCGCTGATGGCCGGACCGGAATCCGGCGAGCATGCTGCGTATCTCGTCGGGGGAGCGGTCCGCGACCGGCGGGGCGGCCGGCCGTGCGGCCGCCGGTTGGGCGCCGCCCGGTGTGACGCCCGGATTCTCGCGAGTCTTCCGGTTCCGCTTGACGAGACCGTTTCGCGTACGTTGCACCTCCGGGACAGCTCCCGAAACCTCGGTCGTCGCTCCCGGTGAGCTCGCCGGAACCGGGCCCGCCGGGGGCCCTGCCGTCGGCAGCTGAATGGCGAACGAACCCGTGGTCGGCCCGCCGAAGAGACGCTCGGCGGCGGTGGCGTGCGGTGGGGCCGCCGGGGTGTGCGGCGGAGCGGTCGGGGTGGGGGTGGGCAGCGGAACGAGCTTGATCGAGTTCGGGCTCGCGGGTGCGCCATTGGCGACGTCGTCGTGGACGGGTGTCGCAGGCCGCGGGCGTTCCGTATCGCCGGAGCCGGGGGTGTGCCCCGAGCTGTGGCGGCCCGGTTTCGGGTCCGGCATGGTGTCGGCGACCGTCGGAAGCTGCGCGCCCGCAGCGTGTTTCGAATCCTCGGGCGGGGCGGGAAGTTCCGCGCCGGGGTCGCCGAGCAGGTCGCCCGGCAGCAGCAGCCGGGCCACCACGCCACTGGTGGGGGACACGGTGAGCTCGACCTCGATGCCCAGGCGCCGGGCCAGCCGGCCGACCACATAGTGGCCCAGGAAGCGGGTGGGCGCTACGAGGAAGTCGGCTTCGCCACGCAGGCGGGCATTGGCGGTACTGAGCTGGTCGGGCGGCATGCCGACGCCGTGGTCGACGATGGCGAGCATGTAGCGCGAGCCGAGCCGGCGGCCGTAGATCTCCACCTCCAGATCGGGCGGGGAGAAGGACAGCCCGTTCTCGATGAGTTCGGCCAGCATGTGCGCGACCTCGCTGACATGCGCGCCCGCGATGGAGATCTCGTCCACCCGGCGCAGCACCACCCGCCGGTAATCGTCGACCTCGGACAGGCCGGCGCGGATGACGTCGGTCAGCGGAATCGGTTTCGACCAGCGGCGCGGGCTGGACTCGCCGACCAGCACCAGCAGGCTCTCGGCATTGCGCCGCATGCGGGTGGCCAGGTGGTCGAGCTCGAAGAGGTTGGCCAGTGTGCTGGGGTCGAGCTCCTCCCGCTCGAACTCGCTGATCAGCCCGAGCTGGCGGCGCACCAGATTCTGATTGCGCCGCGCCAGGTTGGCCATGGATTCGGTGCTGTTGCGGCGCAGCCGCGCCTGCGCGGAGGCGAGTTCGTAGGCGGTGGTCTGCACCCGGTCCAAAGCCCGTGCCACGGACACGATCTCGGCACCCGCGCTCTCATCGGCGCGCACCGGTTCGGGCGGGTCCGGGTCCGCGCCCTCGGAGGTCTGCCAGGCTTCGATGAGCTGCGGCAGTCGTTTACCGGCCACCCGGTCGGCCTCCTCGGCCAGCTCGGCCAGCGGCCGCACGATCGCCCGCACGGTGGCGATCACCAGCGCCACCTCGGCGGCGATGGCCAGCAGGGCGGCCAGCACGTAGAGGGACAGGCGCAGGGCGGCGTCGCGGCGCAGTTCGCTTGCCCGGGAGGTGATCTCGCCGCCGATATTGCGCTGGACGGTACGTTCGCCGTCGATGATGGAGCTCATCTGGCGCCACCAGTCGGCGGGGTTGACCGATTCGGTGATCGGACCGCGCTCGGAGGCGAGGGCGATGGTCTCCGCGTCGCCCGCCCGCGCCGACTCGTCGGTTCGCATCGCGGTGTAGAGCTGCGAACGCTGCGCGGGTGTGGCATCGCGTTCGAAGGCCGTCACCGCGGCCTGTTTGGCCGCTCGGATATCGAGGAACTTCACGTACTCGCCCGGTGCGAACGCGCCCGCGGCGAAGACACCGTTGAGGAAGCCGCGTTCCTGACCGGTGAACTCCTTGACGTCGCCGAGCGCGTAGAGGCTCTGCAGCCCCCGCCACAGCCGGCTGTCGAGAGCGTGATCGAGGCCGGGCCGCGCCTGGTTCAGCGTGCCGATCGCATTGGTATAGAAGGTGAACGAGGCCGACCGGTCGGCGCGACCGGCGTCCACATCGGCGCGCGTGGCGGTCACTCCGGAGAACTGCTGGAGCGCGGTGCGCACCAGATCGGCGCCCGGCGGCTGCTGGTTCAGCGTGGAGTTGAGCTCCTGCAATGCGCTGTCGGTGGCCAGGCGCTGAGTGCCGAGCGCCGTGCGGGACGCGTTGTCGCCGCCGAGCAGTCCATTGGTGAGACCGCGCTCGCGCTGCACCTCGTGGACCAGGTCCTGTACCGCCAGCGCGAGATGGACCGACTGGGCGGTGTCCCCGGTGTCGCGGTAGTCGTTCACCTCGCGGGTGATGACGATCGTCAGCAGCGCCAGAACCAGCGCCACCGACAGGATCAGAATGCGGCGCAGACGAGCCCGGATAGTGCGTGGCCGGATCAATTCCATTGGCGGCGTGAGCTTTGCGTTACCTGTAGGCAACAGTTTCGCCGGACGCACTCTCACTCGGTCTCCCGTAAATCAGCTGTCGTGCCGACCCGGGCCGGGCACATGGAGAATAGTCAGCAACGTCGCACACCCGACCCCGGGCCGCAATTCGAAACAAGTCGATGTGGTGTGCGGAACTCGCCGTCGCGCGCGCTATTACAAATCTGGTCACAATGTGTGAGAAGCAGATGTGATCTTCGCGTCGCCGGGGAAACATTGGGGTGAACAACGGCTCACCGCTGTTCCGGCGGCAGCCGGAAGGAGGCCGCCGCGCTCGAGAGGAGTGACGGACATGCAGCCCAGTCCCGCTTATCCGGTGCGTGTGCGAGGAGACCTCGACCCGGGGTTGTCCCGCTGGATGTGGATAGTCAAGTGGATACTCGCCATTCCACACTATGTTGTGCTGATCTTCCTGAGCATCGCGTATCTCGTGGTGAGCATCATCGCTTTCTTCGCGATCCTCATAACCGGCTCGTATCCGAGAGGGCTCTTCGATTTCAATGTCGGCGTGCTGCGTTGGAGCTGGCGAGTGCGTTTCTACGCGCTCTCGCAACTGGGAACCGACCGCTACCCGCCGTTCAGCCTGCAACCCGATCCGGACTACCCGGCTGATCTGGAAGTCGACTATCCCGAGCAACTGAATCGCTGGATGGTCTTGATCAAGTGGTGGCTGCTGGCGATTCCGCAGTATCTGATCGTCGCCGCGTTCATGGGCGGCGGCCGCAATCAGCTGTCACTGCTGCCGATCCTGCTGATCGTCGCCGTCATCGGCCTGCTGTTCACCGGCGCGTATCCGCGGGGTCTGTACGACTTCGCCATGGGCGTCAACCGCTGGACGGTGCGGGTGCGCGCCTATGCGTCCCTGATGACCGACGCCTACCCGCCGTTCCGGCTCGATCAGGGCGCGAGGGAGCCCGACGCCGCGGCCTCGTAGAGGCGCCGCACCACGTCCTCGATATCGGGTTCCTCGATGGACAGGTCGCGGACCTCGGCGCGTGCCGAGACGGCCGTGAGCAGCTGTGCGGCAGTGGTGGTCTCGGTGTCGAAGGCCAGCCGCTGCCGCATGCCCGCGCCCTGACTGTCGAGCAGTTTGGCGCCGGGCAGGTCGGCCAGGTCGGGGGTGGGGTCGGCGAGATCGACGGTGAGCACCCGTTGCGCACCGACAGTCGCGCCGAGACCGGTCAGTGAGCCGTCGTAGACCAGCCGGCCGTGATCCACCACCAGCACCCGCTCGCACAGCCGCTCGATATCGCCCATGTCGTGGGTGGTGAGCAGCAGGGTGGTGCCGCGCTGGCTGCGCTCGTAGCGAAGGAATTCGCGTAATCGCTGCTTGGACAGCACATCCAGGCCGATGGTCGGTTCGTCGAGAATGACCAGTTCGGGCGAATGCAGCAGAGCCGCCGCGACTTCCGCGCGCATGCGCTGGCCCAGCGACAGCTGCCGGACCGGGGTGTCGAGGGTGCCGCCCATCTCCAGCTGCTCGACGAGCTCGGCGGTGCGGGTGCGCGCCGCCGCCGGGGTGAGCCGGTGGATGGCGGCCAGGATCGAGAACGATTCGCGCAGTGGCAGATCCCACCACAGCTGCGAGCGCTGCCCGAACACCACGCCGATTCGCCCGGCCAGCTCGCGGCGCTGCCGCACCGGGTCCAGCCCGCAGGTGCGCAGCCGACCGGCCGAGGGCACCAGGATGCCGGTGATCATCTTGATGGTGGTGGACTTGCCCGCCCCGTTCGCACCGATGTAGCCGACCGCCGCGCCCGGCTCGACCCCGAAGCTCATGTCGTCCACCGCGGTGAGCACCTCGCGCCGGCGCCGCCAGCCGCCCTCCTTCTTGCTCAGTACGAAAGTCCTTGTCAGGCCCTCGATATCGATGATGTCACCGTTCACCCGCCGCCTCCTTGATAGTGCCTGGTCCCGAGTCGCCACAGGAACAGCGCGGCTGCCCAGACCCACGCCGCCGCCACCGGCGCCGCCCAGGCCAGCCAGCTCGGCAGCAGGGCGGGCCCGGGCAGCCCGAGCAGCGCGATGGCGGGCAGATACGAGGTGAAGGCGACCGGAACCAGAAATCCGAACACGAGTTTCATCGGTGCCGGGAACACCGAGGTGGGTTGCATGGACGCGTACGACCCGCCGTAGGTGAAGGCGTTGGTCAGCTCCGCGCCGTCGATGAGGAAGAACTGCGCCCCGGCCGCGCACACGAAGAGCCCGGCGAAGATGGCGATTCCGGACAGCACCGTGACGGCGAACAGCACCAGGTGCGCCGGGGTCCACTGGATGTCGTTGCGTGCGAGGCCGAATGACAGCACGGTGGCGGCCACCGCGATGCGCGCCACCCGGCGCAGCTGGATATCGCTGGTCATGAGCTGCAGCAGCAGGGGTTGTGGTCGCAGGTAGAAGGCGTCCAGCTTGCCCATCCGGATGTAGGTGGGGAGCGTGTCGGCGTGCCCGACCACCATGTCGGCGATGGCGAAACAGGTGTTGCTCATGCCGAACAGCAGCAGCATGGCGTTGAGATCCAGGCCGCCCAGCCGGGGCACATTGTGGAAGATCACCCACATCTCGGCGAACTCCACCAGCCCGATCAGGAAGGCGCTCACCACATCCGCGGCGAAGGACAGCGGATAGGCGCGTTGCGCGCGCACCCGGGAACCCAGCACCGCACGGTAGGGCGTCAGCCGGGAGGGACGTGCCTCACCCACCCTGCACCTCCAGTTTGCGGCGCCCGGCCCGCAGTAGCAGCTGCCCGGCGCCCACTAGCACGACCAACCAGAAGCATTGCACGACAACGATTTCCACCGCATCCCGGCCGGCCGTGCGACCGGACAGCACATCGATGGGCCACTGCAGCATGGACGGGAAGGGCGTGGCGTAGGCAATGTCGCGCAACCACCTCGGAAACAGGTGCACCGGCGCGAACAGCCCGGCCAGGAAGGTGCCCAGGATCATGTGCAGAGCGCGCAGCCCACGGGTCTCGATGAGCCAGAACCCGGCCAGGCTGACCGCGAACATGGACAGGAACGACAGCGTCATCGCCAGCAGCAGGCTGAGGGCGCCCAGCACGTACGGTCCCGGCGTATCCGGGAACGCGAGCCCGAAGGTGAGCACGCCGACGAGAATGCTGGGTATGCCGCGCGGTAGCAGAGAGAACGCCGCCCGGCCCAGATATTCGGCCAGGTGCGCGAATTGGATGTCGATCGGCCGCAGGAAGTCGATGGCGACGTCCCCGGTGCGGATGCGCTCCACGATGTCGGGCAGCGTCCAGAAGGCGATGGCGCCCAGCAGCCCCTGCGACAGCCAGATGTAGGCGCCGATGGTCCCGCGGTCGTAGCCGCCGAATCCGCTGTTCACGCGCACGGCCGTCATGAGCACGGCCGCCCGCACGAAGCCGAACACGAGATTGGTGAACAGGCCCGCCAGCATGGCGAGCCGGTAATGCGATTGCCTGCGAAACCCTGCCTTGGCCAGCTGCCAGTAGACCCCCACGTCGCTGCGCACAAGAGGTTGACACTACGGGTGCGGTCGTTGTCGTGCAATGGAGTTGCGTGGCCCCCTCGCGCGGGACCGAGTTATGCTCGATGCCGGTTTGTTGCGGTGTGCGTCACGCGCGGAGCATCCGCGTCCGATTCGCGGGAAAACGGTTCCACGGCCTGGTTCCTGTGATAGAAACATCAGCGTTTCACTTAGTTGCGACGCTAGGACCGCTGATGACCATTGCCGACACGAACGTTTTCGAGGCTCTCGAATCCAATGTGCGTGGTTACTGCCGTTCCTGGCCGACGGTGTTCGACACCGCCAGCGGCGCCTGGCTCACCGACGAGAACGGCAAGGAATACCTCGACTTCTTCGCCGGCGCGGGCGCGCTCAACTACGGCCACAACAACCCGCTGCTCAAGCAGGCGCTGATCGACTACCTGCTCGGCGACGGCATCACCCACGCCCTGGACATGTCCACCGTCGCCAAGCGCCGGCTGCTCGAGGCCATGCGCGACCTGGTGCTCGTCCCGCGCGGGCTGGACTACAAGGTCCAGTTCCCCGGCCCGACGGGAGCCAATGCCGTCGAGGCCGCACTCAAGCTGGCGCGCAAGGTCACCGGCCGCACCACCGTCCTGAACTTCACCAACGCCTTCCACGGCATGACGCTGGGCGCGCTGTCGGTCACCGGCAATGCCGCCAAGCGCGCCGGCGCGGGCGTCCCGCTGGTGCACACCGCCCCGATGCCCTACGACGGTTATCTGGATGAGCCCGAGGACTTCTCGTGGATGCGCCGCGCCCTCGACGACAGCTCGTCGGGGCTGGACAAGCCCGCCGCGGTCATCGTCGAGACCGTGCAGGGCGAGGGCGGGATCAATGTGGCCCGCGCCGAATGGCTGCGGCAGCTGTCCGAATTGTGCTCGGCCCGTGGCATTCTGCTCATCGTCGACGACGTGCAGATGGGCTGCGGCCGCACCGGCCCGTTCTTCTCCTTCGAGGTCGCGGGCATCACCCCCGATATCGTCGCGCTCTCGAAGTCGATCGGCGGCTACGGCCTGCCGATGGCGCTGGTGCTCATGCGCCGGGACCTGGACCAGTGGGCGCCCGGTGAGCACAACGGCACCTTCCGCGGCAACAACGCCGCCTTCGTCACCGCCGAGGTCGCGCTGCGCCACTACTGGTCCGACGACCGCCTGCAGCTCGCCACCCTGGCCAAGGGTGCGCGCGTGCACGAGCACCTGGTCGCGCTGACCGAATCCTTCACCGGCATCTCCACCCGCGGCCGCGGCCTGGTGCACGGCCTGGTCTTCGAGGACGCCTCGCAGGCCGAGAAGGTCTGCCAGGTCGCCTTCGAGCACGGCCTGCTGGTCGAAACCTCCGGCGCCAACGACGAAGTCGTGAAGCTGCTCCCACCCCTGACCGTCAGCGATGACGAGATCACCCACGGCCTGGGCATTCTCACCCGCGTTGTGGAAGTTCTCCGCGAAGCCCACTGGACTCCGACCACCCCCCACACCGGTGCCGACCTTGTCCCGGGTCCCCAGCTGCGGAGGGAACCCGGCACCACCTATTTCCATGTCGTGAAATGCTGCTGGAACCAGGCGAGCAGGGCCGCGTCGTTCTTGGGCGCACCCGAGGCGCACTTCTGCCGATTCCGGACCGCGAACGCGGCGGAAGGAGCCGACCGCCCCGCCGTCCTAGGTGAGCGACTCGTCGGAGACCGACTGCGCGATCCCGAAATCCACCAGGTAGACGAAGCCCTCATGGGTGACAAGGATGTTGTCCGGCTTCACGTCCCGGTGCAGCAGCTCGTCCCGATGCGCGGCGTCCAGCGCGGCGGCGACCTGCTCGACCACCGCGACCGCGTCCTCCGGCGTGCCCGGCCCGTGCCGGTGCAGCAGTGAGCGCAGGCTGTCGCCGTCCACCTGTGGCAGCTGGGGCGGGGGCAAGCCCAGAATCACGCGGATTACAACCGGTGACCGGGCGGAGCCGGACCGGCAGGGTCGGGGTGTGGCGGACGAAGGCCCGCGGCCGCCACCGTCCCCGTCCCCGTTCGCCCGAGGTGCTGTCGTGTCCGCAATTGCCGTGCAGGCCAGGCCCATTACCGGCCGGCCACGCCTGCCGAGCGTCTCCGTGCTGGCGCGCTTCGTCGCGCCGGTGCTGCTGGTGGTGGTCTGGCAGATTGCCGGCGCGACCGGCGTACTGCCCGAGCGGCTGCTCGCCTCCCCGGTGACCGTCGTGCAGACGGCCGTCGACCTGATCAAGGACGGCACGCTCACCAAGGCCGTGTCGGTGTCGCTGCAGCGAGCCGCGCTGGGCTTCGTCATCGGCGCGGTGGCCGGCATCGGGCTGGCCCTGCTGGCCGGGCTGAGCCGGGCCGGGGAGTACCTGGTCGACCCGCTCATGCAGATGCTGCGGACGCTGCCGTTCTACGGCCTGATCCCGCTGTTCATCCTGTGGTTCGGGATCGGGGAGCTGCCCAAGATCGTGCTGGTCGCCTTCGGGGTGGCGATTCCCCTGTACCTCAACACCTTCGCGGGTATCCGCGGCGTGGACGGCAAGCTGGCCGAGCTGGCCCGGGTGCAGCGGCTGAGCCGGGCGGGCCTGATCCGCCACATCGTGCTGCCGGGCGCGCTGCCGCAGACACTGGTCGGCCTGCGTCAGTCGCTGGGCGTGGCCTGGCTGGCGCTCATTGTCGCCGAGCAGGTCAATGCCGACGCGGGTCTGGGTTTCATGATCAACGAC
Organism: Nocardia sp. NPDC059154; assembly: GCF_042755705.1. NCBI lineage: Bacteria > Bacillati > Actinomycetota > Actinomycetes > Mycobacteriales > Nocardiaceae > Nocardia > Nocardia sp. NPDC059154. The sequence goes on from NZ_JBHZCS010000038.1 coordinate 28,539, forward strand.
GCCCGCGAGTTCCTGCGTACCGACGTGATCGTGGTCGGCCTGCTCGTCTACAGCGTGCTCGGACTGCTCACCGACGCGCTCGTTCGTTCCATCGAGAGGAGAGCGCTGTCATGGCGACGCAGCTTCCTGGCACCCTGACCGATTCGGTGATCGCGGCGACGCTGGCCGAACTGGAGGAGACGGCGGCGGCCCCGGTAGCGGCCGATTCCCCGGTGGTGCGAATTCGGGGTCTGGTCAAGGACTTCGGCGAACGCCGGGTCCTGCACGGACTGGATCTGGACATCCGCCCCGGCGAGTTCGTGGCCTTGCTCGGGCGCAGCGGCTCCGGTAAATCCACCCTGCTGCGGGCACTGGCGGGCCTGGACGACGAGACCGGCGGCGAGCTCACCGTGTCCGGCGAGGTCGCGGTCGCCTTCCAGGAACCGCGCCTGGTGCCGTGGAAACGCGTGCGCGACAACGTGACTCTCGGACTGCGCCACGAAAACCCCAGGGCCGCCGCCGCAGCCGCGCTGGCCGAGGTGGGCCTGGCGGCCCGCGGCGAGGCCTGGCCGCTGACCCTCTCCGGCGGTGAGGCGCAGCGGGCCTCACTGGCCCGCGCTCTGGTCCGGGAGCCGGAGCTGCTGCTGCTCGACGAACCCTTCAGCGCCCTGGATGCCCTGACCCGCATCACGATTCACGGCCTGGTACTGGACCTCTGGGCCCGGCATCGGCCCGGCGTGCTGCTGGTCACCCACGACGTGGACGAGGCGGTGCTGCTGGCCGATCGCGCCCTGGTACTCGACGGCGGCCGCATCGCCCGCGAGATCCCCATCGACCTGCCGCGTCCGCGCCGGCGCGACCATCCCGAATTCCTGGCCCTGCGTACGGCATTGCTCGCCGAGCTGGGTGTCACCCCGGAAGGAACCACCGAATGAGATCCAAGCGCCTGTTCGCCGCCCTGGCGGTCGCCACGGCCCTCGTCAGCGCGGCGTGCTCGTCGGGCAATGACGACACCAAGGGCGTGAACGCGGACGGATCGGTGGACCTGTCACAGGTGACCCTGCACATCGGTGATCAGAAAGGTCTTGCGCTGCAAGCCCTGCTGGAGGTCTCCGGCGAGGGCAAGGGACTCCCGTACAAGGTCGAATGGGCCACCTTCACCGCCGGACCGCCCCTGCTCGAGGCCATCAATGCCGGATCCATCGACTTCGGCGGCGTCGGCGACGCCCCGCCGGTGTTCGCGGCGGCGGCCAAGTCCCAGATCAAGATCATCGGTTCCTACGACTCCGGGGCGGCCGGGAACGGTCTGGTGGTGCCCAAGGACTCGTCGATCAAGGATCCGAAGGACCTGCGCGGCAAGAAGATCGCGGTCACCAAGGGCAGCTCCGCGCACTACCACCTGCTGTCGGTACTGACCAAGGCCGGGCTCACCTTCTCCGATATCGAACCGCAGTACCTGCAACCCGCCGACGCGCTCGCCGCGCTGTCCACCGGGCGGGTGGACGCCTGGACGGTCTGGGATCCCTATGTGGCCCAGGCCGAACTGAGCGGCAATCGGGTACTGGTGGACGGCACCGGCTACGTGAAGCCGGACAGCTTCTTCGTCACGGGCTCGAAGACGTTGCAGAACAAGGCGAATGCGGCCGCGGTCCGGGACCTGCTGTTGCGCATCCAGCGTGCGCACGGGTGGATCACCGGGCATCGGGAGGACTGGGCCAAACAGTCGGCCGCCATCACCGGGGTGCCCTACGACGTCACGCTCCTGGCCGTGAACCGCGCCAACTACCAGGATCACCCGCTCGATGACGCGACGATCGCCGCGGAACAGCAAGTGGCCGACGGTTTCTCCGACGCCAAGCTGATTCCGGGCAAGGTCCGGATCGCCGACTTCATCGACACCCGCTACAACGACCGATTCACCTCCTAGGAGTCCCCGCATGAGCTTGTCGTTCCACTGGTTCCTGCCCACCTCCGGCGACTCCCGCGGCCTGGTGGCCGGCGGGCACGGCACCCCGATGTCGGGTGACCGCCCGGCCTCGCTGCACTACCTGAACCAGATCGCCGCGGCCGCCGAGACCAACGGCTTCGAGGCCGTGCTCACCCCCACCGGCTCCTGGTGCGAGGACGCCTGGCTCACCACCGCCATGCTGGTCGAGACCACCGAGACGCTGAAATTCCTGGTGGCCCTGCGCCCGGGCCTGATGAGCCCCACCCTGGCCGCGCAGATGGCGGGCACCTTCCAACGGCATTCCGCGGGACGGCTCTTCATCAATGTGGTGACCGGCGGCGAACCGCTGGAGCAGGCGGCCTACGGCGACTTCGCCGACAAGGAGGCCCGGTACGCCCGGACGGGAGAGTTCCTGGATGTGGTGCGGTCGCTGTGGAACTCGCACGAGCCGGTCACGTTCCGCGGCGAGCACATTCACGTCGAGAACGCGCTGTTGAGCAATCGGCCCGATCCGGTGCCGCCGGTGTTCTTCGGCGGCTCCTCGGCCCCGGCGGGACCCGTCGCGGCCCGGTACGCCGACACCTATCTCACCTGGGGTGAACCGGTGCTGGCGGTCAGCCGCAAGCTCGACTGGATCCGCGGGCTGGCCGTGGACCACGGCCGCAAGCTGGACTACGGCCTGCGCATCCACGTCATCACCCGCGACACCTCCGAGGAGGCGTGGGCGGTGGCCGACAAGCTGCTGGCCGGGATCGACCCGGCCGATATCGAGCGCGTCCAGAACGCCCTGGCCAACAGCGAATCCGAGGGGCAGCGCCGGATGTCGGAGCTGCACAACGGCAGCACCGACCGGCTCGAGATCGCCCCGAACCTGTGGGCGGGTGTGGGCCTGGTGCGCGGTGGCGCGGGCACCGCGCTGGTCGGCTCGCACGCGGAGGTGGCCGAACGCCTCGTCGAATACTCGAAGGCCGGCATCTCCCACTTCGTGCTCTCCGGCTACCCGCACCTGGAGGAGGCCTACTGGTTCGGCGAGGGCGTGCTGCCGATCCTGGAGCGAAAGGGCCTGTGGCAGCGCCCGATCCGCCGCCCGGCCGTTCCCGTCTCGACCCCGTTCGCCAACGCGTCCAGCAGCTAGACCCGAAGTAGCCGGGCCCGGCCGCAGCACCCCGAGGGCGCGGCGGCCGGTGAGTACGTGCCGTGAGTAATTCGGCGGAAGCGGCAGCGGGACAGGTCTTCCTACGCTTCGGGCAGCACCCACCGCGGGTGACTCCGAGAGGAGAAGACCATGTCCTATATCCACATCAGCCACACGCCCGGCGTCGGTTTGCAGCGGTACCGGGAGGTGCACGAGGCGCTGGGGCCCGAGCCCCTGGCGGGCAACCTGCTGCACATCGTCGGCGAACTGGACGGCACCCTGCACATCGTGGACGTCTGGGAATCCGCCGCCGCGGCCGACAGATTCGCCGCCGAACGGCTCTTCCCGGCCTTCGAGCGCACCGGCATCGCACCCGGCCCGGACGCCACCATCGAGGCCTTCGAGGGCGAGATCACCGACCGGCGCGGGTAGCGGTCGGTGATCCGCATTCCGGGCGGAGAGGCGTGGCGTGCGAGTAACGTGCGGTCCGGAGGTATCCGTGTCGACCGAGTTCATCGGGCGCGAGCGCGAGCTCGCCGACCTGTGCCGGCGATGGGAGCAGGCGGCGCACGGCACGCCGCGGCTGATCATCTGCCGCGGCGAGGCGGGCATCGGCAAGACCCGCCTGGCCAGTGAACTCACGACCTGGGTCCGAATGCGGGGTGGCCGCACGCTCTGGGCACGGGCGCTCGAAGCTCGGGATGCTCCGCCGTTCGGGCTGTGGCGGCAGGCTTTCGACGCAGCCGAGCCCGATATCGAGGATCCCGCGACCGGCCGGACGCGGCTCTTCGACGGGTTCGCGGACCGGCTCGCCGGGGACGAGCCCGTTCTGCTGGTGCTCGACGACATCCACTGGGCCGACGAGCCGTCGCTGCTGGCGCTGCAGCACATCGTGCGGGGCTGGCGCGAGCAGCGAATCCTGGTGTGCGCCAACGCCCGTGACACCTCCGCCGACGCCGAGGCGGGCTGGCGGGCCGTGGCGCCGGAACTGCTGCGGGAACCGGTGACCGACGTCCTGGACCTGACCGGGCTGTCCCACGGCAGCTCCGCAGCCTGCCTGAGCGCGGCTGCCGAACGTGCCGTGCCCGAACGCATTACCGCCGCCGCCTACCGGATGAGCGGTGGAAACCCCTTCTATCTGAGGGAACTCGGGCGGGGCCTGCGCGGCGCCGCCGGCGACGAGCTGCGCCTGCCCGCCACGCTGCGGGAAGTGGTGCGCGGCCGCCTCGCCACCGCGCCACCCCGCGCCCAGGAAATGTTGCGGGCGGCCGCCATCCTCGATGACGCCTTCCCCGTCGCGATCGCCGCGCGGCGGCCCGGCACCGAGCTGTGGGGCCGGCTCTGGGCCATCGACAATCAATGGGAGAGCGGCGATCTGACCGCGGTCGAGACGGAACTGTCGCGGCTGCGGTGGTGTGCGCGGCACACCGGGGGACCCATGGCCACCTGGCACGTGCTGCTCACCGAGGCCACGCTGGCCCAGGCCCAGGCCCGGGCCCGGTTCGACGATGCGCTGCGGGTGGCGGGGCACGCGCGGGAACTGGCCGAATCCCTGGGCCATCCGGCCGGATTCGGCGCCTACCGATCGCTGCTCGGCACCATCGGCCACCACCGCGGCTATCCGGACGAGGCATTCGAAATTCCGCCTGCCGCCCAGCGCGGCGAGGTCCGCAACCAGCTGTTCGCCGTGCTGGGTCCCGCGTTCCCCCTGGCGGAGAGCGGACGTCTCGACGACGCGGCGGGGCTGTACCGCGGCCTCGGACCGCCACCGGACTGGGACATTCCGCCGTTCTTCCGGCTGATCGTCATGACCGTCGGCGGATCCATCGCGCTGGCGCTCGGGTACACCACCCATATCGCGTGGTTCGCCGACCAGCTGCGGCCCTACCGCGATCGGCACGTCGTCAGCGGTGCGGGCAATGCGCACTACTTCGGCCCGGTGCCGCTCTGGCTCGGTAAATTCGCCGCCGCACTGGGTGATTCGGCAGCCTCGGAACGCGAGTTGCGGACCGCGCTGGAGATCTGCCGGGACATCGGCGCCCAGGGTTTCGTGGTCGAGGCGAGCACTGATCTGGCCGCGGTGCTGCTGGCGGGCGGGGCGACCGAGGAGGCGCTGGCACTGGCGAAAGCCGCGCTGCCGCAGGCCGACTCGATCGGCATGCCGCCGTGGACGGACCGACTGCGGAGCATTGCCGCCGAGGCGTCCGCGCGGGCGGTGCTGTCCCCACGCGAGCGGGAGGTGGCGCAGCTGGTCGCCGCGGGGCTGAGCAATCGCGAGATCGCCACCGCCCTGGTGCTGTCCGAGCGCACTGCGCAGAACCATGTGCAGCACATCCTCACCAAACTCGGCTTCACCAATCGCGCGCAGATCGTGGCCTGGGTGAACCACGCCGACCGTGGCCGGGGTGAACAGGGAGGATCGCGGCCTCGATGAACAGGGCTCGGAGACGTCGGAATTCACCCTGTCGTAGTGCGACCGTCGACCGCGTCTGACACAGTCGACAGGTATGAACGGTCGGCGGCGTGTTCTGGGTCTGTGCGCGGCGGTACTGAGTCTGGCCCTGGTGGCGGGCTGCGGCGGTGCGGACAACCCGGCCCCCGCCACCTCGACCGCGGTGCCGCTGGTGTCGACCGGCGACCTGCCCAAGGCGCAACCGGGTGAAGTACACCTGTTCGGGATCAACGACCTGCACGGGAATCTGCAACCGCCGGACGGCGCCAACGGCAAGGTGGGGACGTACACCGCCGGGGGAGCGGCGTACCTGGCCGCACATCTGGCGCGGCTGAAGGCGGCCTATCCGGACAGCGCCATCCTGTCGGCCGGGGACAATATCGGGGCCAGCCCGCTCGTCTCCTCGCTGTTCCACGACGAGCCGACCATCGACTTCCTGAACTCGGTGGGTGTCGCGGCCTCCGCGGTCGGCAATCACGAATTCGACCACGGCGTCAACGAATTGCGCCGACTCCAGCAGGGCGGATGCGCCGCCGACGGCTGCACGCCGGGCGAGCCGTTCACCGGGGCGAAGTTCCCGTACCTGGCCGCCAATGTCACCGACGGCAACGGGCAGCTGCCGCCCGGGCTGAAGGCGTGGACCATGCTCGAACTGGGCGGCCACAAGATCGGCGTCATCGGCGTCGTCACCACCGACACCGAGCACATCGTCACGCCCGAGGGCATTCGCGGCTACCGCTTCGGCGACGAGGCCGACACCATCGGCAAGTACGTGCCCGAGATGAAATCCGCGGGTGCGGAAACCGTGGTGGCGCTGCTGCACGACGGCGGCGCCCAGCAAACCCACGGCGGCCCGGTCGATTACAACGGCTGCCACGGCATCTCACCGGACGTCCAGGCACTGGCCCACCGGACCGATGCCGCGGTGTCGGTGCTGCTCACCGCGCACAGCCACCAGGCCTACAACTGCACACTGGACGGCAAGGTGGTCACCCAGGCCGCCTCCTTCGGCCGCCTCGTCACCGACGTCACCCTGCGCTTCCACGACGGCAAGGTCGAGGCGAAGGCCGTCAACCGGGTCGTCACCCGCGATGTCACGCCCGCGCCCGCCGCCACCCAGCTGGTGGATTACTTTGCCGGACAAGCCAAACCACTGGCCGAGCGGGTGATCGGCCAGGCCACCGCGCCGGTGCCCGCCGAGCCCGCTCCGGCCGGGGATTCCCCGCTCGGCGATGTCATCGCCGACGCCATGCTCGACGCCATGACCACCGTGCAGGCCGTGGCGGCCTTCATGAATCCGGGCGGGGTGCGCGCGGGGCTGACCGGCGGCAACATCACCTACGAGCAGGCATACACCGTGCAGCCCTTCGGCAATCAGGTGGTGGCGGTGGCGCTGACCGGACAGCAGATCCTGAATCTGCTGGAGCAGCAATGGGACAATGTCAGCAAGCCCGGCGTGCTGTCGGTCGCGGGCATCACCTACACCTACTCCGACGGCGCGCCCAAGGGACACAAGGTGGTCGACGGCAGCGTCCGGGTGGCCGGGCAGCCGCTGAATCCCGTGGCGGTCTACCGGGTTTCGACCAACAACTTCCTGGCCGCCGGGGGCGACGGCTTCACCGTGTTCCAGCAGAGCCGCGAAACCCTGGTCGGCCCCATCGATCTCGACGCCCTGGAGAACTACCTGCGCGGCCGCGGGGCGGTCACCCCGCCCGCGAGCCGCATCGAGAAGCACTAGCGCCGGAACCCCTCGACCGGGAGCCTTGGAGTGCTATTGGCCCATCACGTATTTCACCGTCGGGCCGGCGGTCCAGCCGCCGTCCACCGCGAGTTCCGCGCCGGTGACGTAGGAGGACGCGTCCGAGAGCAGGAAGACGATGGCCGAGGCGATCTCATCGGCCTCGCCGACCCGGCCCATCGGGGTATTGGGATAGCCGCCCTCACCCTGCTGGATGCCGACCTGTGCGGTCATCGGTGTGTAGGTCATGCCCGGGTGCACGGAGTTCACTCGAATCCGGTCGGTGCCGTTCTCGATGGCGGCCACCTTGGAGATCCCCCGCACCGCCCACTTGGAGGCGCCGTAGCTGCCGGTCAGGGCCAGGCCCATGAGCCCGGCGGCGGAGGAGATATTGACGATCGATCCGCCGCCCGCCTGCTTGAGCGCGGGGATGAAGGTCCGCATGCCCAGGAAGACGCCGACCAGATTGATGTCGATGACCTTGCGGAAGTGCTCTACCGATTCATTGGCCAGCAGCTCCCCGGTCGAGATGCCGGCATTGTTCACCAGGCCGTGCACGCTGCCGCCGAAGGCGTCGCAGGCCGCGGCCAGCGCGGTGGTCCAGTCGAGTTCGGAGGTGACGTCGAGGTGCTGATAGGCGGCCCGCGAGCCCAATTCGGCCGCGAGCGCCTTGCCCTCCTCGTCGAGCACGTCGGCGATCACGACATTCGCCCCGGCCCCGACCGCCTGCCGGGCGGCCGCGGCGCCGATGCCCCGGGCCGCGCCGGTGATGAGAATCGTCTTGCCGCTCAGGTCGTGCATGGGAGGCTCCTTCCAGAGGAACCGGCGCCAGGCGTGGTGACCCGTTCGCCGGTCACACAGTTGGTTTGCTGAATAGTGTCCGATGTGTTGCGAATCGGCTCGGTGGCGCACCCGAATCCATATTGTTGATATGTCAACCACTTCAACCCGGGTGGCGGCACGGGTATTCCCGTAGGGTGCGGGCGTGAACCGCGCGCCGATCGGCACCGTCGACGAACTCATGACCCTGCTGGCCGGCTGCGCGGACGCCTGGGACATGCCCGACCGCAGCGGCGATCCGGTCGACATCCTCGACCACGACCGGCAGTGCGCCGAGCTCCTGCGCCGTGACTTTCCCGGCGACGAGGAACTCCAGGTGGCCGGGCTGGTGCACGACATCGGGCACGTGCTGGTGCCCGGCGACGACGCGGGACACGGAGTCCACGGCGGCGACGCGGTCCGCGCCCTGCTCGGCGCACGGGTCGCGCGGCTGGTCGAACTGCACGTGGTGGCCAAGCGGTATCTGGCGGCCACGGATTCGGTGCACGCCGAGGTGCTTTCGCCGTCGAGCCGGCGCACCCTGATCGCGCAGGGCGGTCCCATGACGCCCGCGGAGATCACGGCGTTCGAGTGCGATCCCGATTTCGCCGCGGCCCTCGCGCTGCGGCGCGCCGATGACGCGGGCAAGGTGGTCGGCCTGACCGTCCATCCCCTCGAGGCCTGGCGGCCGGTGGTCGAGCGGGTGGCCGCCACTCGCTGACCGCGGGTCGCCGGGCCCGGCCGGGCGGCCTGCATAGACTCGCTCTGTGCCGTTGTCCCCGCGCGTCCCCGATCTGGCCGCCCTCGATCTGCTGTTGTCGGTGATCGAGCTGGGCAGTCTCGGGCGGGCGGCCAAGGCGCACGGCATCAGTCAGCCCTCCGCCAGCTCGCGCATCCGCTACCTCGAGCAGCTGGTGGGCGTGCCGGTGCTGGAGCGGACGACGCTCGGCTCGCGGCCGACGGCGACCGGCTCGCTCATCGCCGAATGGGCGCGCACTGTCGTGGATGCGGCCGCGCGGCTGGACGCCGGGATCGACAGCCTGCGCGCGCAGCGGGATTCGCGGCTGCGGGTGGCGGCCAGCCAGACCGTCGCGGAGTACCTGTTCCCGAAATGGCTGGTGGGCCTACGGGCCCGGATGCCGGATACCTCCATCGCCCTGGAATCGGGCAATTCGGCCGAGGTCGCCAAGGCGGTGCTCGAGGGCCGGGCCGGGATCGGGTTCGTGGAGAGCCCGCGCCTGCCGACCGAACTGGAAAGCCATGTGGTGGGCCGGGATCGGCTGGTCGTGGTGGTCGCGCCCGGTCACCCCTGGGCCCGCCGGTCCGAGATCGACGCGGCCGAACTGGCGCGCAGCCCGCTCATCTATCGCGAACCCGGATCGGGCACCCGGAACTCCTTCGAGCGCGCCATGACCGCCGGAATGCCGGGCTGGGAGCCGAATGTCGCGCTGGAGCTGTCCTCGACCACTGCGATCAAGACCGCCGTTGCCGACGGCATCGCGCCGGGCGTGCTGAGTTCCCTGGCGGTGGCCACCGAACTGGCCGAGGGAATCCTGATATCGCCCACGGTGACCGGTCTGGATCTGGAACGACAACTGCGTGCGGTATGGCCGATCGGACAGAAGCCGACCGGTCCGGCGCGTGATTTGTATGCCATTGCGCGCCGCCCACTCTGAATCGCCCGCGGGAGTTTTCGGGGGGAGTCCAGGGGGTTTCGCGCCATTCCGGGGAGTTTTGTCCGAAGTGTTGACAGAGTGACGCCCATCACCATAGTGTTCCGGCGCAGGCCCACCGAATTTCCGAAGGGCCGCCGCTGCCTGCACATTTATCTCGCCAATACAATGGCTTCGCTGAATTCGCAGCCCGAAGACACAAGTGCGCCAACGCCTCCCCGTGGGCGTTATCAAAGGGTTATGGTCACGGCATGGTGCGAACCGCCGCCGCTGCTGCAGACCCGGATGAGCCAGACATTCCGGCCACTGCTTCGCGGCCAAAGCTAGAGGTTGTTCCCGAATCGCCTGACCCCGAAGCGCCACAGTCCCACTCCTTCGGCGCGCACGTCCTGAGCCCGGCCGATATCGAGCGACTCCCGTCCTCGGCCCGACACCGCATCGCAGCCTTCATCCACCTGCAGGTGGCAACCCTGGAGGAGTGGCCAGAGCCGGTTCTGCCCCCCATTCCCGATCTCGACGATCTCTGACGTTCGTGCACCCCGGGTATTCCCCGAACCGGATTCGTCCAAACCTGTGTGGTGCCGTCCGATTTCATCCCGCACCCTGCTGAACTTCATCGAAAACGGCCGCAGCCCAAGCGCATCGGTGACGATGTGCGGGAACTGCGGCCGCGCCGTGGTTGATCAGCCGCCGATGGACTGGAAGATCTTGACGCCCACCAGGATCACCGCGAGCAGCAGGTAGCCGCGCAGGGCGAACATACCCACCGTGCGCGCCGTGGAGAACGCCGGTCGCGCCAGGGTGTCGAGCGCGGGGGTGCGCCAGGTGTCGCGGTCCGCCTCCAGAATGGCCTTGCGCTCGGCCTTGGTGAGGCGAGTGGAGTCCAGTTCCTCCACCTGATCCGGATCCAGTCCGCCGAACTCGGCCGCGGTCCGCTCGGCCCGGCGACGCCGGCCGCGCTGCCAGGCGATGAGCATGCCCGCCCCGCCCAGGACACCGACCAGCGCGCCCGCGCCGAAGCCGATTTCGAGGGTCGTGGTGGTCAGGTCCGGGAAGAAGGTGGCCGCGGTCAGCGCGAGCGACAGCAGCACCAGCGACCAGACGATGACCCCGGCGACAATGTTCTGCCTGACCGTGTTCACCCACGGGCCGAGCACGGCCTTGTCATTGCAGAGCAGGACCAGGAACACCGTCGCCGATGGCAGCAGCACGCCGGCCAGCGCCTGCACCCCCTGGGTCAGCAGGCCCAGCACATGATCGGGGCTGAACGACACCGCGGCGGCGACGCCGAGCAGCGCCGCGTATCCGATATAGAAGGCCGGCGCCTCGGAGACCTTCCAGTGCAGCGAGTGCCGCCGGCCCAGGGTGTCGCCGAGGGCGTAGGTGGTGGCCAGGCCGACGGCATTGGCGCCGATGAGCGAGGCGTCCAGCAGCAGGATGGCGAAGAGCGCGCCGGCGGTGGTGCCCACGTGGTCGTGCAGCGCGTGGGCGACGGCCCCGGCATCGGTGAAGTTGCCGACCGCGGCCGTGCCCGCGAGGCCGAAGGTGGTCGCCGCCATGATGGCGACCGCGCCGACCATGACCACGACGATGCCGACCCACAGGTCGATGCGCTCGTAGCGGATCCAGCGGGGGGTGATGCGCTTGTCGACGATGTTGGACTGCTGGAAGAACAGCTGCCACGGGGCGACCGTGGTGCCCACGATGGACACGATGAGCAGCAGCAGCGTCGAGTTCAGCCCGCCCGGGAAGGACGGCAGGAATCCGTGCGCGACCTGGGATGCCTTGGGATGCACCAGGAATGCCAGCGGGAACATGACGATGTTCAGCGCGATCAGCCCGAACAGGAACCGCTCCCAGCGCCGGAACGAACCGCCGGCCACCATGGCGAACAGCGCGACCGCGGCCAGCGGCACGGCGACGCCCTTGGGCAGCCCGAAGTAGTTGAGCGCCATGGAGACACCGATGAACTCGGTGACGATGGTGAGCGCGTTCACGATGAACAGATCGCCGACGCTGAACGCGCCCCAGAACTTGCCGAAGCGGTCGAAGATCAAGCGCGCGTGGCCGACTCCGGCGACCGCGCCGAGACGGACCACCATCTCCTGGTTCACGTAGAGCACCGGGATCAGCAGCACGAGGGTCCAGACCAGCGCCATGCCGTAGTTCTGTCCGGCCTGCGCGTAGGTGGCCACGCCACCGGCATCGTTGTCGCCGACCATGACGATCAGGCCGGGCCCGATGATGGCCAGCAGCATGCGGAAACGCTGGAGGCGGGAACGGCCTTCGAGGGTGTCGTGCCGGCCGATGGAGCCGAGCGCGCCGACGATATCGCCGATGTGCGCGCTGTCCATGACGGCGCCGGTGGGGTGGATGTCGGCGGCGGGCCGGCCGGCTGCGGCGGGCACGGCGACGGTGGAGGTGCGGCGGCTGGAGCCGTTCGCGAAGAAGGCCATGGCCTGTCCCTCGCTTTCGATCATCAGGTGTGCGGGCGTGCGGAATACGCCCGGCCGCCGAGCGAGTTCGGGCACGGATCGACCGGCCCGGGGCACGCGCGGCTACCGACCGGCGGTGGAACGCCGGGCACGCCTGTGCGGGAAACGGGTCAGCCGGTGACCGGAATGCGGCAAGCCGGGGACGTCGGGGGAGTGAAATCCATAGTCGGATACGGACTATCGCCGGAACTCATTGTTCGTCCCTCACCTCCTTGCCGCCGGGACGTACGTGGACGTCACTACATCGGGTGTCGCATCGCGCACAGCAAGAGGGATCTGGGCCCCGCGCGATGGCGTGGACCCTGCACCCCTCTCGTCAGAGCTTCGGCACTGCACGACGTATCCGGGGGCTCGCGGCCCGGGAAGCCACTTCGGATCACCCCTTAATCCGGGGTGATCTGTCCTAACCCTGGGCGTCTCTCGACGTCGTCGGATCAGTGGCCTGTGTTCGTACAGGAGCCTCGCCTAGCGAGGTGCTGACTGGGCAATGGTGAGCCCGGTCGTTCCGCTTGTCAAATCCGGGCCGGTCGGTTCCTCGTAATCCCTTGTGTCCCAACCCGGTCCGACCAGGGCCACTCCGTGGCAAACATTCATGGCCGCCGGGTCCGTTATCGCATCCGGCGGTGGCGACGATCAACCGGTAAACCTGCCGAACCGGGGAGTCGACATGCAATTTCCGATCCGTGCCCTGACCGGGGCCGCCGCCCTGATCGCCGTGTCCACGCTGGGCCCGGCGATCGCCCAGGCGGCACCGCCCGACTTCGTGCAGTTCCGCACACCGTCGGGAAATATCGGCTGCATCGTCTCCGCGACGACCGCGGCCTGCGAGATCTCCCAGCACGACTACGCCACCCCGCCCCGGCCGGAGAGCTGCCACCTCCAGTACGGGGACCGATTGGTCCTGGAGAGCACCGGCGTCGTCGACTTCCACTGCCACGGCGACCGTCTGGTCGAATCCACCGCGGCGGTCCTCGACTACGGCACGAACGTCACCGTCGGCGGCCTCACCTGCCTGAGCACCACCGACTACGTCGAATGCGCCGGGGCGGGCCACGGCTTCCGCCTCTCCCGCCAGGCCTACACCATCGACTGACGGGCCCTACGGCTTTCGATAGTCCGTGAGCAGGGCCAATTCGGCGCGGCTGGGCGTGGCCGCGCGGACCGGGAGGCGGGTCCGGCGGTTGTGCAGGGCCTGCCAGATGCGGTCCCGGGTGAGCGGCAGGTCCGTGAAGCGGATGCCGGTGGCGTCGCGGAGGGCAATGGCCAGGGCGGGGGCCACCGGGTTGAAGGGGCTCTCGCTCATGGACTTCGCGCCCAGCGGGCCGATTTCGTCCGAGGTGCGCATGAAGGTGACCTCGGTGCGGGGTACATCGGCGAAGGCGGGCAGACGGTAGCGGCGGAAGGCCGCGGTGGTGACCGCGCCGTGCTCGTCGAGGCGGACATTCTCGAACAGGGTCGCGCCGAGCGCCTGGGCGACACCGCCTTCCACCTGGCCGCGGCACTGCATCGGGTTGATCACCCGGCCGGCGTCGGCGGCGTGCACGCTGCGCAGGATGCGCAGTTCGCCGGTATCGGGATCGACCGCCACCTGGAACAGCTGCGCATTGAAGGCGACCGAGCGGGGTGTGCCGCCCCAATGACCGTCCGCGGCAAGGGATTCCCCGGACTCGGCCGACAACTCGTGCAGCGCCTGCAGGGAGATGCGGCGATCGCCGCAGCGCACCGAGTCCGCGCCGAGCTCGCAGTCCTCGGCAGCAACGCCGAGATGTGTTGCGGCGGTGGCACACAACGCGGCGGCGAGCTTGCGCGCCGCGTACAGCACCGCCTTGCCTGCCACCACGGTGCCGGTGGACCCGAAGGCGCCGGTGTCGTGGCGGACCACATCGGTATCGGACTGGCGGATGGCGACGCGGTCGGGGACGGTGGCCAACTCCTGAGCCGCGATCTGCCGGTGCACGGTCGTGGTGCCGTTGCCGAATTCCGCGGTGCCCACCGCCAGGTCGTAGCAACCATTGGGCAGCAATGTGATCCGGGCGTCGGCGTAGTGTCCGCCGGGCGGTCCGGTGGCGATCATGGACAGGGCGGTGCCGCTGCCGGTCAGCCGGCCCGGCGGGGCCGGCGGAAACGGTTCGGCCAGGGCCCGGCGGATGATGCCGAAGCACTGGTCCAGGCCGTAACTGGCGATGTGCAGATCCTCCTCGTGGCCGCCGGGGGTGACCATGGGCTCGCCGGGGCCGATCATATTGCGCTCGCGAAACACCAGCGGGTCGAGGTCGACCCGGCGGGCCAGCTCGTCCATCACCGACTCCATGGCGAACACCACCTGCCCGAGCCCGTAACCCCGGAAAGCCCCGGCCGGGACGGTATTGGTGTAGACGGAATATCCGTCGACCTTCTTGCTGGGGCAGCGGTACACCGCCATCGACTCACCGACGGCATGGAAGAGCACTGCCGGACCGTGGTTTCCGTACGCGCCGGTATTGGAGACCACCCGCGCCTGCAGGGCCGACAACCGGCCGTCCGCGCGGGCGCCCGCCTTGATGTGGACCGTGAACGGATGCCGGGTGGTCGCACCGTAGAACTGTTCCGCGCGTGTGTATTCCAGCTTCACCGGCCGCCGCAACCGCAGGGCCGCCAGCACCACGATGTCCTCGACCAGCATCTCCACAGCTCGGCGGGCTGCCCTGCGCACTGGTCACCGCGGCCGGGCGGGTGCTGGCCGCATCGGCCGGGGCCCGGGTGGCGACCGCCGCGACCGTGCGGCGCGAACTGCGCGGGGCGCCGGAGTCGAATCATCCTGTCGGGGAATCGGATTCCGCCTACGACCGGTGGTATCTGCACCTACCCGCCGGATCGCACGCCCCGCCGCGACTGGTGCACGAGATCGCCGACGTGCTGGGCCGGTACCGCGACCGGACGCTGGCGGAGGGACGAACGCGACCGTGCCGCAACGGAGTTCGTACTCCGGATGAGCGCGCCACAGACGGGTTCCGTTGCGACGGAGGTGGATTCGCTCGGCGCTGCCGAGCCCGGCCCGTACCGGATGCTGTGCGCGACCGTCGCGCACCGCGATCCCGTGGCCGCCGCCGACGCCCTGCGCGAGCTGGTTGCCCAGCTGATCGACGCGCCGACCCCGATCGCGACCGACGGCGACCAGGCGCTCGCCCTCATCCCCGACCGTCCCGACCTGCTCGACCGCCTGCGCGCGGCCCACCCCACGGTCGCCGCCTGCGACCCGAATGCGACTCTCGCCGTGGGTATCTCGACCGCGTCCGGGCTCGCCGACCTCCCCGATGCCTGCATCCGCGCCACCCACGCCCGCCGCGCCGCCCACGCCCTGCGCTCCGGCGTCACCGCCGCCGAGGATCTGGCCACCCTGCACGAACTCCTGGCCGGCGTCCCCGAACCGATCCGTGACGCCTATCGCACCCGCGTCCTGGGTTCCCTGCTCGAAGAGGACGACTCGCATGCGGCCCTGCGCGCCACCCTGATCGCCTTCCTCGACCACAACGGCTCCTGGACCCGCACCGCCGAAGCCCTTTACCTGCACGTCAATACGGTCCACTACCGGATCGAACGGATCGAGCGCCTGACCGGGCGCGACCTGTCCCGCCTCGACGATCGCATCGATCTGCGGGCCGCCCTGATGGCGGCCGGTGCATGATCGGTCGGTGTCCGAACTCAATAAGCACAATGTCGTCTACTTCGAAAGTGCCACCATGCGAGGGCTCTACGCCGCTCTCGACGAGTGGCAGCAGGCCAACAATCATCGGTTCCTGTCGCTCGGCATTCAGCAGGATGACGGGCTCTTCTGCTGCATTGCCCTGACCAATCCCGCCGAGGTGGTCATCACGAGCGCCGACGGCCACAATCACGCCGCCGTCAACCGATTCGGCCTGCTTTCCGTCACCTCCGACTAGCCGATCGTTTTCGGTTCAGTAGTTCAGTAGTTCAGTTCCGGGTCGTGGCCGGGTGACCGGTCACGACTCGACTCCACGCCGCGCCTGCCACGAACTGACCTGACGCGGACGCCATGCCCCGCGGACCAGAGGGTTGTGCCCCTGGCGCCCGGCACGCTGCTCCCGCTTGAATTCGCGGAAATATTCGAAGCGGATCATCAGCAAACCCGAGACGATGAGCACCGCGGTCGCGATCGCGCCCAGTATCGCCCAGCCGTGGTAGCCGGACGCGGCGGCAGT
The DNA here is from genome assembly GCF_042755705.1 of Nocardia sp. NPDC059154. Taxonomy (NCBI): domain Bacteria; kingdom Bacillati; phylum Actinomycetota; class Actinomycetes; order Mycobacteriales; family Nocardiaceae; genus Nocardia; species Nocardia sp. NPDC059154. The sequence continues at coordinate 44,977 of NZ_JBHZCS010000038.1, forward strand.
GAGTGTCATGCCGAGGCTTGCGATGCCGAGCAGGCACAGCACCAGAGCTGGGCCTTCGCCCGGGTCCTCGATGGCGTCACCGGGATGCGGATGCCAGTGCTCTCCGTTCGGCTTGACCGCCGTCACCCTGACCATGTCCCTACCTCCCTCGAACCGAGAAGACTCCTTACCTGTAGTCCAGAATGCACCCGGTGTTGCGGCTACGTGCGAGTAATGTCCTGAAATTTCGGAGAGAATGCCCGATTCTCAGGCGTCATTTCGGGAATCATCCCAGCAATTGGCCCTCCGTCGGGAGGTGGATACGCGGGAATGGCTGTTCGGATTCGAGGAGATACGCCAGTTCGATAAGGGTTCGCTCGTCGCCGTGCGCACCGGAGAGTTGCACGCCGACCGGCAGTCCCGTGCTGGTTCGGCCCATGGGCAGCGATATGGCGGGGGTTCCGGCGACATTGTTCAACGGTGTATAGCCCACGTAACCGGTGAGCCGCTCGATCAATTCGGGGAACGGAACCGTCGGCGAGACGAATCCGAGTTCCGGTGTGGTGTGCGAGAGCACCGGCGAGACGACCACTTCGTGCCGCGCGAACATCCGGGCGTAGGCGGCCGGCACCCGGCGCAGTCGCCGCAGCGCACCCGGGGTGCGGTGCAGGGTGCGGCGGTGATGGTCGCGGAGGCCGCGGGTGAGGCCGTCGGCCTTGGCGGCGTCGAAGGACCGGTCCAGGATGATCTTCCCGGTGCTGACCGCGAGATCGGCGAGCAATGCCCAGTACTGCACGAAGTCGGCGGCGAACTGCGCGGTGACCGGCAGCGTGATCGGTTCCACGATGTGACCGGCCCGTTCCAGCAGGCTCGCGGTGTGCTCGACCGCCGCCCGGGTGGGCACGTCGACCTCGGCGCCGGTGACACTGTGCATGATCAGCCCCACTCGCAGCCGGCGCTGGGCCGGTCCGTGCACCGCCCCGACCGGTGCGAGTCTCGGATTGCGCCACACATCCTCGGCGGCGGCCACGAACGCCGCGGTATCGCGGACCGTGCGTGTGACCACGCCCTCGGAAATCATGTGAACGGGAAGGTGTTTCACCTGTTCACCGTCCACGTGGCGGCCGCGGCTCGGCTTGAGGCCGACCAGTCCGCCGCACGCGGCCGGAATGCGAATGGATCCGCCGCCATCGTTCGCGTGCGCGATCGGGACGACGCCGGCGGCGACGAGCGCGGCCGAGCCGCCGGACGACGCGCCGATCGAATGGGCCAGGCTCCACGGGTTCCGCGCGGCCGGCTCGGTCATGTACTCGGTGGAGGCGTTGAAGCCGAACTCCGGCAGTCGCGACTTGCCGATCAGCGTCAGTCCGGTGCCGAGGAACTGGCGGGTGTAGGCCCCGTCCTTCGCGGCGGGCCGGGCCCGGAAGGCTTCGCTGCCATGGTTCGTCGGCAGGCCCGCGACATCGGTGTTGTCCTTCACGAACGTCGGGACCCCGTACAGCGCGCTGCCGGGCCGGGTGGCATAGCGCGGGGAGTCGTAGAGCGGGCAGGCGACCGCGTGCAGCTCGGGGTCGACCGCGCGGGCCCGGTCGATGGCGGCGGTGGCGAGCTCCCGCGGGCTCACCTCGCCGGCGCGGACCAGGTCCGCGAGGGCAACCGCGTCGTGTTCGCCGAGGGCATCGTCGCGAAAGGCGTGGAGGGGCGTCATGCCGAGCAAGCCTAGAAGAACTTACAGACTTTGCCCAGGTAAATCTGTAAGGAATTACAGAGAGCGACTAGGGTGGGTGGCGTGACCGAACGCCGCCATCGCCCGAGCGCCCTGGCTCGGCGAGCAGCCCTGCTCAAAGCCGCAGTCGAGGTGGCGGCCGAGGTCGGCGTGGCCGGGGTGACCCATCGAGCGGTCACCGAGAAGGCCGGGCTGCCGCTGACCACCGTCGGCTACTTCTTCGACTCCATCGACGCGCTGACCGAGGAGGCGCTGCGCGTCTACACCGAAGAGGATGCCGACACCCAGATCGCGATCGCGGAGTCGCTCGCCGAGGCGCACGGTTCACCCGACGAGATCGCGGCCGCCTTCACCGCGGCCGCCACGCCGCGCACACCGGAAACCCTTGCGCTGTTCGAGGCCTACCTGCACGCGGCGCGTCGGCCGGAATCCCGTGACGCGGTCACCCGCGCGCTGACCGCCGCGCGCCGGGCCGCCGCCGCGGGCGCGCGGGCGGCCGGGGCCCCGGATCCGGATGCCATGGCGCCTGCCTTCACGGCGCTGGCGCATGGGCTCGCGCTGCACGAGCTGGCCTCGCCGGGTGCGCTGCCGCCGGACACCGTGCACGCGGCCTTCCGTGCGATGTTCCTCGGATTCCTGCTCGACAGCGGGCATATCGAGCCGGCCCTGCAACTCAGGCGGCAGCCGGCACCGCAGGAGTAGCGCGGTGACCGACCCCGCCGTGCGGCACCGGGACCGGGTGGACGCCCGGCTGGACCTGCCGATCATTCCGCCCGCCGTGCTGATCGGGGTCGCCGAGATCGGGCGGCGTGACGGCTGTGACGTCGAATCCTGGTTCGCGGGAACAGGTTTGGATCCGGACAGCCTGGTCGCGGTGGACTCGGTGAAGGTGTCGTTCCAGGAAGCCGTGACCGTCCTGCGTCGCGCGGTGGAGGCGCTGCCCGGCCGGCCGCTCGGCATGCGGGTGGGCATGCGCGACAGCCTGCTGTCGATGGGGATGCTGGGGGTGGCCATGCGCTCGTGCGCCACCGTCGGCGACGCGCTGTCGGTCGGGATCGATCTGCATCAGGCATCGGGGACCCTGATGGATGTGGAGGTCGAGCGCTCGGGCCAGGAGGTCGCGCTGCGGCTGCACGAGCGCCGGCCCGAACCCCGGCTGCTCGCCTTCCTGTGCGAGGAAGTGCTGTGCAGCGTGCTGATTCTGATGCGCTCGGTGCTCGGCCCGGGCTGGTCGCCGACCCGGGTGGAACTCGGCTATCCGCCCCCGCCGTACGCCGCCGAGTACCACCGCTTCCTGCGCTGCCCGGTGGACTTCTCCGCCGGAGCCAACCGCGCGGTCATTCCCGTTGCCGCACTGGAGCTTCCGATGCCCACCCATAGTGCGCCGACCCGGACCATCGCCATCGAGGCCTGCCGGCGGCTGCTGGATGTCGGCCGTCCGGCCCCGGACATCGTGGTGGCCGTCGAGGCGATGCTCGAGCGCGACCTCCGCCATCCGCCGACCATGGCCGAGGTCGCCGCCCACCTGCATGTCACCGAGCGCACCCTGCGTCGCCAACTCGCCTCCGCCGGTGCGAGTTTCAGCACGGTGCGGGACCGGGTGCGGGAGCGGCGCGCGATCTTCCTGCTGCGCCGATCCGGACTGTCCATCGGCGCGGTCGCCCGTGAAGTCGGCTACAGCGATATCCGGGAATTCCGACGCGCGTACATCCGCTGGACCGGGTATCCGCCGAGTTCCATACGGCGAGAACCGGAGTGAGCCCGGTGCCGTGCCGGGCGCTCAGGCCTGCGTCTGCCGGACATCGCGGGCGGATCCGACCGCGTCGAACATGCCCGGGGTGAGGGTCTGCCAGCCCAGGCGCTTGCGCAGCGCGCCCAGGTAGCGGTGATACGCGCGGGCGTCGACGTAGGCGCGGTGGCGTGCGGTGGGCAGGAAGTTGATGCCGCCGTTGAGCTTCGGATGATCGGTGGCGATCAAGCGGTCGAACGCCGCCGCCCGCGCCGGGGCATGGTCCTGATCGTGCAGGTACTGCGCCAGCACATTGCTGATGTGATCGAACAGGGTGTAGGCGCTCGAATTGACCTCGAGATAGCCCAGCCCGAACAGATTTCGATGCTGCCGGTTGAACGCGGACAGATACAGATCCGGTCGTCCTTCGTTCCAGGTGAAATGCCGCTCGGCATAGGGGATCGCCCAGTCGTAGCCCGTGGCGTAGAGAACCAGGTCGACCGCTTCGCTGCTGCCGTCGGCGAACCGGACCCGAGTGCCGTCCAGGCTCGCGATATCCGGCCGGATCGCCACATCGCCGTGCTGGAGGTGGTGGACGAGCTGACTGTTGAGCAGCGGATGCGATTCGAACAGTTTGTGATCCGGTTCGGGCAGACCGTATTTGGTGAGATCGCCCTGAACGAGCCGGAGTAACGCCTGGAAGAACGGCCGCTCCAGCCAGAGCGGCAGCTGCGGCCCGGTATCGGCGAGCTCATCGCTCGGGATCCCGAGGACATGTTTGGGAATCACGTGATAGCCGCGCCGGATGCTGACGAATGCGGCGGCCGCATTGGCTGCGGCATCACACGCGATATCGGCCCCCGAGTTGCCCAGGCCGACGATGAGTACCCGCTTGCCACGGAACTCCAGCGGGCTGCGGTACTCCGACGAGTGCCGGATCTCGCCGGCGAATTCGCCCGGATGCCGGGGTCGGCGGGGCGCCCAGGTGACGCCGGTGGCGCAGATGACGGCCCGGTAGCGATGTTGCGCGCCGTTCGCGAGGGTCACCAGCCAGTCGTCGCCGTCCTTCTCTGCATCGGTCACCTCGGTGTTGAACCGGACGGTCTCGCGCAACCCGTAGGCATCCGCGAAAGCCCGTGTGTAGTCGAGGATCTGCCGATTGCCCGGGTAGTCCGGATAGGAATCGGGCATCGGGAAGTCGAAGAATCCCGAGGTCTTCCGCGACGAAATGAAGTGCGCGGACTCGTACATCGGTGAACCCGGATTGTCGAGATCCCAGATACCGCCCACATCGGAATGCCGTTCGAACTGGTCATAGGCGATGCCCAGCCGCTTCAGTGCCCGCGCCGCGGACAGCCCGGCCGGACCGGCGCCGACGATGCACACTCGACGCTGTGCCGGTTGAGTTTCCTTGTCTGCCATGGACTCTCCATTCGCGTGCCGAAGAATGAGGGGATTCAACCCGCCGGAGCCGCGAATCCAGGAGGGCCGATCCGGCCAGAAGAGTGGGGAAACCGGACAACCAGATCGGCACACTCGACGCCCCGTTGGTCGCGGCGCCGTTAGCGTGCCCTCGAATTCGTACATCGAGGAACGCTCGTCGCCGGCTACTTCGCCACGAATTCCTGAAATCACTGCCCGGGGTCGAACCCCAGGGCGTCCACTTCAACTACAACAGCGCGAACACCCAGGTGCTCGCCTGGCTGCTGGAGAAGGTCTACGACCAGCCGTTCAATGAGATTCTCTCCCAGCAGCTGTGGCAGCCCGCCGGGATGGAAGCGTGCCCCGCGGGCTGCCTGACGGGCGTGCACCTCGCGCATACCGTGCAGTTCACTGGCGACGGGGACTTCGCTGGCCAGGGCAACGCGGAATGGCACACCCGCTACCGGGCGGTACTCCAACAGCTCGGCGGCTGTCGCTGACCACTCGTGGCGATCGGGCCCTGTCGATCTTTTTTCGCGGCCGTGTCGATCTGTCGGGGAGGTCGTTCGACCTTGGTGTGAGAGGGTCGGACAGCGACCCGCGACAAGGAGGACAATCCCGTGAAGTACATGCTGATCTGGCGCGCCAGCGACGAGGGCAATGCGGCCATGGCCGAGGCCGACTTCGAGAAGGTGCTCGAATCCGTCGGGCGCTTCAACGACGAGCTGATCCGGGCCGGGGTCCTGCTGGCCGCCGAGGGTCTCGACAGTGCGGAAGAGGGTGTGGTGGTGGACTTCTCGTCGGAGCCGCCGCTGGTCACCGACGGACCCTACGGCGAGACCAAGGAGCTTTTCGGCGGCTTCTACATCCTGAACGTGGCCTCCAAGGAGGAGGCCGTCGAATGGGCCAGGCGGGCGCCGTCGTTCGGTCCCGGATTCAAGACCGAGATCCGGCGCGTCACCACCATCGACGAATTCCCGCAGGACAACGAGTGGATCCAGAAGGAACGCGCCTGGCGCGAGGCCACCGGGCAGCTGTGAGCCGCTGAGCCATGGCCGACCCCACCGGTCGTGACGCCGTCGCCGCGGTGTGGCGCATCGAATCCGCGCGCATCGTCGGCGCCCTGGCCCGCTACACCGGCGACTTCACCCTGGCCGAAGACCTCGCCCAGGAGGCGCTGGCCGAGGCGCTGGTGACCTGGCCGCGCGACGGCGTGCCACGCAATCCCGCGGGCTGGCTGCTCACCGTCGGCCGGCGTCGTGCCATCGACGCCTTCCGCCGCCGCGCCACCCGCGACGACCGGTACCGCGCCCTCGCCCGCGACCTGGGCGAGGGCGGGGTCGCCACCGGCGGGACACCCGCGGAAACGCCAGGGGCGGAACCGCTCTGGGATCCCGATCAGATCGACGACGACGTGCTCGCGCTCATGTTCGTGTCGTGCCATCCGGTGCTGTCCCGCGAAGCACAGGTGGCGCTGACCCTGCGCGTGGTCGGCGGCCTGACCAGCGACGAGATCGCCAAGGCCTTCCTGGTGCCCACCGCGACGGTGCAGGCCCGCATCACCCGCGCCAAGAAAACCCTTGCGGTGGCACAGGTTCCGTTCGCCATCCCTCCGGCCGACGAACGCGCCGCCCGGCTCGGCTCGGTCCTGAACGTCGTCTACGTGATCTTCACCGAAGGCTCCTCGGCCACCTCCGGCGCACACCTGATCCGCCTCGACCTCGCTGCCGAAGCCCAGCGCCTCGCCCGGGTGCTGGCCCGCCTCGTCCCCGAGGAGCCCGAGGTCCACGGATTGCTGGCTCTGCTGGAACTGACCGCCGCCCGCTTCCCCGCCCGCACCGACGCCACCGGCCGGCCGATCCTGCTCGAACACCAGAACCGAATGCGCTGGGACCGGGCGGCCATCCGCCGCGGCCGCGCCGCCCTCGACCAGGCAGCCCGCATCGGCCGCGGCCTCGGCGCCTACGGTCTGCAGGCCGCAATAGCCGAATGTCACGCCGTCGCCGACTCCGTCGAGGCCACCGACTGGCCGCGCATCGTCCTGCTCTACGAAGCCCTGGCCCGGCTCTCGCCGTCCCCGATCATCGACCTCAACCGGGCCGTCGCGGTCTCCATGGCCGAGGGTCCAGCCCCGGCCCTCGCCATCGTCGACGACCTTAGATCGGCTGCGGCCCTTCCGAATTCCCATCTGCTCCCGAGCGTCCGCGGGGAACTGCTCGCCAGACTGGGCCGGACAGCCGAAGCCCGAACCGAATTCGACCTCGCCATCGCCCTGTGCGGCAATGACCAGGAACGCACCCTGCTCGAAGCCAAACTTGCCGAACTGGATTGACCAGCTCCTCGGGTCGCGCTCGGGGATTTCCCCCATGCCGATTCTGGGGATGTGCCGGATTACGCCGGGGCGGTGGCGAAACTAGCGTTCAGTCATGACTTCGACTCTGCGCGGGCGCCTTTCGGTTGCCCTCGGCGCCGCCGCGTTGCTCGTCGCCGAGATGGCCACCGCGGTCGCCCAGCCCACCGGTTCCTCGCTCGTGGAGCAGTTGCGTCAGGACACCGAAGCGATCCACGCCCTCGGCATCAGCGGCGTGCAGGCCCGCGTCATCACACCCGACGGCGGGCAATCGGTCGCCATCAGCGGCACCGCCGACCTGAACACCGGCCTCCCGGTCCCCTCCGACGGCTACTTCCGCATGGCCAGCACCGCCAAGACCCTGGTCGCCACCGTGGTCCTCCAACTCGAGGCCGAGCACACGCTGACTCTCGACGACACGGTCGACCGCTGGCTGCCGGGAGTCGTGCAGGGCAACGGGAACGACGGCAGCCGGATCACCATCCGCCACCTGCTCCAGCACACCAGCGGTATTCACGACGACCTGCCCGGATACACCACGCCGGAGGAGTACTACCAGCAGCGCTACGACCTCTACAGTCCCGAGCAGCTGGTGGCCCGTGCCATGGCCCAGGCGCCGGACTTCCCACCCGGGCAGGGCTGGCAGTACTCCAATACCGGATATGTCCTGCTCGGCACGATCATTCAGCAGGCCACCGGCCGACCCGCCCACCAGGAGATCGAAGCCCGCATCCTCGGCCCGCTCGGGCTCGACCAGACCCGGTGGACCGGCGCCTCGCCCACCCTGCCCGAGCCGCACGCCCGGGCCTACCAATTCTTCGGTCCCGGCGCCGAGATGGACGTCACCGATCAGATACCCGTTGAGCACGAGATCCTTTCGTGGGTCACCACCACCCGGGACGAGAACAGCTTCTTCCGCGCGCTGCTCGGCGGCCGGCTACTCCCCGCGCGGCAGCTCACGGAGATGAAGCAGACCGTCCCGGTGAGTGCGGAACTCCAACAGCTGTGGCCCGGTGGCCGATACGGGCTCGGCCTGGCCGAACGGCCCCTCGGTTGCGGAGGAACCTACTGGAGTCACGAGGGCGGGGACGGCGGCTACATCACCCTCAACGGCGTCACCGAGGACGGCACGCGAAGCGCCGTGGTGTCCATGTCCGAGGCGCGCGGCGACACTCCGGAACACATCCGCGACCAGGAGAACGTGGCCGGCGCCCTGATCGACCATGCCCTGTGCGCCGAGAGCCGGTGAGCAGCGCAGCCGATCGTTGTGGAGTCCCAGCGAATCGCTGTGCAGTCCTGCGGCTTTCCGTATGTGATTGAACTAGCCCACGACGGCGTCGAGACTGAATTCTCGACGTTTGCTGGAGGTGGTGCTGGTGGGTTGGCGAAGAGCCGTCGGGCTGGTCGGTGTTCTGACGGTGGGCGTCGGAACGATGGTCGCAGGGGGCAATACGCCGAAGGCCTCGGCAACCGGCGCGCATAGCGAAGTATTCACCAATCCGGTGCTGGCCGCCGGGGCCGACCCGAGCATGACCTACTACCGGGGCCGATTCCACCTGGTGCAGGGGGACTTCTACAACGACGACAACATCGTGATCCGTAGCTCGGACACCCTCGGGGGACTGGAGGACAGCGAGCCGAAGGTGGTGTGGGAGCACCCCGACTGCCCCGCCCCCGCCTGCACCAAGATCTGGGCTCCGGAACTCGTGCACATCGGCGACCGGTGGTGGATCTACTTCGCGGGGCAGGAGGACGACCGCAACGAGACCCATCGGATGTACGCGCTGCGTTCCACCGGAAACGACCCGACGGGCCCCTACGAATATCTCGGGCCGCTGAACCTGCCCGGCGGCTGGGCCATCGACGGCACCTACCAGCAGTACGCGGGCGCCGGCTACTTCTTCTGGTCCTGCCTGCGCAACCCCGATGACACACGCGTACAAGACATTTGCATGGTCCGCATGTCGGATCCCATGACGCCGATCGGCGACCGCGTCAGCATCGCAACACCCACCGCCGCCTGGGAAACCGTCCCCAACGACGCGGACCTCCTGATCAACGAGGCCCCGCAACCCCTCATCGCACCCAACGGCCGCCTCTTCGCAACCTTCTCCGCCAACGCCAGTTTCGACGACACCTACTGCCTGGGCCTCCTCGAACTGGCGCGCGGCGGCGACCCCATGGACCCCGACGCCTGGACCAAATCGGGCGGCCCCGTACTCCCCGGCGGTCCCGGCGCCATCGCCCCCGGCCACAACGGATTCCTCACCATCGACGGCCGCCCCTGGATCACCTACCACGCCCGCCTCGAACCCGGCACCGGCTGGCCCGGCCGCAGCATCCGCGTCCAGCCCATGTACTTCGGCAAGGACGGCCGCCCGCAATTCGGCATGGCCTTCGGCCCCGACGCCCCCATCGTGATCGACGGCAGAGACCACAACGCTCCGGGAACCCCGGTGACGCCCGAGCCGCGGCGCTGAGGTCAGGTCGCCTCGGCCGATGCCCGGGTGCGGCGCCACTGTGCGGGGCTGCAGCCGTGCTGTTTGCGGAACCATCGGGAGAAGTTTCCGGGGGCGGAGAAGCCGAGGAGTTCGGCGGTCTCGGTCAGGGAGCGGCGTGGGTTGGCGACCATGTGGCGGGCCAGTTCGGCGCGGGTCGAATCCAGTAGTGAGCTGAAGGTCTCGCCTTCGGCGGCGAGGCGGCGATGGACGGTGCGGCGGTCGACGCCCAGGCTGCGGGCCACCTGCTCCACCGAACAGCGGCCGGTGGGGAGGAGCAGTTCGATGAGCTCGCGGACGCGGTCGGCGGTGGTCGCGGGACGGACCGGGTGGACGGGGTCCAGCAGCCGCTGGGTGTAGGCGCGCAGCTGTGGATCCGCCATCGCATTGGGCGCATCGAGATCGCTTGTGTAGGTGAGAATTCCATTGAAGTCCTGCTCGAAGGTCACCTGCGGTCCGAAGACCCGGTGATGGGCGCGCAGATCGGGCGGGGCGGGGTGGGTGAAGCGGACCTCCACCGGCTGCCACGGGGCACCGATGAAACCGGCGAGTAGGCCGTGCAGCACGCCGACGGCGAGTTCGACGGATTGGCGGGTATCGCCGGGCTGCCCGATATCGAGGGTCAGCCGGATGCTGGCGAGGCCGCTCTGTTCGGTGAGGCGGGTGTGCAGCGCCTCGTTGTACGTGTCCTCGTGCCGCGACATCACGGTCAGAGCGCTGCGGACGTCGGGCTCCTCGCGGACCACCAGGCTCAGCGGACCCAGATTGGCGAAGCGGCGGCGCTCGGCCAGGCGCAGCCCGAAATCTGCGCAGTTCGTCGCGACGGACGAGTGCTCGAGCAGCTCGGCGATCGCGGCGGCGGGCACCCAGCGGTCCTGCAGGCTCAGACCGGCCGGGTCCAGGCCGGACGCGCGCAACAGCCCCACCGGGTCGATGCCCAGCGATCGGCACAGCTCCACGTATTCGTTCAGCGCCGCGTAACGGGCCAGTGGTTTCACCGATTCTCCGACGTCCCGAAATGATCAGCATCCTGTCCCGTAATGATAAGCCGTCGGTCCCTGCGCTGCCTACAGTGGGTTTCGTTCCAGCAACCGAAGCCGGACCGAAGGAAGGGATGACGACGTGGCCACAAGCAACGAGGATTGGTCCAAGCCAGCAGCGATGGCGATCCCCGAGACGGGGTACTTCGAGTACGAACAGGGGCGCTACGGCCCGGTCTATCCCCGCACACCAGCTAACTATGGGTTTTCTATCGTCGCCAAGGTCAAGCCGGGTCATGAGACGGCGATCCGGGAACACGGCAAGGTCATCCAGGCCGCGGTCGAACAGGATCCGAATGTGCTTGCGCCGCTGCGGCTGCACTATCTGAGGTGGGTGCTGTTCGATATCGGCGACGGCCTGACCTTCCAGTATCAGGGCATCTTCGACACCGATTTCGACAAGTACCTCGAGGACGCGCTCGACCTGTTCCTGTCCACGGGCATCACCACCGCCTTCGTGAATCTCGAAGGCTTTCCCGAGGATTGGCGCACCAATCGGGCCGCCGCCATCGAATTCTTCCGCAAGCACCAGTTCCCGAGCTTCCTCGAATACGGCGAATACCCGTATGTGACCTCTGACGAGGTCAAGAAGGCCCTGCGGCTCAAAGCGGCGTTCTCCGACATGCTCGACGAGATGCAGTAGCGGGAGTCGTGATGCTCGAATTCGACGATATCCAGCACATCCTGCTGACCCGGGTGCCGGCGCTGACCGGACGCTACGAGTTCCTGTCCTTCACCGATGCCGCCGGTGCGCGTGCGTGGCTCGCCGCCATGGCCGACCGCGTGCCCTCGGTCGCCGACTTGCAGGACTCGGTGGACACCGACAAGCAGTGGGTGTCCGTGGCTTTCACCTGGACCGGACTGCGCGCCCTGGGCGTCCCGGCCGACGCGCTGGCGAGTTTCCCGGAGGAATTCCGCCAGGGCATGGCCGCCCGGGCCGAAGTCCTGGGTGATGCCGGGGCCAACCATCCCGACCATTGGATCGACGGCACGGCCGGTGACGATCTGCACGCGATCGTCATCCTCTTCGCCCGTGACGCCGCCGAACGCGACCGACGGGTGGCCGAACACGATGCACTCCTTGCCGCCTGCCCGGGTGTCACGGTGCTGTCGTCGCTGGATCTGGAGGCCGTACCGCCGTTCGGCTACGCGCACGACCACTTCGGTTATCGGGATCGCTTGTCGCAGCCGGTGATCGAAGGTACGGGGGAGGAGCCCACGCCGGGCAGCGGCGCACCGCTGAAGGCCGGGGAGTTCATCCTCGGTTACGACGACGAGAGTGGGCCGCCGCTGGATCTGCCGCAGCCCGAGGTGCTTTCGCGCAACGGCACCTTCATGGCCTATCGCCGCCTGCGCGAACACGTGGGTCGATTCCGTGACTTCATGGCCGAGCACGGCGACACCGCCGAGGAACAGGAGCTGGTGGCGGCGAAACTGATGGGCCGCTGGCGCAGTGGCGCGCCGCTGGTCCTCGCCCCGGAGGCCGACGATCCGGAACTGGGTGCGGATATGAGCCGCAACAACGATTTCAACTACAAACAGATGGATCCGCACGGCTACGCGGTGCCGCTCGGGTCGCATATCCGGCGCATGAATCCACGTGATACGGGCGTGAACATGCAGCGCCGCCGCATGATTCGCCGCGGCGCGACCTATGGGCCGCATCTGCCGGAGGGAGCCCCCGACGACGGCGCCGACCGCGGCATCGCGGCCTTCGTGCTGTGCGCGAGCCTGGTGCGCCAGTTCGAGTTCGCGCAGAACGTGTGGGTCAACGACAAGTCGTTCCACGAACTGGGCAACGAGCGGGATCCGATCATCGGCAACCAGGACGGCACGCTGGAGTTCAAGATCCCGAAGCGTCCGATTCGCAAGACCATCACCGGAATTCCGGCGTTCACCAGCCTCCGAGGCGGCGCCTACTTCTTCCTGCCAGGGCTGCGCGCCCTGCGCTACCTGACCACTCTCACCGATATCGAGGCAGCAGCATGACATCGTTCACCCCGGCCCGTACCTACAACCAGGCCCACCTGGCCCGCCCCTACACCCCCGGCAAGCGGCGCGTCAGCATCTACTGGTCGTGGAGCTATCCCTGGGAGGCGCAACGGGATACGTCCGAACTGGACAACCGCTTCTCCACCATGACCGAGGTGCGCCAGGCCACCTGGCCTGCCTACGAGACGCCGGAATACGATGCCGCGCACTTCTTGCAGGGCATCGCGGGCACCCTCGAACTGTTCCACCGCTCCACCCTCGACTTCCAGCGGGTAGCCGGGGAGGTGACGGGGCATCCGGTGGCGGTGTTCCAGCGCATCGACCAGGCCGGATTCAAACAGCCCATCGACGAACGCATCCTCGCCGACACCGACACCCTCATGGTGTTCGGCCTCGATCACCTTCTCGCGCAGGAGGAAGCGGCTCCCGACGAGATCGCCGCAATCCAGCAGTGGCTGCAGCGCGAGGGCACCTGCCTGCTCCTCGCCCCGCACCACGACGTCGGCTTCACCGATGACCTGAAGCAGCGCCAGATCGAGTTCGAACACCACGGTGATCCGCTGGTGCCGCGCCAGCAGCGGTTCGGCGCCTATACCCGCTCGCTGATGACCGCCCTGAACGTCCCGGTGCACAACGTCTACGGCCTGCGACCCGCCGTCGTCGAAGGCACTCGCTCGATCGCGCCGCTCACCTCCTTCCGTGACCTCGACACCCCGCGCTTGCTCGACGACGTCACCACCTTCAATTTCCACCCGCACCTGCCCCACTACGAATTGACCGAGCCCGAAAGCGATTCGGTGCGCCTGCTCGCGCGTCAGCCCATCGAACTGTCCCGTCCCCACCCGTTCATCGAGGCGGGCAACACCGAGTTCAATACGTTGCTGTGGCTGCCCCCCACCGTCGAACGCGCCGGCGACATCGTGATGGCCGACTCCACCAACTTCACCACCCTCTTCGGCGGCACCGACAGCCTCGCCAACTTCTGGCGCAACCTCGCGGCGATGAAATGACCGCGGCTGCAAACGCCGGCCCGATGCCGCAGAGGTGGGACCTGTGATCGGAGACCTGCTGCCACTGGCCATAGGCGTTGCGCTGTCACCCATTCCGGTGGTGGCGGCCATCCTCATGCTGCTCTCCGCCAACGCCGGCCGGGCGAGCGCGGGCTTCGCGCTCGGCTGGGTGACGGGCATCCTGACGGTCACGGGGCTCGTGACAGCCGCTGCCGCATCCGGGCTGATGAGTTCGGCGGGCCGGCCCTCCGCCGCGGCCTCCGTGATCAAGATCGCCATGGGACTGCTGCTGGTGTTCATCGCCTTCCGTCAGTGGGGCAGCCGCAAGGACGATTCGATACCGGGCTGGATGAAAGCCATCGATGAACTCGGAGTAGCCAAGGCTGCCGGCTTCGGTCTACTGCTGTCGCTACTGAATCCGAAAAACCTGCTCCTGTGCATCACAGCGGGCGTGACTATCGGCACCTCGGGGCTGAACCCGGCCGGCACTGCCGCGGCAATCGCCGTCTTCGTCTTTCTGGGCGCGGCATCGGTGGTCGTCCCCGTGGGTGGCTACGCCGTCGCGGCGAATCAACTGCGCGGCGCGCTGGCGCGCCTGAAGAACTGGCTACAGGCGAACAACCACACTGTGATCGCCGTGGTGTTCATGGTGATGGGCACCACCGCCTTCGCCAAGGGCTTGAGCGGATTCTGACCAGGTACTGATCGCACTGTGCCACACAGTGTCTCACCACCGTCTCGGGCCGTCGGCGGAAGCTCAACGGCCCGAGACGGTCTCATGCTGTCGTTGCACGGTTCGCCGCACTCCGCGGTCCAGAACTCCGGCCCACTTCCACACCACACCGATGCCGACCAGGCGAAATGTCGATCATGTACCGGCCAGCTTAAAATTACATAGCGTCATTGACACCGCGTAAGTGTCGCTCTAGCCTGTGACCATGACCACAGCAAAGAGAATTGTCTTCATCGGCGCGGCAGGTGACATGTGCCGCGTGGCGATCGATCGCTTCGCCAAAACGGCCGGGGGCGGCGGCTGGAAGTTGGAGTTGTACGACATCCGGCCGGAGGCGCTCGAGGCGTTCGTCGCGACATTGCCGACCAAGGAAGTGACGATCGGCTCGTTCGATCTGTTCGACGGGGTCGCGCTGCGCAACGCGATCGAGGGCGCCGCACTCGTCGTGCTCGGCGCGGGGCCCTACAACCGGACCGCGGAGCCGGTGATGGAGGCGTGCCTCGAGAAGCGGGTGCCCTATCTCGACCTCGACGACGATGAGGAAAGCACCCTCGCCGCAATGGAACTCGATGCCCGGGCGCGGCAGGCCGGCGTGCCGATCTTCGTCGGATGTGGCGCGTCACCCGGACTGACCAATGTGATGGCGGCCGACGCGGCCCGCGATATGGACACGGTCGAGCGCATCGATGTGTGCTGGGTGACCGGTGACGAAGGGCCGGTGCCGTACGGGCGGGCGGTGCTCGATCATGCGATTCGCGGCTATGCCGGACCCTGTCACACCTGGGAGCACGGACGCGCGGTGACTCATCAGACCTTCCTCGAAACCGATGTGTTCGCGCTGGGCAACAGCTTCGGCGATGGCTACCGGTTCTACGAATGTGCGCATCCCGAGGCGGTGACGATGCCGCGGCGCTGGCCGGGCGCCGACCGGATTCGGGTGCTCGGTGCGCTCGATCCGCCGCCCGTCAACGGCATCATGCGCGGCATCGCCGTGGCGGTGCAGCAGGACAAGATCTCGATGGACCAGGCGATCGATTTCGTCAACGACGTGATGACCGACAAGACCGGCTCGCTCCGGGTGTGGAAGTACGCGTTGTCGGGGCTGTGGGGCACGGTTCGCCGCGGCGAGATCGGTGCGCGCGAGGTGCTGAAGTACCTGGCGACGGCAGCAGCCGGTAAGCATCCTGCGTTCCGCGGGACGAACTATGTGCGCCTGATCGGCAAACGTGATGGGGAACGTGTGGTTTCGGTGCGTCGAGTGCCGGTCAGCGGTCCTGGCACCGCCTGGACCGACATGGCCTCCGCCACCGGTTCGGCGACCGCGGCGTTCATGGTGCTGGCCATCCAGGAACTGGGCGATCTGTCCGGCGTCCTGGCCCCCGAGGACTGGGCCGAGCCGGAGCTCTTCTACCGGACGTTCGCCAAGACCGGCGGGGCGCAAGCCCATGAGGTCGTCGAGGCGCTGGTCGCACCGAGCTCGGCGGTGACGTCGCGCAAGGTGAGTGCCTCGGCCGAGCAGGGCGGGCGGTGACGGCACATGGATCTCTTGACTGAAACCGGTTGGGCCGCACCGCCCATCACCGGCGAGCCCGCACTCACCGGTGACATCACGTGCGACGTCGCCGTCATCGGGGGTGGCGTCGGCGGCATGACGGCGGCGCTGCGGCTCGCCGAGTCCGGTGCCGACGTCGTGCTTCTCGAAGCCGAAACCTGCGGGTGGGGCCCCAGCTCACGCAACGCCGGCTACATGACCAACTCGATCGCGGCCGACCCGGCGTTGCTGGCATTGCTGTTCAGCCGCAGCAAGGTCCGGGCGCTGTTCCAGTTCGCCGAAGCCGCAGTGGAATTCACCCAGGACGCCATCGAGCATCGTGCCATCGACTGCGATTTCGAGAAGGTGGGCATCGTGCAGGCCGCGGTGTCGAAGGGACAGCTCCGCAAGGCGCGCCGAAACGCCAAGATCATGGCAGAGGCGGGGTCGTCGGCCGAGTTCGTCGAGGGGCGAGCGGCGGGCCTCCCGGACGGCTTCCTCGGAGGTATGCGGGAGGGCATCGGCGGAACCTTGAATCCGGCCAAGTACGTCCTCGGATTGCGCGACGCCATCCTCGCTTCGGGGGCAAGGGTTTTCGAGCACACTCGCGTGCAGGACGTCACCGACGGCGACAGCGCGGTGACCATCGAGACGGCCAATGGCCAGGTGCGTGCCAGGCAAGCGCTGCTCACCACCAACGCCTACAGCAAGAACCTCTCGATCGCGCCGCGCCGGTTGGTCTCGCCGGTATGGACGTCCCTGGTGGAAACCGAGCCGATCGCCCCGGAACGCCTGGACGAAATCGGCTGGACCAGTCGGGCGCCCATGGTGACCGCGCACATGATCCTGGAGAGCTATCGCGTCACCCCGCGAAACTCGATCGTGTTCGGTACCCGGCGCCTGGAGACGACCAGCGGTCCGCTGCTCGCCCGGACCCCGTCGGCGCGTATCGTCGACGACCTCGTACGTGGCTTCCGCGACCGCTTTCCCGGGCTGCACGATGTCGCGCCGCAACGGGCGTGGGGCGGCTGGATCGGCATGAGCTCCTCCTGGCTGCCCGTGGCGGGGGAGGCCTCACCCAACGTGCTGTATTCGCTGGCGTGCAACGGGCACGGCTTCGCGCAAGCCCAGTATGTCGGCCACATGCTGGCCGGTCGGCTCTCCGGCGAACCCATGCCCGAGGACCTGACAACCATCTGGCACGGCCGCGGCGGCTTCTGGCCCAGCTTCGTCAGCGGACCGGCACTGGAACTCGGCTGGCTGGGTGACCGTCTGTCCGACCGGTTGGCACGCCACTGATCAACGACGGGCCCGGCAGCAGGCAGGGCCCTTCGAACACGGCCGCCAGGCCTTCGAACACAAGAGATGACCATGGAAATCAAGAACTTACTGCTGTTAATCGCCGATCTCTGGATGATCTTCGTCGGGTTCACCTATGGCTGGAAATTCATTCGGAATTTCCGGAATTACCTACTCGGCCTCGAATGGACCATCGTTGCGACCTCCGGCACCAATTTCTTCTTCTTCGCATTGTTCGGCGCTCCTCGGAACAACCCGATGTACCACATCGCGCTCTTTTTCGATGCGTTCTCCAGGGCCGTCGGAATCACGTTGATTCTCGTCCTGGGGTTGATGAAGGTGACCCACCGCTACAAGCCTTCGCTGCCAATCGATATCGCCGTCTTCGCGCTTGCCACCGTCGCGGGCCTGTACCTGTCGATATTCGCCGACCGGATAGGCGTCGCCGGGGCGACCTTCTATGTCGTGGTGAACGTCATCACGTCCCTGTTCCTGCTCTACTTCGCGCGACGGCTCTGGAATATCGATGAGCGAGGACAGGCGATCGGGGTGGTCCTTGCCACCGCGGCGGGATTCGTCATCGCCGCGACGTACGACTTCTATCACATACCCGGCGATGACGAGAACCACACGTTCTTCTATATCGGTGCGCTCGCGACCTGGGGATTCCAGATGATGATGTACTACTACGGCTATCGCGCATTGCACCGCCACAACGAGCGAACGGAATCCGATCAGCCCGTGGTCAGCCGGGGGCGGTCCAGATGATGGTGGAACCTGGCCGATAGGCGGACACGCCCGGCGGCGGCTGCGCGGGGTCACCTTTATCGTGAAGTAGTGAGGACACGATGAGCAGACGCCCGAAGCATGATCCGAAAGAGTCGGAACGCGAGATCCTCGACGCCGCAAAGGAGTTCCTGAGCGAGCGGCCGTTTCGTGAGATGACCGTCGATGCGGTGATGAGCCGCACCGGGCTCAAGCGTCCGGCTTTCTACGTCCACTTCCGAGACCGTCACGACCTCGTGTTGCGGGTTACCGACGAACTCGGGCAGGAAGTGTTCGGGATGGTCGACCGCTGGTTGGTGGGGACCGACCTGCTCAACGATGCCCGGGCGGCTTTCGAGGGACTGGCCGAGGTCTACCTGGAGCACGGCGCGGTATTGAGCGCGCTATCGGATGCGGCCGGCAGCGATGAGAAGGTCGACGCTGCGTACAGCGGCTTGGTGCAACGATTCATCGACGCCACCGCCAAACGCATCACCGACGATCAGGCCGACGGCCGCATCAGCGCCGATCTCGATGTCACCGAAACCGCCCGTGCCCTGGTTTGGATGGACGAACGCTATCTGACCCAGGCGTTGGGTCGTGCCCCGCAAGCGGATCCGAAGCGGGTCGTCGACGTGCTCTACAACATTTGGATATCCGCGCTGTACGGACCGCCGCAGCTACCGGGCACGGACTCGAGTCAGGAGCCGAGCCGAACCGCGCGGAGCGCGACATAGAGCTCCGCGGCGGATCTGGGATCCGAGCAGCGACGCCCGGTGAGGGTCTCGATTCTGCGGAGACGGTAGTGAATGGTGTTGCGGTGGTAGTTCAGCCGCTGCGCGACCTCGGTGTTCGATCCGCCGCAGTCGAACCATAGATCGAGGGTGTCGAGCAGGCTGTCACGGTCCTCGTCGTCGAGTTCGAGGATCGGGCCGAGGATTTCGTCGGCGAGGCTGCGGGCGGCCTCGGGCGCGCTGACCAGCACCAGCGGGAGCGGGGTGTGCCCGTAGACGGTGACGGCGTTCGAGCCGGGGTGGGTGCAGCGGGCGGCGAGTTCGGCCTCGCGCACGGCCGCGCCGGTCATCGACAGTGTGGTGAAGATGCGGCTGACGCCGACCCGGCCGCTCACGATCTGCCGGAGCCGGGTCAGCGAATGATCAAGTGCGCGTTGATTTCCGAGGCTGAGCAGCCCGATGCGAGCATCCGATTCGGTCAACCACACCGAGTGCACGTAGGCCGCGCGCAGCCCGCCCTCCGCGCCCGGCACCGGATTGGTGGACGGCACACCGGACTCGGCGTGTACGACGACGAAGACACCGGCCCGCGGCAGGTGCAGCATGCGGACGATATCGGCCAGCGACGCGGCGTCGGTGTCGCTGTAGAACAAGGTGCGCAGCATGGCCTGCCGTTCGGCGTCGGCCCTGGTGACACGCTCGGTCAGGAAGCCGGAGTAGGCGTCGGCCGCCGCGCTCGAGTAGTCGTCGATGAGCCGCCAGACCTCCGAACCCAGTGTGGGCAGGATGCTTTCGCCGGATCGGTCCGCGGTGGCCAGGGACCGCTCCCAGATCAGCCGGCCCGCCAGCCGGTAGGCGTGCAGCAGTGCGGCGAGCGGAATACCCAGTTCGGCCTTGGCCCTGCCGACCTCGGTGGCCGCCTGTAGCCGTCGCCCGCTGATGCCCGCGAGCTGGCCGAGCATGGCCTCCAGATTGTCGTGGACGGCGGTGTGCAGCACGGCTTCCGGCAGGGCGGCGGTTTCCGCGTAGGCATGGTCTACGGTGCGGATGCGCCCGACCAGTTCACTCGTGAGGTCGTCGACGTCCGCGAGCAGGGTGCGGGCAACCGCCTCGGACCCGTTGGCGGGCGGTCCGATCAGGGCTGTCATGCGTTCGATAGTACGAAAATGACGAGATCGTGTTGTGTGCTGGAACACAGTCGGCAACCCGGATCCGCCGACTCGGGCACATGGTGTGGACCGGGGCTTCGCTTGCAGTATCGAGATCGATAGTGTCTGGGCCATATCGGCCCGAGTTCGATGCGAAAGCGAAGAGAGGTGCCGATTGTGTACGACTATGTCGTCGTGGGCGCGGGTTCCGCAGGATCCGTGCTGGCCGCCCGGCTGTCCGAGAACCCCGATGTGCCTTCCTGAACTATCGCACCGATCGGGAATCGCTGATGACCGCGTTGACGCCGGACCATGGAAGGTCTGCGCGTGGCCGACGCCTCGGTCATGCCGACGGTCGTGCGCGGCAACACCAACGCGGCCACCATCATGATCGCCGAGAAGGCAGCCGACCTGATCGCGGCCGATGCCGGGATTTCGGGATAAGCGAGACTCTCGCCTCCGCCGCGCAGGCCGAGTGACTCGCGGCGGACTCCCCACTGCGGGGACATGAATGGGTGAGCAGGCCCTACGCGCTGCTCATGAGGTCGATACCGGAAACGACGGCGTGCAGGCGGATCGCCTGCACGCCGTACCGGGTCCGCTACCGGGCGGGAGTATCCACGGCAGGGTGACGCAATCGCTCCATGCACTGCTTGCGCAGCGTGGACGCGGTCGCCCCGGTGAGCACCTGCGACGCCGAAGACGTCAACAGCCGCATGAGACGGGCGTGAAACTCCTTCGGGCTCAAGCCGAAACGTACGAACGCCTCGGCGTCATTCCCGCCGTACGGCGCCCAGGCGGTCGCGAATTCGAGCATCTCGCTCTCGATGGGAGTCATCGGCACCGCCTTTCGCTGCGGGTCACTCGGGGCCGGAACATGGCTGGATCCCGGCGGTTTCGGCGATCTCGTGGGCCTTGTGGACCGGAGCGTCGATTCGTGCGACGGTCGGGGTGCCCGCGGCGGCTCTGTTCCGAGGTCCGTCCAACGCCCGCCGTAGCTCCCACTATCGGGCCCACCGGTCGAGCCGGCGGTGCACGAAGGATGTGCGCTGGTCATTCGGCCGACCTCGCGCGTTGGTTCTCGGGCATGGGCCCACTCCGCTTCTGTTGTTCATTTGCTGTCGCCACAGACGGGCGCTGAAACCGCGACCGGCCGACGGGCCGGGCAGTAGTCCAATCTCGAATTGAATTCGACTTTAGGGGGGGTGGTGTGACGCTGTCAACAGGCATGTAAGGACACGAATGGCGAGTTCGCGGTCGAAATGCCCTTATGTCAGTTCTCCGGAAACCGGGCCACCCGCGTCCGGCTACGTGTCGGTGCGAGTCAGGACGCGGGCTCCGATTCGATGGGCGAGTTCGAGTGCGAGCTCGACGGCCAATCGGCGTTCGCCCGGCCGATGTCCGAGCAGCTCGGTGGCGCGAGAAACGCGTTGCAGCACCGTGTTTCGATGCGTGTGCAGGCGGGCCGCGGTACGCGGGGCGTTCTCGGCTTCCTCCAGGAATACGCGCAGGGTCTCGCGCAACCGGGCGGCAGCGGGAGTGTCCGCCGCCAGTGGACCCAGCGTGTCGGCGACGAATTCGGCTGCGCGGGAGGGATTTTCCGCCGTCAGCGCGGTGACCTCCAGGTCGTGGAAGAGCGTGACCCGCGCGGCGTCCGGCTGCCCGGCGAGCAGGTTGTGCATCCCCAGCGCCGCCTCGTGCGAGCGGCGGAAGCCGGCGATGCCGAAGCGCGCCGGGCCGACCGCGACCCGGACGCCCGGGTGGGCCGCACCCAGCGCGCCGCGCAGGCCGTCGACCGCGAAGGCGGAACGGGTGCCCACCCACGCCCACAGTGTGGAGCTGCCCGCGGACAGCGTGAGCGGGGGCCGCGCCCCACCGGCCCGCGCCAGCATCGCCGCCGCGGACTCCAGCGCGCCCTGGACCTCACCGGCCGGCGAAGACCACAGCACGAGCGCCGTGTGCGTGCCGGCGAGGTCGTATCCGAGCCGCTCGCTCGCCCGGCGGTTGTCGATCGGCGCGCCGTCGAGAATCAGCCGGATCGTCTCGGCGCGCCGGGCCAGCGCGCCACCGAGGATCTCCTCGCGTTCACGCTGAGCGACCGAGATGACCCGGCCGACAACCTGATCGACGTACTCGAACATGCGCTGAGCGGAGATCTCGAGCAGCGGCACGAGCAGCGGACCCGATCCCGCGATCCGCGTGGCGTGCGCCAGGTAGTGCCGCCACGCGGTGTTCTGCCCACGCCGATAGGACTGGAAGATCACGTCGAGATCCATGCCGCGCCGCGCGACCGTGCGGGCGACGTCGAGCGCTTCGGGCGGCACGTCGATCGGGGAGGTGCGGGACTCCCGGCGAGCGAGAACGGTCAGCAGCCGTGCGGCATTCGCGCGATTGCTGGCCGTCATGTCCGCGATCAGTGCCGCGTCGGCGCCAACCATGGGGGACAGCTCGATCTCGGCGGCATCCATCTCGGCGACCAGCTGGTCGAGATCGGCCAGCATCAACTCCGCCACTCGGCCCATGAGGTCGACGAGTTCGGGTGCCGGATCGGGACCATTCATGCACCCAGTGTGCCGCCGCACATTTTCGGGGGCAAATGCTGGCCCGTTGGACATACCCCGGCGGCGACCTCGCTCCTAACGTGAACCGAATCACAGCCCCGCCTCTCTGCGGCCCAGGAGACCTTTCGTGACGATCCCGTCCAGCCACCACGACACCACCGATTTCGATGTTCTGGTCATCGGCGCCGGAATATCCGGTATCGATGCCGCCTACCACCTCGCGACCCGCCGCCCCGGCACGTCCTTCGCGGTGCTCGAAGCCCGCGACTCGATCGGCGGTACCTGGAGCCTGTTCCGATATCCGGGTCTGCGTTCGGACTCGGACATGCCCACCTACGGCTACGGCTTCAAGCCGTGGACGCATCGCAAGTCGATCGCCGACGGGCATCTCATCCTGGATTATCTGCGTGACACCATCACGGAAAACGGTCTGTCCGAACACATTCGATTCGGTCACCGGGTGCTCGACGCCCAGTTCTCCTCCGCCACCGGGCGCTGGACGGTCCTCGTCGAACACGGCGGCAGCGCGGAGCGGGTGCGATTCACGGCGCGATTCCTGTTCCTGGGCACCGGAATGTACGACCACCGTGCCGGATACACCCCTGATTTCGCCGGCCTCGACGAATTCGAGGGCCGCGTCGTGCACCCGCAGCATTGGCCGGCGGATCTGGACCACGCCGGGAAACGCGTGGTCGTCATCGGCAGCGGCGCGACGGCGGTGACGCTGATTCCCGCGATGGCGGGCAGCGCCGCCCACGTCACCATGCTGCAACGGTCGCCGAGCTACGTCATGTCGCTGCCCGCCGTGGACGTGATCGCCGGCGCTCTCAACCGGGTGCTGGGCGCCGAACGCGCCGCCACCCTGATCCGGCGGAAGAACATCATGATCACCCGCGGAATCTACAAGGCCTGCAAGCGCGCCCCGCGCTCGGCGCGCCGGCTGCTGATCGCCATGGTGCGGCGGCAACTGCCCGCCCATTTCGATGTCGACACGCATTTCACGCCCCGCTACAACCCGTGGGAGCAGCGGGTGTGCGTGGTGCCGGACGGTGACCTGTTCAAGGCGCTGTCGAGCGGCCGCGCCTCGGTTGTCACCGACCGCATCGCGCGCTTCACGCAGACCGGCATCCTGCTGGAATCGGGTCAGCAGCTCAGCGCCGACATCATCGTGACGGCAACGGGTTTCAAC
Source organism: Nocardia sp. NPDC059154 (assembly GCF_042755705.1). Classification (NCBI taxonomy): domain Bacteria; kingdom Bacillati; phylum Actinomycetota; class Actinomycetes; order Mycobacteriales; family Nocardiaceae; genus Nocardia; species Nocardia sp. NPDC059154. The sequence continues at coordinate 68,683 of NZ_JBHZCS010000038.1, forward strand.
CTGTCGCCCTTCGGCCGGATCCGGTTCGAGGTCGACGGGCGACCGGTGGACCTGCCGCGGACAACGGTCTACAAGTCGATGATGCTCTCCGAGGTGCCGAACCTGGCCTTCGTGGTCGGCTACACCAATATTTCCTGGACGCTCAAGGCCGATCTGGTCTGCGAGCACTTCTGCCGTCTGCTCGATCATATGGACGCCAACGGTTTTCACACCGTCATGCCGGCGGCGGCCGACCCGGCCATGGAGCGGGTGCCGCTCGTGGACGACCTGCACTCCGGCTATGTCCAGCGGGGGATCGCGGGGTTCCCGCGGGCGGGAACTCGCGGCCCGTGGACAGTGGAGATGGCCTACGAGAAGGACGCCGAGCGTCTGCGCGAGAGTCCGGTGCACGACACCGCATTGCGGTTCACCTTCGCCGCCCCGGCGACCGTGGCCGCGGCGAGGTGAGCGCGATGCGGAACATCACCTTCACCAGCCATGGAACCCGTTGCGCCGCATGGCATTTTCCTGGGGTGGGCAGCGAGCCCGGGCGTCCGTGTGTGGTCATGGCGCACGGCTTCGGCGGCACCCGCGACACCGGACTGCTCGGGTATGCCGAACCATTCGTCGCGGCCGGGTACGACGTCCTGGTCTTCGACTACCGTGGCTTCGGAGACTCCGAAGGCGCTCCACGACAGCGTGTTTCGTACCGACAGCAGCGCAAGGACTACCACGCGGCAATCGCCGTCGCTCGGCAGTTGCCCGGCGTCGACCCAGAACGCGTTGTGCTCTGGGGGACCTCCTACTCCGGCGGCCATGCCGTCGCGGTCGCCGCCCAGGACCGGCGGATCACGGCGATCGTGGCGATCACCCCCGCGATGGACGGACTCGCCACGCTGGCGCACGTCATGCGCCGTGCCGGTGTCGGTTACCTCGCACGCGCGGCCGGGCACGGGTTGCGTGACCTCGCCCGGAGCATCGCCAAGCGACCGCCGCACTACGTGCCGATCGTCGGCCCGCCCGGATCGCCGGCCATCATGACCAGCCCGGGCGCGGTGGAGGCTGTCATCCCGGTCGCGGGACCGACCTGGCGTAACGAGGTATGCGCTCGGGCCGCCCTGGAAGTCGGGCTGAACCGGCCCACCACGTTCGCCAGGCGCGTGCCCTGTCCGATCCTGGTGCAGGTCGGCACGAACGACAGTGTCGCGCCACCGAGCGCGGCCCTGCGCGTCGCTGCGAAAGCCGGTCCGCGGGCGCGTATTCGCGAGTACCCCCTCGACCATTTCGACATCTATCAGGGCCCGTGGCAGCAGCAGGCGGTGGCCGACCAGCTCGAGTTCCTCACCGCTGTATTGCGGTGACCTCCACGTCCGCGATCGGCAGGTCAGAACTGCGGCCCGCTCCCGCACCGCACCGGCATGGGCCGCCCCGGATCCAGCGCGTTCAGAATCATCGCGTCCACACTCGGGTCGTACGCCAAGCCGCTGTGCCCGACCGGGTCGTCCGGGCACTGGTCCTGGACGACGAGGTCGGTGACGCCACCCTCGGCAATGGCCGCGGTGGCGGGCGGGGACACCATGGCGTCGTGCGCCGACACGATGGTGGTGTAGCGAATGCCGGTCCGGGCGATCGGGCCGTCGTGCAGCCGGGTCATCGCCGCCGAGCCAGGGGAGACGTCCTCACAGATCCCGCATACGCTCGCGAAAAGCCCGCGTAGCCCGAGTTGTGTTGCGCCGCCGATAAGTCCGCCGGTGATTCCGTTCGTGGGTGGTGCCAGGACGACGACCGCGCCGATCCGGTCAGCCGCTGCCGGGTCGGTCTTCGCGAGGTAGAGCGAAACGAACGCGCCACCGGAATGCCCGAGAAGGTCGACCTTGGCGGCGCCGGTCTCGGCCCGCACGCGGTCGATGAAGGCGGATACCTGCGGCACGGACACCGCCACCCCGTCGACGCCGCCGTCGAAGGCGTTGGTCCCGCCGTAATTCAGGGAGTACACGCAGTACCCGGCATTCGCCAGCTTCGGCCCTAGATGCGCAAACCCGTTGTACTGATTGGCGGGAAAGCCGTGCACGAGCACCACCGGCCGCGGATGCGCCGCCGACGGTGCGCACGGCACATTCACGCCGGGCGCCGATTGTGCGGGATCCTGCCCGGACACCACGAACCAGGCTTCCCGGGCAACCATCTGCTCGAAAGTCGCCTCCGGTAGCGGATCGGCGGCTGTGGCAATGCCGGGCGCAACGACGTTCGGTACCAAGGCAATCGCGGTGGTGGCCAGAACCGAGCCGACGCATTCGCGTATGCCCATGTCGAGCTCCAAGAAAACGAACGAACTTTTTCTCTCAGTCTAGTCCTATAAATTCCCCGCAGGTGGAGGAGTGTTTCTGGAATCTCGACGTTCACGGTGGTTCGTCTGAACCCCGGTAGGAATCTCCAACCCGACGCGGCAACCCCGGACGTTCTGTTGGACTCCTCCCCAATTGATCGCACCGGTGCCGGAGGAGGACAGTCGACAGCACCGTTCACCCCACCCCGGATCGCGATACATGTCAGCAACACCCGCACATCGCACACAACGGACCCGCTACACCTCCGTCGGCGGAAAACAGGCCGCATGGCGCATGATCGGCAGCAGCATCGAAATCCTCGCTCTCACCGTCACAAACGCCGCCCGACCCCCCGACCCCGCCGCCTTCGACGACAACACCTGCCACGACCTGTGCTGGGCCCGTGAACGTTTCACCAAATTCGCCGACCTATGGGACGCAATCCGCAGCGAATACTGGCAACTCCTCTTCCACTCCGACGCCCACTTCACCTAGCCCGGCTCGATCGGCTCGCCGACAATCGCCGGGTGAGGAACCGCGACGTCGTCACCAGTTCGCGGGTAGGTGTCGAACTCGCCATTGGCGGAACCGGGGCGATGTGGCCAGATCGAACAGTGTCCAGAGCGGTTCCACCGTGTCGGGATGCTCTGGGTTCTGCCACGGATCATCCGGTGGTGCGAACATGAGCTCGCTTGCCCAGTGCAGCCGAATCGTGCCGTCGGGCGAGCGCTTGAACACGGTCAGCAGCGGTACCGGGTGGCCGGCAGCACTGTCGCCGCCGTAGTCACTCCGAAAATTGGAGTTCGCCGCCGACAGCACCCGGGTGTGTCGCCACCCCCTGTCGTGTGCGAACGCCGCTACTCGCTCGATGGGGGCCTTGGCACATACGCACTGTCGTTGCGGCACCGTCGTCGCCGATTCGATCGAACACGTAATCTTCGGGGACCTCGCCGCCGGGCGGAAGTGATTTCCGTTGCGCCGCAACGGACTCCATCAGCTGCTGGAGATCGGCCTCCCGCTGAAGCAGCGCCTCACGCGCCTCGCGATACTCCCGCGACTCATTCGGAAAAGCTGTAGACATACGGACCTCCTAGACCGGCATGCCATCGACTTCACCCTGCTCTGGACACTACTCGATGCCTCCTCGCTCCCTGCCGCGTGGCACCGGTCAGCGCGGCATCGGATGTTCCGGGGGCTGGGACAGCTGATCGCGGGCGCAGCACTGCCCCGCCGATCACGATCGGCGGGGCAGTGCTGCGCGGAGGTGCCCGAGGGGCTCGAAACCGAAGGTTCAGTGGGGAATCGGGAAGTTGGCGCGGAACACGCCGTGTGGGTCGCGGGCCTGCTTGAGCTTTCGCAGCCGGTCCAAGGTGCCGGTGTCGAAAACCTCTGCGACACTGTCGCCGGCGGACAGGACGGTATACGGTTTGCGGCCGCTGACCCGCGCGCCCAGATCGGCGATGATGCGCTTCTGAGTGGCGTGTACCGCGGCAACTGTGTCGGGGTCCGAGCCGGTCGCCTGCAGAAACAGCGCGTAGGGCTCCGCGAACGGCGGAACCGCGCCTCGGGTGGGCTCGGCGAGCGCACCTCCCAGCTGCCGGATCTGGATGGCCATCATTGGATCGATCGGCTCGTGCAGCAGAATCTCGGCGGCGGTCTCGTCCAGTGCGGTCAGTAGCTCGGCACGCAGCAGTCCGGGGCCTGGGGCGGTGGGCTCGTTGACGATGGCGCCCAACTCGGCCGGGGACAATTCCCGGCGCGTATCCGCGAGGATGCCGTCGATCGTGTCCAGCCGTCGCAGCAGGTCCCGTCCACGCGCCGGTTCGCCGAGGTAGGCGGCGGCGATCGCGATTACCGGCGGAGCCTGCGGCAGCTCCAGCCGATTGAGCCAGACCGTGAGCTCGGCCGGTGCGTGATCGGTGATGTCCTGGAAGGCCGCACGGACCGCCTCGGTCTGCTCGGCCGGCCAGGCGATCAGGCCACCGAACAAGGCCGGCGCCGCGAACAGATCGAACTCCATTGCCGTCACCAGTGCGAAATCCCCGCCGCCGCCACGCAATGCCCAGAACAACTCCGGGTCGGACTCCGTGGTGACCCGGGCCTGATGACCGTCGGCATCGACGATGTCGAAGGCCCGGACGCTGTCGGCCGCCCAACCGTATTTGCGGCCGAACCACGACAATCCGCCACCGAGGGTATAGCCGACAACGCTGACCACCGGGGAGCTTCCGGCCAGCCCGGTCAAGCCGTGCGGGGCGGCCGCCGCCTGCAGCTGGCCCCAATTGGTTCCCGCGCCGACGCGGGCACGTCGCCGCGCCGGATCCACCTCGACCCGATCGAGCCGGCGCGTGCGCACCAGGATGGTGCCGGCGGTATCACCGGAAGCGCCGTGGCCGTTGGGCTGCGCGGTCACCGACAGGCCCGCGTCACGCGCGTAGCCGACCACGGCGGCCATATCCTCCGTGTCCTCGACGTGCACGACGGCCGCGACCGGCTGGTCGATATTCAGATTCCACGGTGTTCGTGCCGCATCGAACTCCTCGTCACCCGGCAGCAGTACCCGTCCGCGCACAGCAGATCGCAATGTGTTGTGGGACATTTGGATTCCTTTCGCTAAAAAATGGTCACCGCGTCGTGCCCGAGGCACTGGACGGAGCCTGGGCCCGGGTGGCCGGGTCGGTGGCAGGGGAGATGGGTGTGGGCATCGGAAAGGCCGCTTCGATATGGGCGGCCGCAGTCAGCGCGCGGCGCTCGGCGAATGGGGCGGTGATCAACTGGACCCCGATGGGAAGACCCTCGGCCGAGACGCCCGCGGGGACCGTGACGGCGGGCAGGGCCAGGTAGTTGGCGGCGATCGTGAGGCGGTGCGCCGCATACATGGTCGCGACCTGTGCGGTGCCGCCGAGGTCGTAGCCGACCGGCCAGGGCAGTTCGTCCGAGACCGGGCCGAGCACGATCGGATGCTCCGCGAGGAAGCGGGACCAGGCCACGCGGCGGGTGAGGCGCTCACCCAGCGCGGTCATGTAGCCCGCCAGATCCAGCGGCGGGAACAGGTCGATCGCCGCGTCCACGAAGGTGTTCAGTCCGGCGCTGCCGACTCGCCGCATGGCGTCGCGGCGCTGGACCACCACCTCGGTGGAGACCAATCGGCCGTAGTCGGCCGCCACCTCGCCCAAGTGCGGCGGATCCAGTTCGGCCACCGGATATCCCGCACGTTCGAGGGCGTCGGCGCAGCCGAGCAGCGCGGCCCGCACCTGCGGATCGATATCGTCACCGAGCGTGACGGCGACCGCGGGCAGGGCGGTATCGTTCGCGTCACGCACCGGAATCCATCCGGGATCGCGCGGGTCAGCACTGTCGCTGAGGACCTCGAAGGCGGTCGTCAGATCGCGCACGGTGCGCGCCAACGGCCCTGGTGCCGCGAACAATTGGTTCGTCGGTGCGGGTGCGGCGCCGGGCAGGCTCGAGGCCACCGCCACCCGGCCGGGCGTGGTGCGCAGGGAGGCGACTCCACAGAACGCGGCGGGTATCCGCAGCGAACCGCCGAAGTCGGTGCCCAGGCCGAGGGGCGTCATGCCCGCGGCTACCGCGGCGGCGTCACCGCCGCTGGAACCGCCCGGGCTGCGGGTCGGGTACCACGGATTCACCGTCGGGCCCGCCCCGTCGTTGTCGGTGTGCCAGCGAGTGGCGAAGTCCGGCATGTTCGTTCGCCCGATGACAATCGCCCCGGCTCGCCGCAGTGCGCACACCGCGGGTGCGTCCGCCGTCGCGACCGCCTGTCCGAAGGCCGCCACGCCCCAGGTGGTCGGGCTGCCCGCGACATCGAGGTTGTTCTTGACGGTGACCGGAACCCCGTGCAGCGGCCCGGTCGGCACCCTGCGGTCGGCCGCGGCTGCCTCCGCGCGCGCGGTCTCCGCGAATACCGTGGTGAGCGCGCCGATTTCGGAATCGACCTGCTCGATGCGTTCGAGATGCGCCTCGACGACCTGGGCCGCGGTGACCTCGCCCTCGGCGATCAGCGCCGCCAGCGAGACCGCGTCCCGCGTCCACAGCGCGTCGTCCCGGCCGGTCGTCACGATGCCTCCCGTTCGGCGAATACCGCTGCGGTGCGCGGTGTTCGGCTGTCGCCGATGGATTTGCCGAGGGTGATGAAGAAGACGATCAGCCCGGCGGTCAGCAGGATGTGGCCCAGACCCGCGCAGAGCGCGATCGCCTTATTGATGCTGCTGCCCAGCACGGTGAGGGTGCCGTGCAGCGTCATGACCGCGATGGTGATGGCCAGGCCGATGTTGTACAGCCAGAAGAACCAGGCGTACAGGCTTTTCCGGGCGCTGAGCGTGAACTGCTTCTCCAGGGGCAGCACGATGAGGAAGAACAGCATGCCCAGCGCCAGTACGTGGGTGTGCACGACACCGAGCTCCGTCTGCCCGGTGAAATGTTCGGCCTTGGTGATCTCGCGGTAGTAGAACCCGGAGATCAGGCCGATGATCATGTATATGTGAGCGGTATTGACCAGTGTTTTCATCGGGTTCATCGGGCGCTCACCGGTTTTCACGGCGCAGCAGCAGCGCGCCGCTGGCGGCCACCAGGGCGGCGGTGAAGCCGTGCACCTTCAGGGCGGTGGCGGTGGAGCCGCGGCGCACCAGGATGGTGAGCATGTCGCCGGTCGGGATGAGGGCGAGGCTGAGCACGGTGACGCCGACGGCGCGGCGCTGCCCGGCCGCGAGCAGGGCGAGCGGAATCAAGCCGGTGACCACATCGCGGACGCCTTTGACGTTCAGGAAGCCGTCGGCCTCAACGTGCGGCCACTCGGTGAAGCCGAACCCCGAGGCCATTCGCTGCGGGGCGAGCAGATAACCGCCGCCGACGGACATGATGAACCCGGCGCCCAGTACGGCGCCGGCCGTGCCGAGACGTTCGCCGAGTCGGCGGGAACCACGCACGGAAACAGCTGATTCCGTGTTCGGGGGGACGGACATGAGCACTCCTGGATCTGTGGGATACGCGTCCCGAGCATCCAGTGCGGTCCGTACCGTTCGCTGACGGTCGTTGTCAGCGAACTGTGCGCAGCAGTTCGAGCACCGCCTCGTCCGGAAGCCGGGCGCCCGCCAGGAATTCCGCGCTCAGGCGCACGGGCCCGAGCGCCGCCTCCGCCTGGTCGAGCGCCCGCCGCCGGAACGGGCCGATGCGGATCACCCCGGCTCTCCGGTTGATCCGGTCGGTGGCGCCGAGAATGCGGGCCGCGCGCCCCGGGGCGCCCTTCGCCAGGGCGACCAGGGCATAACCGATACCGACCTCGGCCAGTAGCGCCGCCGAGGTCTGGGCGGCCAGATCGCGGGGCAGGGCCAGCTCGCGCAGCGCGTCGTCCGGCCGCGCCGCTGCGACCAGGGTCGCCGCGTGCGCGGTGCTCACGAAGACCGGGTTCACGAAACGGACGGTGTCGTGGCGTCCGGCGGGCGGCGGGGCGGCGGGGAGCGGATGCTCGGACATCCGCCGGTACAGGTCCATCGCGCGGTCGTTGTCGCCGCGCAGATGGGCCAGGTGCGCCTGCGTCCCCGCCAGGAAACGCCCGGGTGCGGGGATGATGTGCGGGGTGATCAGGGCCTCGGCCCGCTCGAGATATGTTGCCGCGCCTCCGGTATCGCCGCCGACCAGGTGCATCTCCGCCGCGAAGAGCAGCACGCCCATGCGCTCACCGGCGCCCAGGTCGGCACTGAGCAGTTCCAGCGCGCTCGCGATCAGCGGTCGGGCGCTGTCCAGGCCGAGCATCCGGGTCCGGTAGCTGGCCAGGGAGATCAGGGCGCGGCTGTGTGAGCGGGTGTCACCGTGCGCGCTCAGGCAGGTCAGCGCCGCCTCCAGGGTGGGCAGGGCGCGGGCCGGATGGTCGCCGCCGAGTTCATCGAAACCTTTTGCTATCAGCGCATTTCCGCGTAGCCATGGATCGCCGGAGGTGGTGCACGCGGTCAACAGGCTGTCGTCGTCGGCGAGCAGGTCACGCAGCGCCAGGATGAGCACGAACATCGGGTGCGGGGGCCGATCCTCGGTGAGGGCCGCGCGGGTCAGCCGCTCGAATTGCCCCGTGCTCTCCCGGATTTGGCCCCACCAGATGTTGGTGAAGTACGCGGGCAGCTCCTCGGCGTATCGGCAGGCCAGATAGGCCCCGGTGCACCCCGGCGGCGGTGTGTCGCCGAGCAGGGCGAGGACCTCGCGGCGGCGTTCGGAGATGTCGCCGTGCAACCCGCGTAGCAGCCAATACCAGACGAGATTCGCGTACAGGCGAACCGCACGCTCACCGTCACCGACGTCCAGCGCCCAGCGCAGCCCGCTTTCGCAATTGCCGTGTTCGGCGATCAGCCGCGCGAGCCAATCGGGCTGTGCGGCAGTGCGTAATCCGTGGGCGGCGGCGTCGGTGAATTCCAGGAAGCAGTCGGCGTGGACGCGGGCGACCTCGTCCGCCTCGCCGGCCGCGGTCAATTCCGCGGTCGCGTAGGCCCGGATGGTCTCGACCATTCGGTAGCGCTGTCCATCGAAGTCCACCAACGACTTCGTCACCAGTGAGGTGACCGTGTCGATGGCGTCCGGACCGCACACCCGGGTGATGGCGTCCAAGGTCGCGCCGCCCGCGAATATCGAAAAACGCCGGGCCGCGGCGGCTTCCGCAGCCGTGAGCAGTTCCCAGCTCCAAGCGACGGCCGCGTGCAAGGTGCGATGGCGCGGGACCGCATGGCGAGTGCTGTTGGTGAGCAGCCGGAAGCGATCGGTGAGCCGCGCGCTGAGGTCCGGCAGCGGCAGGGTCCGCAGGCGGGCGGCGGCCAGTTCGATGGCCAGCGGCATGCCGTCCAGGCTGCGCACGATGGCGCGGATATCCGCGGAATTGCTTTCGGACAGCGCGAAATCCGGCAGTGCCGCGGTGGCGCGGTCGATGAACAGCCGGACCGCGGGCGATGCGGTGGCCGTCAGGAAATCCGCGTCGGCTTCGGGCAGGTCCAAGGTCCGGACCGGATACAGTCGTTCGCCCTCCACGCCGATCGGCTCCCGGCTCGTGGTGAGCACCCGCAGCAGGGGCAGCCGCAGCAACAGATCGTCGATCAGGCGCGCGGTCGCCTCCACGACATGCTCACAGTTGTCGAGTACCAACAGCATTCGGCGGCCGGACAGCGTCCGCTCCAGTACTTCGGCCCACTCCGTGGACAGTTCGTCGGGTCGCTCGAACTGTGCGAGCGCGTTCGCGATCGCCACTCCGACCGCGGTCACGGCAGGCCGGTCGGCTCGTTCTCGCTCGAGTGCGGCCAGTTCGACGAAGGCGTAACCATCCGCCCAGTCCATGGCGTGCGCCCCAACCGTCTCGGCGGCCAACCGGGTCTTTCCCACGCCCCCGGTACCCGACAGTGTCACCAGTCGGGCCTCGCGCAACGCCTGCCGCACACCTTCCACGTCGCGTCCGCGTCCGACGAAGCTGGTGTACCGCCGGGGCAGCAGCCGCACGGACACCTTCGATGCCCCGGTGGTTCGGGATGCTGCCGCAACTCCCGTACGACCCGATCCGCGCGCCGTTTCGAAGGCAGGTCCGTCGACTGCGGGATCAGTGGTTGTCGTGTGAATTTCGGCCAGGGCCGAGCGCAGTACCTCGGCGGGCGGCGTGCCGAGCTCCTCACGTAACAGGGCCTCGGTTCGTTGAAACTGCTGTATCGCCTCGGACTTTCGTCCCGCTGCTGCCAGCGCCCGCACCAGTCGCGCGGCCAGCGTCTCCCGGAACGGATGTGCCGCGACTTCCGTGCGGAGCTCACCCAGTACCTCGCCGCCTCGACCCAAGGCTCGCAAGGCGTCCGCTCGCAGTTCGACTGCTTCGAGCCGCTGCTCGGTCAATCGCAGTGCCGCGGCGCGCAATACCTCCGATTCCCCCACATCGATCAACGGCTCCCCGCGCCACAACGCGAGCGCGGTATCGAAGCACGCGATGGCTCGTTCGGCCTCCCCGGCCGCGAGCAATGCCCGCCCCGCCACGACCTCACGCGTGAACCGATGCACATCGACGTCCTCTGGCGCCAGTTCGAGCACATACCCGCCCCCGTCACTCCGCACCACCCCCGGCGCCGCTGCGCGCAACCGACTCGCCAAGGTCTGCAACGCATTCCCGGTCCCCGCCGGCGGGTCCTCCCCCCACACCCCGTCCACCAGTCGCGCCACCGGCACCACTCGCCCGGCTTCGAGCGCCAGCAACCCCAGCAGTGCCCGCACCCGCGGCCCCCCGACTGACGCCCTCGTCCCGTCCGCGGCCTCCACCACCACCGGACCAAATAGCCCTACCAGCATGAATCGTCCATCTCACGATCGATCCTGCGTGGCGCCGGGCCTCGCGTCAACCTGGGCCAACCCGGGTCCTCGCCGCATCGCGGCCATCGAACCAGCTCAGGCGGAAGCCGACGATGGCCGACGTTCGCGAGGACCGGATCGGTGTCGGCGCAGGGGATTTCGGGGCCGTTGCGGGAGGCGCGATTCACAATCGAAGTCCCTCACCGTGACTGCGCTGCCCGTCCCCGTCGGCAGCATGCCACAGAAGATCGACGAACCTGGCGAGTGTGGTCTGCTCGCCAGTTTGTCCGGAGGCAGCAGCTACCGACCAGCTGGATGACCGATCTCCATGGAGGACAGTAGCTTCCACTGCTCCACCGGGATGGTGAACGGTTCTGCGGGCAGAGCCTGCAGGCAGACGTGGTCGGCGCCGGCGGCGAGGTGGGCCGCGACCCGCCGGTCTACTTCGTCCTGGCCGACGGCGACCAGGGCGTCGAGAAGCCGATCGCTGCCGGTTCCGGCGAGATCGGCGTCGGTGAATCCGAGCCGGCGCCAGCTGTCACGGTATCCGGGATTGGACAGGTACGCACCGACATGCGCCCGGGCTCGGGTGCGGGCGCTGTCGTCGTCGCTTCCGACCACGACAGCCTGCTCGACCACGAGTGCGCGCTCCGGACCGAGAATGGCGCGAGCCTGCGAAGTATGTTCGGGCGGAACGAGATAGGTGATCGCACCGTCGGCGCGGTCCGCGGCCAACCGCAGGGCGCGCGGGCCGAGTGCGGCCAGCACGCGGGGCAGCGGGCCGGGGTCGGGTAGCCCGAGCCGGCCCCGCAGGGCGTCGGGCTGGTCGAGCTCGTCGAGGTATTCGCCCAGCGCGGCCAGTGGTTTGCGGTACTCCAGCCCGAGGACTCCCTCCACCACAAGGGGATTCGACGTCCCGAGGCCGAAGAGGAATCGGCCGGGGTGCGCGTCGAGCACCGCCCGCGCCGAGGCGCGCATCCAATGGGGATGCCGGCCGTAGATCACCGCGATCCCGGTACCCACCACCAGCGACCGGGTCGCGGCGAGCAGCCCGGCGGCGGTGACGAACGGGTCGTGCGCGAGCCCCTCGCTGAGCCAGATCGCGCCCAGTCCCGTCGCCTCGAGTTCGGCGGCCAGTTCGGCGACCATCGTGGGTGGTTGTAGATCGAGGCCGTTCACCCAGAGTCCGGTGCGCGGCATGTTCGGTGGAAGAGTCACGGTCAACCTCGGTGATCTATGATTTGGAATACCGTTCCGAATATATGGAATGGTATTCCGTTTGAGCAAGGAGTAGTTCGTGAGCGATGCTCAATCGCCCCCGCCGGGCGGTGTGCGGGCCGATGCCAGGCGCAGCCGGGCACGCGTGCTCGAGGCCGCGCGCGCCACCTTCGCTACCGAGGGTGTTGCGGTGTCGTTCAACGAGATCGCGCGCAGTGCCGGGGTCGGCGCGGCCACGCTGTACCGGCATTTCCCGAAGCGGGAGGACCTCATTGCCGCGGTGGTCGGCGAGAGCCTGGGTGAGGTGACTGCGCTGGCGGAATCCCTGTGTGCCGAAACCGATCTCGAGGACGTGCTGCGGCAATGGCTGGCCGCGCTGGTGTCACACATTCGTCGGGTCCGCGGGCTGTCGGAGGAGATCGTGCGCGCGCTCGAGACCCCAGGGAACCCGCTGGCGCCGCACTGTGCAGCGGCCATGGTTGCTGCGGAGGGCCTGTTGTCGAAGGCGCAGCGGGCCGGGTACGCGCGGGCGGGGGTCGCCGTCGACGACCTGGTCCGCATGGCGACGGCCATCGCATGGACCGGCGACCGATCGGCCGACGACGCGTCCGTCGACCGCCTGCTCGATCTGGTCCTGTGCGGAGTCCTCACCCGGCCGATCGCCCGGAACAATGCAGAGGCGGTGGGCTCCACGGAAACTCGTGACTGTGGAACCCGGGGATAGTGGTGCAGATGCCCGGGATCCGGCGGCCACGCCAACGCCGCTGATAATCCAGCAGTTCGAGCATTTCCGCAGATCCCGTCGCGCACTACCGCACGATGATGCCGGAATCCGCCGGGACCGGGCCTGCCGGTCTACGGTGCGCGTGGCCCGGTCATCGAACCAATCGGCGAGAGCTCTGGAGGATCTCACACATGCGCTGATCGAGTCTCTCTATCTTCATCCCGCAAAGCTCGAGCGTATGAAGCCTGCATCGAAGAGGCCCAATTCCTAACCGAAGTGGCTGGCCCGTTTCAACGACCATGACGGCGGTGAGCTCCCGCAGGAGTCGACCGCCGTCAGTGCTCGGGTCAGCCGTACACGGGCCAGGGCCTACTTCTTCAGCGCCGCCACCCCCTTGTAGTAGGCGGTGGCGGTGCCGCACATTGCCGAGCCGAGGGTGACGGCCAGATCCCAGTGGCCGCTGAGTTCACCCGTCACCAGGGTGACCAGGGCGGCGGCCAGCAGCACCGGCAGCGGGTACCGGGGCTCACGTGGAGGCTTGGCGGCGATCAGGACAATCACGGTGCGTTTCAAGGGACCTCCCCCTGTCGGTGGCCCCAGTGCCGGGTGGCGGTGGGACCTGAACGCCACGAACAGTCACAGCCGGAGATTTTCGTGTGGCAGATTCTTCCGAGCAGCCCAAATGCGTTCTGCAACAGGCTGATCAGCGTGCGCTACGGAATCGCAAAACGTTCGGTGTCGTCCTCGGCCGCCGCGGCCGCGAGGCCTTCGACAAGTTCAGGTGGCGCGCGAAATGGTGTGCGCCTCACCGTTGTGCGAAAGCGGCGGAGTCGGGTTCCAGTAGCGATCGCTGAAAATCCAACGGAGTCCACGTAGCGCCTGGTCGGATGGGGTGTGGTGACGTTATCGGGTCATCTTGCCGAGGTGCCGGTAGATGGTGGGGCGGGTGGCACCGAACTCGGCAGCAATCTGGCCGATGGTATAGCGACGCTTACCTTGCTCGTCGAGTTCGTCGTACATCTGCCGGGCTGGCGGTGGCCGAGTTTCGCTTTCTGGCCACCAGTACATTCTCGGGCGCGAGCGGCGGCCAGCCCGCCGCGAGTGCGTTCGGACATCAGGGCATGCTCGAACTTGGCTATCGCGCCGGGGATTTGGAAGAACATGCGGCCGACGGCGGTCGAGGTGTCGATGCCCTGGCTGTGCGCCTGCAGGGGTTGAGGTGGTTCCCCAACAACACCCGTGCCTGCGAGCGGTGCAGAGCCGCGCTCGAGTGAACTGACGCACCCGGCGAATGAGACATGCTTGTCGGCGACGTCACTTTTCGCCGATATCAACGGATCTCGGCCGCACCGACCGACGTCACAGTTCGCCGATGGCTGACGTCGGAATTCACCGGCATAGCCGGACGCGACTTTCCCGCATCCAACGATGTTCGACGTAGCCGCTGATCAGGCCCGACGGAAGGTTGGCTCTGTCCGCTCGCATCAGGTGCGAGAGAGTCGCATCCAATGCGAACTCGTAGGTGCCATGTCCGCAGACCTTCGTTCGTGAGACAGCTTCGGGGGCAGCGGTTTTCCGCAGCAACGTCACGCGCTCGGGGGTTCGCGACACATCCCCTGGCCATGCTCACGACCAGGCCGAACCGTCATATCCGTTGTTTTCCCGCGATTACTACCGGAACCCCACTACGGGCGGTGACGGCGACGGCGGTCAGGTCGGCGTGTGCTCGATCAATGTGGTGAGCGCGGCGCGCAGGTCGGGGCGGGCCGCATCGGAATACAGTTCGGTGAGCGCGATCTCGGCCACCATGGCGATGACCAGGTGCGCCACCGCGGGCGGGTCCGCCCAGCCCAGCTGCTCGATATCGGGCGCGATCGCCGCGGCGACCAGCTGATTGCGGGCGGTCACCTCGTCGAGCAGATCGGCCTCGGTGCGGGACTGGGCGAGAAAGGCTTTGGTGCCCCGGGTGGCGAGGCAGGCGTCGAGGTAGGCGGTGAGGCCGGCGCGCAGTCGCTCGCGGCCGGGCGCGAGGTCGCCGACGGCGGCGAGGACGAGACCGGTCAGCTCGTCGTGATACCGGCGGTGCAGGGTGACGACATAGCTGCGCCGATCCGGTCCCGGCCGCAGCGGCGGGCGCCATGGCGAGCTTCAGCTGTGGTGGTTTGCCGTCTACCCAGATAGCCGGAGTGCCTGATCCGCGATCTCCGTTCGATGCTTCTTCGGGAGCATCGACGGTCCGCATCTACGTGGTCACAACGCGCCGCGACCGCACACCTGACTATCAGCGCCCACCCGATCCCATATCCTCCACACGATCGCGGCCCGCCGATGACGATGCCGCGCCTACCGCCGTTCCGAGTTGCCCATCATGACCCGCGTAGGAGGACCGAGCATGGGCGTTTTCAGGTATCGGGTAGCGCATGCGCTGGGATTTCGCCCATGGGAAGTAGCGGCCCGGCAGCGCGATGTATCCCACATACTGGCCGCCGAATTCGATCAGGAGCAGGCAGGAGCACAGCCGCCCTCCTGGACCGCCTTGGATCTCGGCTGCGGCACCGGCGGGCACGCCGTGGAACTGGCCCGCCGCGGCTGGCGGGTCACCGGGGTCGACATCGTGCCGAAGGCGATCCGGCTCGCTACCAGGCGCGCCCGCGCCGCCGGCGTCGATGCCCGCTTCCTGGAAGGCGATATCACCGCCCTCCCGGCCGAGGTCGGCACGGGATACCGGCTGATTCTGGACTTCGGTGTCTTCCACGGCCTCACCGACCCCGAACGGCACACCATGGCCCGGCAGGTGGACACCGTCGCCGCCGCAGACGCAACCCTGCTCATGGTCGCGTTCGAACTGGGCCGCCATGGCCCACTGCCCCGCGGCGCCGCACCGGCGGACATCACGGCCGCATTCCCAGGTTGGACAATCATCGACGACGTGCCCCTACTGAAGGTGGCGGCCAGGATGGTCCACCTCTATCGGCTGCGCCGCACCGGGGTTCCGGGGTGTCGGTAAGAATCGCCCCGCGAGCACCGTTGAAGTGACCTCGCCAGCGCCCGCTCGGTGCTCTCCGGCATGTTCCGCTACGCCGTCCGCCGGGGCGCGCGGGAGGTCAATCCGGTTCGCGAGGTGGAACTGCCGTTGACTGCCCACCGTTCCGGGCGCGGGTCCGCGGGCCTGCGGGGGACGTGCACCGAAGGACCGCCGCCAAACTGCCGTCCCTCATCGGCTGCTTGTGGTTGCTACGCACGCTTAACTCCCTTGTGTCAGTGAAGAATTCGGTCTCTCGCGGCCAGGACAGCGCTGCGAGAACCTCAGCGTATACGCAGTTGCGTATACACACAATGCCTGGGTATACGCAGCGATGGGGTTGATGGCTTCAAGATCGCGCACAACGCATGCGACCAGCTCATATGCTTTGTTGTGCATTATTGATACTGGGTATACGCAACTGCGTATACTGAACGTCGTTGTCATTAGGTGGCTGACATGAAGGAAGGGGTGTGCTCTATGTCTGAACCGGCCTACGTAGCCATCGCAGGCGATTACGCACGGCGGATCCGCACAGGGGCTCTAGCGGGTGGCACTCAGCTGCCAAGCCAAGCGGAAATGGCGGCGCGCAACGGCGTCTCTGGAATCGTCATCCGGCAGGCCATAGAGCTCCTGACGAGTCTGGGGCTCGTCTATACCGTCGAGCGCCGCGGGGCATTTGTGGTGGATCGCCCGAACCTGGTGAGGATCTCGCCTGAACGTCAGATGGAGAGCCCTGAGACCACCTTCGGCAACGAATCGGATTACGACGTCCGGATCGAACGTGATGTGAATCGCGTGCAGGCGACCGAGGAACTAGCCCAGAATTTGGGAGTTGCTGTCGGCGAGGAGATTTCGCATGTCGTCACCAGGGCCACCGAAGACGGACGGCCGATCTCGATCTCGGACACGTTCCATCCTGTAGACGTCGAAGACTCATCGGAAGCTGCCTTCTTGGAAGAAGCTGTCGCCGATCGACTTCCTGCGCCAACGCATGCGGCGTGGCTGAAGACACCACCTGGAGATCTCGTCAAGACGGTCCACCAGCGGTTTCTAGCTGCCGATGACCGGGTCTTGATGGTGTCTGACGTTTCATATCCGCGAGATCGCTACGACGCCTTCGTATTCCGGATGGCGCTCAACCCTGAGGATGGTTACCGCGGTTAGGGTCGAAGGGTCCATCCCTGAGCGACGTCGGAGAGATTCCACCACGAAACAAACTGCGGGTCTTGTGTTTCCAGCTCCCAGCGCGCGGCGAGGACGTCGAAAAACGCATCATCGCCGGTCTTGCCGCCCTTGGGTTCTCCGATGAAGACCAGCTGGTTGCCACCCGCGTGTTCGAACTCGGCCAGTGCTTCGGAAGCCATCGGGCTGCCCCAGCCCGGTGGCCAGCACAGGAACAAGACGCGTTCTGACTGGTCGTCGCTCTGTGCCTTGTATTGATCGAGATCTCCTACGGCGAACCAAACATCCTGCTGGCCCGCGGTGTCCGGGAAGGATGGGTTAGCAGCCGTGTCCGGTGGTTCGGAGTCGTAGGCTTCCACCGTCAGCCCGGCCCTCGCCAGCTGTGCGGCCCAATAGCCGCGGCCAGCGCCGAGTTCAACGATTGTCCTGCCGGAGCAGAATTGGGAGACCCAACCGATGGTTTCGGGCGACGGGATTGCGTAGGCGTAAGCGGCTTGCAGCACTGTTTGGGCGTAGCCGAGCCGCGAACTGCCGTTCGCGCGGCCACCGCTGACCATGCGCCGGTTGTCATGTTCGAAGACCGACCCGCTGACAATGTCCCAGTAGGGGTTACCCGTCGCCGATTCGCCTCCGGTCAAGTAGTGAACCAGTCGAAGATCGAAGGCGGCGTCCGAACGCTCGTCGCCAGTGCCGGCCAGCATCGGCGCCGTCGACAGGTAGTCCGCGACCACGGGGTACTCGGCCCGCAGTCTGGCTTCGTCATCCAACAACGCCGCAAGCTCAGTGCGCCGCTCGTCGGTGAGTATCAACTCCGTCACCCTTCCGATTGTCCAGATGGCGGAGGCATCTCGTGGGTTGTTGCGTAACCGAATCGATCGCTGCCTGGTCACGGCGCTAACTAGGCCCGCCGATGGCGACAAGATCGCGACCTACGGATCACGGTTTCAGCGGTCGCTAGGAGATCGAATCCCACGTGAACGTTCCCTCAGTCGGATCTTGGTGCACTGCAACGAAACGCACTGTATCGATCACTAGCTCGGCGGATGTATCGACAGGCTGTAGCGCGTGATCCTCGACGACGACCGCGTGGCGCTATGTCACCAAGAGGTGGTGTCCGGCGCGTTGCCCGGCAGCGTGCACGATACGAAGGCTGCCTGGATCTGGCAGATCGCACGCGAGCTGCAACGCTGTGGACTGATCGTTCTGGCGGACAAGGGATATCACGGTGTCGACGGCCTGCTGACCCCGTACGTGGGGCGCAACAAGCCGGAATCGCAGAAGCAGGCCAATCGAGCCCACGCGAAGCTGCGCTGCCGTGGCGAACGCGCCATCGCACAGCTATTCACCCACAGACGCTGCCCGCGGCCGGTCCGGGAAATCGCGGTTACCCTAACGCCCGGATCCGTGAAAGTTGCTGTTGGGCTGTGGATCTCGCGGTGTGATACTGTCGCCGAAAATCGCCTGCGGGTGACTGGGGTTGAGTGAGGGGGAATATCGTTCAGGCTGCAGTCAAGCCTATGCCGAAAGTCTTGTGGAAGTACGGCGTGAAGATCAAAGCCTAAGTAGATGAGGCTGGGGTCGAAGGTACTTGATCCGACGGCTGTCTGAACGATGTTCTCATATGGTTGAGAGGAACGAGATGAGCAGCGACGCAGAGGATTTCATTCGTCGTATGTTGGCCGAAACCAGTACAGAGCCAGAAGATTCGGGTGATCTGTTAGCGGATCTTGCTAGGTTCAGCCACTATGCAACGGCTCTTGCAACGGCGCTCGATGGCGCTCGGCCCCGGCGACGGCATACGGCGGTCGGAAACGACGATAGTGGTGTAATCACCGTCACAATCGATGCTGATGGTCAGATCCTCGATGTTGGTGTGGCCGATGATTGGAATCACCGCATCGATCCTCGTCAACTCGGTGCGGCGGTTGTGAAAGCGGCGAACAATGCCATCGAAGCAAGTATCCAGGCCATGATGCCAGGCGACGTCGAGGCACTCGAACGGGTGGCGACCCTGAGGATCGAAGACTTCGACACGACACCTCCGGTGCAACCTGAGTTCATTCGCTCCGTGAACCAGCCGACGATGTCGATTGACCATTTAGCCAATGCTGTACTCACGGCAATGGAGTCTCCTGGGCCTTCCTTGGAACCACCGACGTTTGTTGGGCAGAGCGAAAGCTCTGATGGCTGGGTGACTGCCAAGGTATCTGCAATCGGCTTGGTGGCGTGCAGCGTGCCGGCGACCTGGGCGCTGGAGCAGCACAGTATTTCGATCAGATGGGCAATAATGGAAGCGATTGCCGACGCGCGCGAACACATGGCTGCTGCGCGTCCTGGATCTGCCGGAAGAAATGCGGATCTAAACCTGCTAATCAACGAAGGAATGAATCACCTAAGGTCCCTATAGTTGGACCTAAGTTAGAACCGAGTGTAGGTGAGAAGGGGAGCTACAAAGCGTGAGTCCAACAGCGCAGCAAGTGAAGGTTGCAACTGACACGTTGCGGACAGAAGCTGGGGTTTGGGACCAAGAGTCCGGCGAACTGCAAAAGATCGTTGATAAGTTGCCGGATATGCATTACAACCGCACTGAAGCGGGAATATTTCAAATGATGGTATCGCCGATGGATGATCTGGTCAATACTGTTTCGGATCGATGCAAAGAGGGTGTTCAGCGGTTCCATGATGTCGGTACAGGGTTGCGTACTGCCGCTACTACCTATGATGCCGAAGAAGCCAACAATACCCATCAGTTCAAGAATTTGTGGTAGGGGTGCGCAATGGAATTCAACGAAGACCTATTCAGGGCGCTGATCAAGGAAGTTCAGTCTAAGCTCAACGAGTTCAGTGGGAAGCTGGATGGTCTCCCAAGTTTGGCTGATGCGAAAACTGATCACTGGTATATTCCAAGCGCCGTCAAAAACGCATTGAAAACCGCTGTCAATGCTTTCTGTGCTGCTGGTAAGCGGATTTGGCGAACGCTGTGTGACATTGTCAAGGGTATCTTCGCGCCCATTGTGTTGGCCAAAACCGCGTGGGATTGGAACGAAGTAAAGAAATCTGCTACTTCTGCACAGGCTGCTACTGATCCCAATGTGCTGTCGGTAAACCGAGTTTGGAAGGGCACGGGCCAGGTGTCTTATGGCAAGACGAACACGGCGCAAAACACCGCAGCGAAGCGCATCGGTGATATGGGTAGCGGAGCCGCGCTTGCGCTGATGGCCTCAGCGGCGGGTGGATTTACTTTCTACGCGGTGATTGGTGCTCTGCTTACTAAGCTGATTGAGGTAACAGCAGCCGTAGCATTCGCGATCGGAACGGTCGTTTATGCTTGGGCTGGGATCGCTACAGAGACGATTGAGCTAGGTATTGATGCGGCCGCGATCTGGGGTGCCGTTGCCGCTTTGACTGCTCTACTCGGCGCACAAGCGACTGCTCTCACCAATCTCAAGTCAATTGCTAGCGATGTAAGTGGATTTCCGCATGGGCAATGGCCGGATCCGCTCACATCCACGTTTAGTGATTCCAGTGTGCTCGGCGGAACTGCCCCATGGTCGATCGCGTGAACCCACAAGAGTCGGTTGAGCGACGGTTTTTTCCACCTGAAGGTCGGATAGCCCTGGCAGGGCTTATCCCTCTAC
Organism: Nocardia sp. NPDC059154; assembly: GCF_042755705.1. Lineage (NCBI taxonomy): Bacteria > Bacillati > Actinomycetota > Actinomycetes > Mycobacteriales > Nocardiaceae > Nocardia > Nocardia sp. NPDC059154. The sequence continues at coordinate 89,089 of NZ_JBHZCS010000038.1, forward strand.
CTGTGTGCTTGTGGGCGTTCGACTCCTCGCTGAGCCCCAAACACAACGGATCGTATCTGGTCGATGGTGCGAATCTGGCTGTGGTAAGGATCGCCATTGTTTTGATGGTAGTGGGCGCTGTTGTTGCCCAACTTCCATTCCACGGACTCCGTTCAATCTATTACGCAATCGCTGCTCTGTCGGCCGTATGCAGTGCTGTCATAATATTCGAGTCGATACGGATAGGTTTCGAAGCGCACGATATCGTCGCTAGCTTGATCGTAGCCCCGGTCTTGGTGGGCAACCTCGCTGTATTGACGGGGCTGGTTAAGGTGGCCAGATCCGTAGAGCGGTGAGATGCGATGACGGTCTCGAAGTTCGTCTACCTTCTCCGCGCAGCTTTGTTGGTCACAAATCGTTAGAGCTTGTCGCCGAGCCGAGCCTTGCGATGGGCGTCGCGGGCCCGGGCCTCGGCGGTGGCGCGAGCGTATCGGCCGATCATCTGGCGGGATCGCCAACCGGCCAGCATCATCAGGTCCTGCTCTTGGCCGCCGTTGGCAAGCCAGTTGTGGGCGAAGAAGTGCCGGAGTTGGTGGGGGTGGATGTGGGGGATGCCCGCAGCCTCGGCACGGCGCTCCAGGATTTGGTAGATGCCCCAGCTGGTCATTCGGCCGCGCTTGCCGAGCCAGAGGGCGGGATTGTCGTTGGCGGCCTTGGGATGTCGCGCACGGATCCGGAGGTAGCGGCGTAAGGCGATGCGGGTCTTGTCGCCGAAGGGGAGGACGCGGGGCCGGCGACCCTTGCCGATGACCAGAGCGGTGTTCTCCTGGAAGTCGAGGGCGTCGATTTCAAGAGCGGCGATCTCCCCGATCCGGGGGCCGATATCGGTGAGCAAGCGGATGATCGCGGTGTCTCGGCGGGCTTCGAAGTCGGTGCCTTCGCAGGCCGCTAACAGTTTCCGGAGATCCTCGATCGGCGGCACTGGGACCGGCTTCTCGGGGACGTGGGGCGGGCTCATCTTGTCGAACGGGTTGGACTCGAGGATGCCTTCGGATTCCAGGTAGGCGCAGAACTGTTGCAGGCTGCGGTACTGGCGGTTGGCGTACTCCGGCGTGAGGGGTTTGCCGGTCCGGCGGTTCGCGCGGTTGAGCGTATCGATGATGTACGCGCCGATGGTGTCGCGGGTCAGGGCGTCGGCGTTGGGCTCGATCGGCGGGGACTGGGCTTTCAGGAAATCGACGAAGTAGCCGACATCGCGGCTGTACACGTCGATGGTGCCCTTGGCCTTGTTGGTGCGCCGTAGCTCGGTGACGAAGTCCTCCAGAAGCTCGCAGATGGCGTCGAGATCCTGCCCCATCTCACGAGTCTAATCGTGAAAGTTCCTTGGTGTTTGAGCCTTGTACGGGCTGGGTATTGGTGAACCTGACAGCGTTTACGCTGGTCAGGCACCCGATGCGCCCCCGGCAGGAATCGAACCTGCGACCTAGGGATTAGAAGGCCCTTGCTCTATCCAACTGAGCTACGGAGGCAGTGCGGGCATCGGCGGTGATGCGGGCTCCAAACACCTTGACCGAAATCGATCTCGGTGTCCAGCGCGTTAAGTATAGCGAGCGTCCAGATCAGCAAAGCTGGGTCGCGTAGCAACTGTTCGGCGCGTCGGGGCGGTTGTGCAGACCGGAGGACCGGAAACCCCAGGGGAGTCTGGACGGGCGCTCCGAACTACGCTGGGCCCATGTCGTCAGTGCAGGACCCGCCCGCAGGATCGGATGTTTCGGCGAATCGGTCGGGTTCGGGGGTGACGTTCGCGGCGATCACGGCACTGGGTGGCGCGGCGACCGCGCTGGTCGCGGCACTGGTCGTGGCGTTGTCCGCGGCGCAGGCGCTGACCCTGCTGGGCATTCCGGATCCGGGACCGCTGACCACCTACGGGCTGCCGGCGGTGCGGGCGGTCGCGGATTTCTCGGCGGCGCTGACCGTCGGGTCGCTGCTGTTCGCCGCGTTCTTCGTGCCGCCGCAGCGCAGCGGGCTGCTCGACGTGGGCGGGTATCGGGCGTTGCGGCGCGCCGGGAACGCGGCGCTGGCTTGGGCGGCCGCGGCGGCGTTGCTGGTGCCGTTGACCCTGTCGGACACCACCGGGCAACCACTGCAGGATTCGCTGCGGCCCGAGGAGGTGTGGCGCGCCGCGGACAAGGTCGATGTGGCCGGGTCGTGGCGATTCACCGTGTTCATGGTGGTGGTGCTGGCCATCGGCTGCCGGGTGGCGCTGCGCTGGGGCTGGACGCCGGTACTGCTGTGGCTGTCGGTGCTGTCGCTGCTGCCGGTCGCCCTGACCGGGCATTCCTCGTCGGGCGGCGCGCACGATCTGGCCACCAACAGCCTGATCCTGCACCTGGTTTCGGCCTGTTTCTGGGTGGGCGGCCTGTTCGCGGTGCTGGCCTACGCACTGCGGGATGGCAAACACACCGCGCTCGCCGTGCGCCGGTTCTCGAAAGTGGCGACCGTCTCATTCGTGGTCATCGCGATCAGCGGTGTGATCAACGCCTATGTCCGGGTGCCGCTGTCGGATCTGTTCAGCACCACCTACGGCAAGCTTGTGCTGGCCAAGGCCGCCGCGCTGATCCTGCTCGGCATTGTGGGGTTCCTGCAGCGGCAGCGCGCCATCCCGGATCTGGAGAAGGATCCGCAGGATCGCGGCGCGCTCATTCGCTTCGCGGGCGTCGAGGCGCTGATCTTCGCGGCCACCGTCGGCCTGGCCGTGGGCCTGGGCCGCACTCCGCCGCCGGACCTGCGCACGGTGCCCACGCCGACCGAGGTGGAGATCGGCTACAACCTGGCCGGCCCGCCGAATATCGAGCGGCTGCTGTTCGACTGGCGTTTCGACCTCGTCTTCGGGACCCTCGCGCTCGTATTGGCCGTGGTCTACGTGCTGGGTGTGCTGCGGCTGCGCAAGCGCGGCGATTCCTGGCCGGTCGGCCGGACCATTGCCTGGCTCGCGGGTTGCGCCACCCTGCTGATCGCCACCAGTTCCGGTGTCGGCCGCTACGCCCCGGCCATGTTCAGCGTGCACATGGCCCAGCACATGATGCTGTCCATGCTGGCCCCGATCCTGTTCGCGCTGGGCGGCCCGGTGCTGCTGGCGCTGCGGGCGATTCAACCGGCCGGTCGGGACGCACCGCCCGGGCCGCGCGAATGGATCCTGGCGGCCGTGCACAATCCGGTGTCGCGCTTCATGACGCAGCCCGTGGTGGCCTCGGTGTTCTTCGTGGCCGGTTTCTACGCGCTGTACCTGGGCGGCATCTTCGACAAGTTTGTCGGCACGCACGGCGCGCACCTGGTGATGAACGTGCACTTCCTGCTCAGCGGATACCTCTTCTACTGGGTGGTGATCGGCATCGATCCGAAGCCGCGCCCGGTGGAGCCGCTCACCAAACTGGGCATGGTGTTCGGTTCGCTGCCCTTCCACGCCTTCTTCGGCATCGCGCTGATGAGCATGGATACCGTGATGGGCGGCTGGTTCTATCGCGGTCTGGGCCTGTCCTGGAACCATGATCTGCTCGCCGATCAGCACACCGGCGGTAGCCTCGCCTGGGCCAGCGGTGAAGTACCGCTGGTGGTGGTGATGCTGGCGCTGCTCATCCAGTGGTCACGCAGCGACAAACGCCTGGCGAACCGGCTCGATCGCAAGGCCGAACGTGACGACGACGCGGACCTGACGGCGTACAACGCCATGTTCGCCGAGCTCGCCCGGCGTGACGGAGAGGTGCGCAAGTGAACGACGTCGCCATGGCGACCCGGAAAGTCAAGCGGCTCTACCGATCCGATGTGCGGCAGGCCCGCCGCCTGCTGCGCGGTCACACCCGCAAGACCCCCGTCTTCCACACCGACATCCTGGGCCCGCGCGGCCCGGTCCCGGTGACCCTCAAGCTGGAGCACCTCCAGCACGGCGGCACCTTCAAGGTGCGCGGCTGTCTCAACGCGCTGCTGCAGGCGCGCGGTGACAAGACCCACGTGGTGCTGGCCTCGGCCGGCAATGCCGGGATCGCGGCGGCGCTGGCGAGCGCGTTGCGCGGAATGTCGTGCACCGTGGTGGTTCCCGAGTCGGCCTCGCACACCAAGGTGGCGGCCATGTGGTCGCACGGCGCCGAAGTGCTGTGGCACGGAACGACTTACGCCGAGGCGCACCGGTACGCCCGCCAGCTCGCCGCCGAGCGCGGCGCCATGCAGCTGCACGCCTACGATCTGCCCGAGATCGTGGCGGGCGCGGGTGTGGTCGGGCTCGAGATCGAGGAACAGGTGCGGGGCAGGCCGCCCGTGCTGGTCGCGGTCGGTGGCGGCGGTCTGGTCGCCGGTGTCGCGGCGGCGCTGGGGCTGCGTGGCCGGGTGATCGGGGTCGAGCCGCAGGGCGCGCCGACCCTGCACTCGGCGCTGGCGGCCGGGCACCCGGTGGATGTCGAGGTCTCGAGCGTGGCCTCGGATTCCCTGGGCGCGAACCGGATCGGCGATATCGCGATGGAGGTGGCGCAGCGCTACGCGGTGCGTTCCATCCTGGTCAGCGACGATGCCATCGTGATGGCGCGCGAGTATCTGTGGCGCGAGTTCCGCATCGTGGTGGAGCCGGCCGGTGCCACGGCGGTGGCGGCGATCCAGAGCGGCGCGTACGTGCCGGCGCCGGGGGAGCGGCCGGTGATCGTGCTGTGCGGGGCCAATACCGACCTGGCGACGCTGTAGCGCGCCGCGAACCTATCCACATCCCGCGAGTTGTCCACACTCGCCGATTCGGTCCTGTCGCCGCCCGCGCCCGCGCGGGAACCTTGAGGTCGACGGCAGGCACAGGCTCGAATCGACAAGGGGGAGTGCAATGTACGAGGCGAACACCGCGGTGATCGGCCGGATCGTCACCCATCCGGTGCGGCGCGCGCTGCAGAACGGTGAACAGCTGTTGAGTTTCCGGTTGGCCAGTACTGCTCGCCGCTACGATCAGGGCGCGGGGGACTGGGTGGACGGTGGCACCCTGTACCTCACCGTAAACTGTTGGCGACGGGGGATCATCGAAGGAGTCGAGGCGTCACTGCAGCGAGGTGATCCGATCATCGCGTACGGGCAGCTGCGCTCGAACGAGTACACCACCCGAGATGGCGCGGAGCGCACCGACCTCGAGATGCGGGCCCTGGCGTTGGGTCCCGACCTGGGTCGTTGCACCGCCCCGGTGGTGCGCAAAACCTTCGGTCGAACCGACCGGACCGAACCCGTGGAACGGCTGTCCGTGGATGCGGACACTGCCGGAGAACCCGCTACTACACACAGTTAGGCTTGCCGATATGGCTGAGTTCATTTACCAGATGGTGAAGGTGCGAAAGGCGCATGGCGACAAGGTCGTGCTCGACAATGTGACCTTGAACTTCCTTCCCGGCGCCAAGATCGGTGTCGTCGGCCCGAACGGCGCGGGTAAGTCCAGTGTGCTGAAGATCATGGCGGGACTGGACCAGCCGAACAACGGCGATGCCTGGCTCGCGCCGGGCGCGACGGTCGGCATCCTGCAGCAGGAGCCGCCGCTGAACGAAGAGAAGACCGTGCGCGGCAACGTCGAGGAGGGCCTCGGCGAGATCAAGGTGAAGCTGGACCGCTTCAACGAGATCGCCGAGCTCATGGCGACCGACTACTCCGATGAGCTGATGGAGGAGATGGGCAAGCTCCAGGAGGAGCTCGACCACGCCGACGCGTGGGACGTCGACTCCCAGCTCGAGCAGGCCATGGACGCGCTGCGCTGCCCGCCGCCGGACGAGCCGGTCACCAACCTCTCCGGTGGTGAGCGCCGTCGCGTCGCGCTGTGCAAGCTGCTGCTGAGCAAGCCCGACCTGCTGCTGCTCGACGAGCCCACCAACCACCTCGACGCCGAGTCGGTGCTGTGGCTGGAGCAGTTCCTCGCCAGCTACCCGGGCGCGGTGCTGGCCGTCACCCACGACCGGTACTTCCTGGACAATGTGGCGCAGTGGATCCTCGAGCTGGACCGCGGCCGCACCTTCCCCTACGAGGGCAACTACTCCACCTACCTGGAGAAGAAGGCCGAGCGCCTCGAGGTGCAGGGCAAGAAGGACCAGAAGCTGCAGAAGCGCCTGAAGGAGGAGCTGGCCTGGGTCCGCTCCGGCGCCAAGGCGCGGCAGGCCAAGAACAAGGCGCGTCTGGGCCGCTACGAGGAAATGGCCGCCGAGGCCGAGAAGATGCGCAAGTTGGACTTCGAGGAGATCCAGATCCCGGCCGGTCCGCGCCTGGGCAATGTGGTCGTCGAGGTCGACCACCTGGACAAGGGTTTCGGCGACCGGCAGCTGATCAAGGATCTGTCGTTCACCCTGCCGCGCAACGGCATTGTCGGCGTCATCGGCCCGAACGGTGTCGGTAAGTCGACGCTGTTCAAGACCATCGTTGGTCTGGAGCAGTCGGACAGCGGCGCGGTGCGGGTCGGCGAGACGGTCAAGCTGAGCTACGTCGACCAGGGCCGCTCCGGCATCGACCCGAACAAGACGGTCTGGCAGGTGGTCTCCGACGGGCTGGACTTCATCCAGGTCGGCAATCAGGAAATGCCTTCCCGCGCTTACGTTTCGGCGTTCGGCTTCAAGGGTCCGGATCAGCAGAAGCCGGCCGGTGTGCTCTCCGGTGGTGAGCGCAACCGCCTGAACCTGGCGCTGACCCTCAAGCAGGGCGGCAACCTGATCCTGCTCGACGAGCCCACCAACGACCTCGATGTCGAGACCCTGAGCTCGCTCGAGAACGCGCTGGAGAACTTCGCCGGCTGCTCGGTGGTCATTTCCCACGACCGCTGGTTCCTCGACCGCACCTGTACCCACATCCTGGCGTGGGAGGGCACCGAGGACAACCCGGCCTCCTGGTTCTGGTTCGAGGGCAACTTCGAGGCCTACGAGGCCAACAAGATCGAGCGCCTGGGTCCGGAAGCGGCGCGCCCGCACCGCGTCACCCACCGCAAGCTGACCCGCGGATAACGGGCCACCCCAACCGAATTCACCGCCGCCCTCACCCGCTGACCCGGGTGAGGTAGCCGGATCGCGTCCGTCATCGGTCCGCTACCGAGCGCTGGATTCCGTACGGTCCATCGAAGAATGGTCGATTGATCACCGTTTCGTCGGGCCGAAGACGTTTGCCGGACGGTTCGCGGCCCGCTGGATGGCGGGCCGTGACCGGCCAGATGAACGGTTATCGAATAGCGAACTCAGCGGTTTCGCATTCGCAGTTGTGCGTGAAAACTGTTTTGGTGCAAGGTTTGTCGTATGCGACCTGGCGATATCGGACGAAGTCGGCGACGGCCGAACCGTCCGGTTCGTCCGTATGATTAGACGCGGCGCGGCATTGAGAGGAATTCAGCCCGGCAGTTCTTGCGCCCAGCTACTCTCGCATCGGCGTCACTTTGTTACGGAACCGAATCCGAGGAGTTGGCGAAATGACGGTCTCGTCCGAATTGTCCAGCGCGGCCTGGGCTGCGAGTTTGCCCGCGTCTCTGCGGGGCAATCTCGTATCCCTCGAGGAGGCGTACTTCCGCCACGTCGACGCCGGCGATGCTGACTGCGCGATCCCCGCGACATCCACTCACATCTTCCGCTGCCATCTGGATCTCGGCATCCAGCGCACCCCCGGCACCGCGAATGTTCGTGTGTACCATGCGGATGACGAGGCCGGGCTCGGCGTCGCCATCCAGCTGGTGACCGATGATATGCCACTGCTGGTCGAATCTGTGACCTCCTCGCTGAGCCGGATCGGCGTCAGTGTCAGTGAGGTCGTGCACCCCATCTTCGAGGTGACCCGAGACGCCGCGGGCCGCCTGAAGACGGCGGTGCCGCACGAGGTCGACGCCAATGGCACCACGGGCCTGCCCGAGTCCTGGATGCACGTGCAGCTGCACCCCGCCACCAGCCGCGCCCAGCTCGAGCAGATCGAGACGGCACTGCCCGACGTGCTCACCGACGTGCGCCGGGTCATCGAGGACACCGAGGCCATGCGCGAGGCGCAGGAGCGGGTCGCCGCCGAGCTCGACACCGCGGCCACCGCGGGCAGATCCGCCTTTCCCACAACGGATCTCACCGACTGCGCCAATCTGTTGCGCTGGCTGGCCGACGGCCACTTCACCGTGCTGGGCTACGCCCGCTACGAGCGCAGCACCGTGGACGGTCAGGCCAAGTCCATCATCGTGCCGGAGACCAGCCTCGGCGTGCTGCGCCCCAATGTCGGTACCGACTTCCGGGTCCCCGACAACAGCGGCGACCAGCCGCTGCTCATGCTGACCCAGGGCCTCGTCCCGGCCACCGTGCACCGCGCGGTCTACCCGTACTTCGTCGGCGTGGCCGAGATCGACGACTCCGGTGTCGTCACGGGCGAGCACCTGTTCATCGGCGTCTTCACCGTCACCGCCCTGCACGCGAACGTGCTCGACATCCCCGTCATCGACCGCCGGGTGCGCTCCATCATCGAGTCCAGCGGCTTCGACCTGGACTCCTTCTCCGGCCAGGAGATGCTGGAGGTCATCCAGGCCTTCCCGCGCACCGAGCTGTTCTCCTCCGAAGGCGAGGCACTGCGCCGCACCGCCAGCGCGGTGCTGAATGTCGGTATGCGCCGCCAGGTTCGGCTGTTCATGCGCATGGACGGCTACGGTCGCTTCGTGGCCTGCATGGTGTATCTGCCGCGTGACCGCTACACCACCCGCGTCCGCCTGGAGATGCAGGACATCCTGGTGCGCGAGCTGGGCGGCGTATCCATCGACTATTCGGCACGCGTGTCCGAAAGTGACCTCGCCAGTGTGTATTTCACGGTCCGGCTGCCCGATCAGGGCATCGTGGCCGATACCGGCGAGCCCAACCGGCTGCGCATCCAGCACCTGCTCGCCGAGGCCAGCCGCACCTGGGACGACCACCTGCGCGATGTGGTGGCCAACTCCACCGTGCTCGACCCGGCGGTGGCGCAGCGCTACGCCGAGTCGCTGCCGGAGAGCTACAAGGAGGACTTCGAGCCCACCCGTGCCGTGGCCGACATCCTGCGGCTGCAGCGGCTGCCCGACGGGGGCATCGACCAGCACCTGTACCGCTGGTCCGACTCCGACCCGGGCTCTTGGCGTTTCACGCTCTACATCGGTGGTGGCGGCGGCATCTCGCTGAGCCAGGTGCTCCCGCTGCTGCAGAGCCTCGGCGTGGAGGTGATCGACGAGCGCCCGCACCCCGTCGAGCGCGATCAGGGTCCGGAGCAGTGGATCTACGACTTCGGCCTGCTGGCCCGTCCCGAGCTGCTGCGCAGCGCGCTGGACCGGAACATGGACGCCGAACTGGTGGAGTCCGTGAGCCGGCTCGACGTGCTCGACGCCCAGGTGCGCGGTTTACGCGAACGCTTCACCGAGGCGTTCGCAGCGCTCTGGTACGGCCGCGCCGAGGCCGACGGCCTCAATGAGCTGGTGCTGCGCGCCGGCCTGCACTGGCGCGGCGTCGCGATCCTGCGCGCCTACTCGAAGTACCTGCAGCAGGCCGGATTCCAGTACAGCCAGGCCGCCATCACGCGCGTGCTGCTGGCCTATCCGGAGGCGGCGAGCATGTTCGTCGAGCTGTTCACCGCGCTCTTCGATCCGGACTCGGCCAATCCCGACCACGCCACCGAGCTGGAGGCCGCGGTCCGCCACCGCATCGACGAGGTGGTGAGCATGGACGCCGACCGCATCCTGCGCGCCATCCTCGGCCTGATCAAGGCCACCCTGCGCACCAACTACTACGTCACCGACGCCGAGGGCACTGTGCGGGACTACCTGTCGTTCAAGGTGGAACCGCAGGAGATCACCGAATTGCCCAAGCCCAGGCCGCAATTCGAGATCTTCGTCTACTCCCCGCGGGTGGAGGGCGTGCACCTGCGCTTCGGCCCGGTGGCGCGCGGCGGCCTGCGCTGGTCGGACCGCCTGGAGGACTTCCGCACCGAGGTCCTGGGTCTGGTCAAGGCGCAGGCGGTGAAGAACGCGGTGATCGTGCCGGTCGGCGCCAAGGGCGGTTTCGTGGTCAAGCAGCCGCCGGCGGCGACCGCCGATCCGGTCGCCGATCGGCAGGCGCTGCAGGCCGAGGGCATCGCCTGCTACCGCACCTTCATTTCCGGCCTGCTCGACGTCACCGACAATGTCGATCGCGCCACCGGCGCGGTGCTGCCGCCCGAGCGGGTGCTGCGCCGTGACGCCGACGACACCTACCTCGTGGTCGCCGCCGACAAGGGCACCGCTTCCTTCTCCGATATCGCCAATGATGTTGCCCTGCAGTATGGTTTCTGGCTCGGCGACGCCTTCGCCTCCGGCGGTTCGGTGGGCTACGACCACAAGGCCATGGGCATCACCGCCAAGGGCGCGTGGGAGAGCGTGAAGCGGCACTTCGCCGAGATGGATATCGACACCCAGTCGCAGGACTTCACGGTGGTCGGCATCGGCGACATGTCCGGTGACGTGTTCGGCAACGGCATGCTGCTCTCGCGCCACATCCGGCTGGTCGCGGCCTTCGACCACCGCCACATCTTCCTGGACCCGAACCCCGATGCCGCAACGTCTTTCGCCGAGCGAGAGCGCATGTTCGCGCTGCCGCGCTCGTCCTGGGCCGACTACGACCGGTCCCTGATCAGCGAGGGCGGCGGGGTCTACGACCGCACGGTGAAGGCCATCCCGGTCAGCGACCAGGTCCGCGAGGTGCTCGGCCTGGCCGCCGACGTCGTCTCGCTGTCGCCGCCGGAGATGATCCGCGCCATCCTGCAGTCCCCCGTGCAACTGCTGTGGAACGGCGGCATCGGTACCTACATCAAGGCCAGCACCGAGACCAATGCCGAGGTGGGCGACAAGTCCAATGACGCGGTCCGGGTGAACGCGAACGCCTTGCGGGTCAAGGTGATCGGCGAGGGCGGCAACCTCGGCGTCACCGCCCTGGGCCGCATCGAGTTCTGCCGCCACGACGGCAAGATGAACACCGACGCGCTGGACAATTCCGCCGGTGTGGACTGCTCCGACCACGAGGTCAATATCAAGGTCCTGCTCGACGGCGTGGTCTCCTCCGGCGAGCTGCCCGAGGTCGAGCGCAATCCGCTGCTGGCCTCCATGACCGACGAGGTTTCCGCACTCGTGCTGCAGGACAACGTCTCCCAGAACATCCTTATGGGTATGTCCCGGGCCGAGGCCCCGCACATGCTCAATGTGCACCAGCGCGTCATCGAGGATCTCGAGGAACGCCGTGGCCTGGACCGCGAGCTCGAGGCGCTGCCGAGCGACGCGCAGATGAAGTATCGCGCCGAGGAGGGCACCGGCCTCACCTCGCCGGAGCTGTCGAATCTCATGGCGCACGTGAAGCTTTCGTTCAAGGCCGATCTGCTGGCCAGCGATCTGCCCGATATGGCGTACTTCTCCGCACGGTTGCCGCTGTACTTCCCGACCCCGCTGCGCACCCGCTTCGGTGTGGCCATCAAGCGGCATCGCCTGCGCCGGGAGATCACCGCCACGATGCTGGTGAACGAGGTGGTCGACCTGGGCGGCATCACATATGCCTTCCGCCTGGGCGAGGAGATCGGGGCCTCGGCCTCCGACGCGGTCCGCGCCTTCACCGCGGCGACCCAGATCTTCGATCTGCACTCGGTGTGGGGTCGTATTCGCGCCGCGGAGATCTCCACGGGGATGAAAGACGTGCTGGAACTGGAGACCAAGCGCACCCTGGACCGGGCCTCGCGCTGGTTGCTCAACAACCGCCCGCAGCCGGTCGCGGTGGGCGCGGAGATCCATCGCTACGCGCAGGGTGTGCGTACGCTCTCGCCCAAGGTGCCGGGCTGGCTGCGCGGTCACCACATCGACAGTCTCAATGCGCAGTCCCAGGCGATCGTCGAGCAGGGCGCGCCCTCGGAGCTGGCCACCGAGGTGTTCGGCCTGCTGAACCAGTTCCCGCTGCTGGATGTGCTCGATATCGCCGACATCACCGATCGCAGCGGTGATGAGGTGGGCGCGCTGTACTACGCGCTCAACGATCACCTCAAGATCGACTGGCTGTTGCAGGCGGTCAGCCACCTCGAGCGCGGTGATCGCTGGCACGCGCTGGCCCGGCTCGCGCTGCGCGATGATATGTACGGCTCGCTGCGCTCGCTCACCCTCGACGTGCTCTCCGGCGGTGACCCGGAGGAGACGGCCGAGGAGAAGATTGCATACTGGGAGTCCAAGAACCAGTCCCGGCTGGGCCGTGCGCGCTCTGCCCTGTCGGAACTGTTCGAGTCCGGAACCCACGATCTGGCCACGCTGTCGGTTGCGGCGCGGCAGGTGCGCAGCATGGTGAGTGGGGTGGGTGCGCAATCGGAGGTACCGCGTTGACGAGTGTCGGTTCGCTGAACGGCCAGGCGAAGACGGCAGCGCCGAGTCCGGGGGAGTCCCCGGTCTCGGCCGAGCCGAAGCGTTTCCACACCACGGTGGAGGTGCGCTGGTCGGATATGGACGCCTTCCAGCACATCAACCATGCCCGCATGGTCACTCTGCTGGAGGAGGCCCGCATTCCGTGGCTGTTCCTGGATGAGCGACCGACGGTTGCGCTGCGGTCCGGCTGTGTGCTGGCCGATCTGCGGGTGCAGTACAAGGGCCAGCTCCGCCATGAGGATTCGCCGCTGGACGTGTCCATGTGGATCGACCGGTTGCGCGCGGTGGACTTCACCGTCGGCTACGAGGTGCGCGCGGCCGGCGCCGCCCCGGACTCCCCGCCGGCGGTGATCGCCTCCACCCAGCTGGCCGCCTTCGACATCGACACCCAGCGCCTACGCCGCCTCACCGCCGAGGAACGCAACTACCTCGCGCAGTGGCTGGCCGACTGACCGAGAACGACCGTTGTCGGGACAGCTGACCCTGCACGTTCCGGATCCCGCGGAACGCGAGAACCTGGCCACCTTCATCACGCACGCCCTTCGCCTCGACCCGGCGGCCGTTATCCGGCTGCGCCGGCGCGGGGACCGCTACGTCTCCGCCTGGGCGACCACCGGATTCGAGGCGCTGGCGGTGCGCACGGTGGTGGCCAACCTCGGGATGGACGATGTGTCCGTCGGCGCGGACGCCGTCCTCGCCGGGCTGCGCGGGCCGGACGCGGGCGCCGCGTTCGGGCTCGGCTATGCCATGGACTCCGCCTGGCGCGCCGCGCTGCCGCCGGAGGTGGGCTTCGTCCATGTGGAGGACGTGCCCGCCCGCAAACTCGTCGAATTGGCCGAGCGCGGAGCCGAATTGGCGCAGGAGCACGGCAGCCAGCACGGCCCGCCGGCCGCCCTGCTGGATCAGACGGTGCTGACCGTGTCCGGTGGCGGCGAGCAGGTCGAGGTGCCCATGCGGGTGGTGTTCGCCCTCGCCGCCATGGATTTCATTCCGCACGGCGGCGAGAAGACCGACTCCCGCCGCATCCCGGTGGACGAGATCGTGCGGGTGCGTGCGGCTCGTACCTGGCTGCGCCTGGACGCCCGCTACGGTTCGGTGGCCCGCCGTCGTGGCCCCGCCCTGCCGTTGCTCCCGCGCTGAGGCTCTGCCGTTGCTCCGGCACTGAGGCTCTGCCGTTGCTCCGGCACTGAGGCTCTGCCGTTGCTCCGGCACTGAGGCTCTGCCGCCCTTCCGGCACCGAGTCCCGGCCCGAACCCGCCCCCAATGCGCGGGGCACCGAATATCCTGGCTCGTAAGGTTTTTCGAGCCCGGATACGTTCGAGTCGGGCCGAACGCAACCAGGGAGGGGCCATCATCATGACGATCCTGAGATGCATTCTCGCGGGTGTGGCGCTGGGCATCGCCCTGCTGGCTCCGGCCTTCGCGCCCGCCGTGGGCGGCTGACGCGACAGCCGGTCCGCCGGCCATCGGAATCGCGATGGCCGGTATAGCCGCAATGATTGGTCGCCCCGCTCCGTGCCGATTACCTTGGCGGCATGAGCGATGCCGCGATCGTGACCGAGTGGATCGACCTGAAGGTCGGCGATGCCGTGATGAGCGCCTATCTGGCCCGTCAGGCCGAAACGGGTGAGTATCCCGGAGTCGTTGTGGGACACGAGATCTACGGCCAGCACGCCACGGCGCGAGCGGCCGCCGACCGCCTGGCGTCCCTGGGCGTCATCGCCGTCCTGCCGGACCTGTTCCACCGCGTCGCGCCGCGCGCCGAGCTGGAATTGCACGTCGACCGGGAACGCGGCCTGGAACTGCTGCGCACCCTGACCCGTCCCGGGGTGGTCGACGATGTCTCGGCCTGTCTCGACGAATTGCGCGGCCGCGGCGCGGTCTCGCTGAACATGGTCGGCTTCAGTGCGGGCGGGCACGCCGCCTACTACGCCGCCACTCAACTCCCGCTGGCCGCCACCGCCGCGTTCTACCCGGGTTGGCTCACCAATACCGATATCCCGCTGTCCACACCCGAACCCACCATCGAAGCCACCCCCGGCATCACGGGCCGGGTCGTGTTGTTCTTCGGCGGTGAGGATCCGCTGATCGACCCCGAGGCTCGCGACGAACTCGAAGAGGCGCTGAGCACGGCCAATATCCAGCACGAGATCGTGGTCTACGACGACGCCCCGCACGGCTTCCTTTTCCCTGGCCGCGATTGGTACCGGCCCGAGGTCGCCGAGGATTCCTGGGCCCGGCTCGCGGACCTGCTGCGCGGCTAGCGAATTCGGCACGCCGAGGATTTGCTCTTCAGCAGACACCGAGGAGTCGCTCCTCAGTGCACGCCGAGCATCCGCAGCCCCGCCGTGACCACCGCCGCGGAGAGGATCACCACCAGCAGCGGCGCGCGCTTCCACGCCAGCCCCGCCGCGACCAGCACACCCGCGGGCAGCGCCCACCCGAATTGGCCGCTGCCCGTGGGCACCAGCGTGGTGACCGCCAGCGCGGTGAGCAGCACGACCGACGCGATCTCCAGCAGCCGGATGGTGCGCGGCGAAATTCTGACCCGGCTGCGCAACAGCGGCCCGGCGAACCGGAATGCGAAGGTGCCCATGGCCAATGCCATGGCACCCACCAGGAGAGTCTTGGTCATCGGCGCGCGCTCCTGGAGCCCAGCCGTCGAAAGATCGCCCGCATCACACGGTCCCAGCCGCAGCGGTGGTGCTCTCGGTCCTCGCCGCCTGATCCGCGTTCGCGGTGGTGGTGGCTTCGCTCGCGCCCGCGCGGCGCACGACCAGCAGTACCGCGGTCAGCGCGAGCAGTACCGGCAGCCCCGCGCCCAGGAACGGCGTGGTCGTCGCGGCGACCACCGCGCCGGCCAGAGCGGCTGTGCGGGTGAGGGGTTCGCGCAAGGCGGGCAGCACCAGCGAGAACAGTACGGCCGGGAAGACGGCGTCCAGACCGAACGCATTGGGGTCGGGCACCACCGCGCCGAGCATGGCGCCGAGCGCCGCGCCCAGCGGCCACGCGGCCAGCACCGAGAGCCCGCACACCCAGTAGGCGGCGCGCCGCCGATCCCGATCCGGCTGGGCCAGGGCCATGGCCACCGATTCGTCGTTCATGACGTGGGTGCCCAGCAGACGCCGCCAGCCGGTGCCGACCACATCGGGCACGGACAGTCCATAGGGCAGGTGCCGGGCGTTGACCAGCAGTCCCGCCAGCACGGCGGCGACCAGCCCGCCGCCGGCGGTCAGAATGCCGATGAAGACGAATTCCGAGCCGCCGGCCACCACGGCGACGCTCATGAGCACCGGCAGCCAGCCGGGCAGTCCGGAGGTCACCGCGGTAGCGCCGTAGGATACGCCGATCATGGCGACTGCCAGGCAGATCGCCGCGATACCTGTGAGCACACCCCGATCGAGTGTTCGCCATGCCGAACGCATGTTTTCTATAATGAACACAACTGGCCAGGTTCGTCAAAGGGACGTGCCGACATCCCGGTACTGTGAACGCCACCATGACCCAGCAGTCCGACCGCTCCGAGCCCGTGTCTGCCCAGCAGGTGCCCGAGTCTGCCCCGCAGGCGCCGACGTCCCCGCAGCAGGCGCCCGCGTCGCCGCAGGAGGCGATCGCCGCCGCTCTGCGCCGGGAGCGGGCTCGCTCCGGACTCTCGCTGACCGAGGTCGCCCGTCGCGCCGGGATCGCCAAATCCACACTGTCCCAACTGGAATCGGGCTCCGGCAACCCCAGCATCGAAACGCTGTGGGCGCTCTGCCTCGCCCTCGACATCCAGTTCTCGCGGCTGCTGGATCCGCCGACCCCGCAGGTTCAGGTGATCCGCGCGGGTGAGGGCCAGGTCCTCGCCTCGGCGCGGTCCGAGTACCGGACCACCCTGCTCGCGGCCTCCCCGCCTGCGGCTCGCCGTGATGTCTACCGTGTCACCGCCGAACCCGGCCACCCCCGTGACTCCGCCCCGCACTCCCGCGGCGTCGTCGAGCACATCGTGCTGTGCGCCGGTCGCGCCAAGGTCGGGCTCGCCGAGGATCCGGTGGAACTCGGGCCCGGCGACTACATCTGCTACCCCGGCGATCTGCCGCACGTCTTCGAGGCTCTCGAACCGGGCACCTGGGCCCTGCTGGTCAGCGAATACAGCTGATCCGCGAATCCGGCTGCGGCGCAGCTGATCTCACTGACCGGCCACCCACCAGGCGGACAGCAGGTGCACGGCCGCCAATCCGACGCAGGTGGCCGCCATCGGCCAGTTGCGCCGTCCCGCACCGATGACCGCGTCGCCGATCTGAGCCAGTCCGGCGACCACCAGAATCGGCGCCAGTCCGCTACGGGCCCCGACCGCGAGCAGGATCAGCATCACGATGCTCAGCGGCACCGCCCGCGCCCCGTACGCATACGCGAAAAACAGTGTGCCCGTATTGATCTGGCCACCGTCCGGCACCGCCATCGCGGGCCGTGCCATGCCCACCACGCTGGAGACTCCCGAGATCAAGGCGACCGCCGCGTTCGCGATGGCGATTCCGGTGTACGCGTCCATTTCCTTCACTCCCTAAATCATTCAGGCTCTGAATGTTTCGAGGGAAGTATCATCTGACCCGTGAACGATGTCAAGAAGCCGACCGGACTCCCGAAGACCGTCTCGTTCCGGCTGGGCACGGTGGGTTCGGTGGTCGCCGACCGCTTCGCCGCGCGCATCGAAACCCTCGATCTCAAGCC
>NZ_JBHZCS010000039.1:0-45442 GCF_042755705.1 Nocardia sp. NPDC059154
TGACCGGCCTCGGCGACCTTGGCGACCTGATCGGGATACTTGGCGCAGCGGCGCAGGATCTCGCGCAGCTCGGTCGGGCCGGAGAACAAATAGCACTCGGCCTCGTCCTGGAGCAGTTCGGCGTGTTCGTCGGTGCGTTCGCCGACGAAAAGGCCACCGGCGGCCGGGACTTCGAAGGTGCGGCAGGTGTGGGTGTCGCGATTGTCGGAATTGAGCAGCACCAGGTTCGCGGTGACCGCGGCGACCGCCGTGGAGAAATTCTCGCCGTAGACCGCGCCGCCGACATCGGCGCCGGTCTGCCACAGCGCGCGCACGCGCCGCCAGCCGGGACCACGTAACAGCATGTCCCCGTGGTGTTCCCGGGCCAGCGAGATCAAGAGGTCTTGACGGTCCGGGCGCACCGCACCGATGAAACCGACCAGGTAGTTGCGGACGGTGCGGCGGGCGGTGAGGTGGTGCAGGGCCGGATCGTATGCGCTGCGAACGAATTTCACGTGCCGGGCGCCGCGGGCGGCCAGCTCGGGAACGTTGTGCCACTTGGTGGTGACGATGAGATCCCATTCGGCCTCGTGTGCCAAGTATTCCGGGCTGGTGTTGTACGGATTGGATACGTCATCCGGGCTGTAGTGCACATGCAGACCAGCCGGGGCGCTCAGGAGCCGCTGCTGGTCCAGGTGCACCGATTTGAAGGCGAACAGCACATCGGGCGCGAATGCGGCGGCCGCGCTGTCGATCTCGCGATGCAGTGCCTCGACGTTCCAGGGTGCGCGCCGATGGGCGACCTTCGAATACACCCACGGTGGCGACAGCCGCGCGGGCAGCGTGACCGGGGTCGTGTCGATCACCACCACCTCGTGCCCCGCCTGCTGGAATCCGTCGGCGAGTGAGCGCGCGTTGCTGCCCACCCAGTCATCCCCGACGAAAAGTACTTTCACGCCAGATCCCCCTTGGTCAGCAGCGTGGCAGGTTCGACCGGCCCGCCGCGGCCGGCCCGTTCCCGGACCATGAGCCACCGCACCCGGATGATGTACCACAGCGCGACACTGATTTCCGCGGAAACTGTGCCATAGACCAGGGTCCAGACCGATCCGGTCCGGGCGGCGACCACCAGCGCCACCGCGGCCACGCAGGTGCCGATGATCGCGCCGATCAGCACGCCGATGGTGTCCTGCTTGACCGGCAGCACGGCGGTGGTCACGTACGAGGTGATGGTGGTGGCGGGCAGGATGAGGATCTCGACGCGCAGCAGGGGTATCGCGCCGTCGAAATCGTGGGTGTAGATGAGGTGGACGAGGATGGGTGCCATCACCCAGACGCTCACCACGGCCAGGCAGGCCAGGGTCACGCAGCCGACCAGCATCTGGATCTGATTGCGCCAGAATTGATCATGGGCGCTGCGGCGGGCCATGCGGGGGAGCAGGGCGAAGCCGATCGGGTCCAGGGTGGACTGGATCGCGCGGACCAGCCGGTCGCCCGCGGAGTAGAGGCCCAGCGAGGCCGCCTCCAGCACCGCGCCGTACACCGCCGCCGAGCCCTGGCCGTAACCGGTGACCAGCAGCCGGGAGGTGAAAATCGGTGCGGCTATGCGCAGGACGGCCCGCACGCCATAGGGCCGGGCGGGCGGTCCGAACTTGCGGAAGGAGTCCCACCAGGTCAGCGCGACCGTGGCGATGGAGGAGACCAGCAGGCACAGCACGGCCATGGAGGCGCTGGGGAATCGGGGTAGCAGTCCGACGAGCAGGCCGAGATATCCGATGCGGCCCACGCCCTGATACATGGTGGAGCTGCCGAATCTGCCCTGGCCGATGAGCAGCCAGTCCTCCGAGATCGACCAGAAGCCACCGGCGAACAGGCCCAGCAGCACCATGTGCAGTTTGGGGGACACCCCGATCGCGAGGCCGGCCAGCAGCGCCACGCCGATGAGGGTCAGGGTGGTCGCGCGAATGGCGAGATAGGTGCCGCGCAGGCGGTTCACCTCGAGGTGGCCCGGATCGTCCTCGGGCACTTTGGCGGCCAGGAACGAGGTGACGCCCAGATCCACGACCAGCGAGCCGATGAAGTAGGACGACATGCCGATGGCCAGCAGGCCGGTGCCGTGCGGGCCCAGCATGCGGGCCAGCAGCGGGACGGTGACCAGGGTGATGACGTACTGGCCGTACTTGCCGAAGGTCACCAGTCCGATATCGCGGATGATGCTGCCGATACTGCCCAGGCCGGAGGACGAATCCTTGCGATGCTTACGGTTGGTGTCGGAATGATCTGTGGCGATGGGGGATTCGCCGTCCGTTGCGGCCTGTCGGTAGGCGCCGGTGACATCGCGCGCCGGGCGGGTGACCGGAAGCCGGACGGTGGGCGGGTCGACCGGATCGCCGTAGAAGGTGGGGAGCACCGGACCGCGGGAGGGCGCGGCATAGCGGGCGGCCCGGGTCTCGTCGAACGACACCGTGCCCCGGCCGGTGCCGTTCTCGTGGCCGTTCGGTCCGGCGCGGCCGTGGCGCGGGCCGGCCGGACCGGAATCACCGCGGGCGTCGAGCTCGAAGGCGGAAGCCTGCTGGTCGACCTCCGGAATCCCGTGCCGCATATGGCGGCGCTGTCGCAACCGGCCCAGCGTGCCGAGGGCCTCCATCCGCACGGTGGGCGGGTCGTAGGCCGGCAGCGGATCGGTCGGATCATCCACGCCGCCACCGCTTTCCGGGCAGACCGGTCAGGAGGTCGGTCACGATCCGGCCCGACTCGGCGACATCGAAATCGCGGGATCGTACCCGTGCGGCATCGGCGAGCTTGACGCGCAGTTCCTGATCGGCGATGAGAGTGTCCAGGGCGCGGGTGAGCTCGGCCCTATCGCCGGCCGTCACCAGCAGGCCGTTCACCCCCGGCTCCACGATCTCCTCCGGTCCGCCGGGGCGGGTCGCGATGACCGCGCAGCCCGCCCGCATGCCCTCCACCACCACCTGGCCGAAGGGCTCGGGCAGCACCGAGCAGTGCACGAGGATATCGGCGTGGCGCAGATAGGATTCCGGGTCGTCCACGTGGCCGGTGAAGGTGACCGGGAGGTCGAGGGCGGTGGCGTGCACCTCGAGTTCGGCGCGGTAGGGCTCCTCGTCGAAGAAGGTGCCGCCGACCAGGAAGACCTCGCGGGGGAGGGTTTTCACATCGGCCAGGGCGCGCAGGAACAGGTCCTGGCCCTTCCAAGGGGTGAGGCGGCCGACTACGGCGATGATGGTCTCGCCGGCGGGGCGTTGTTCCTGGGGTCGTCGTTCGCGGGCGAGCGCGGATTCGTCTGCCGCGGTGTCGTCGTCGGGTGGGAACTCGACGCCCGGATAGGCGACGACGGCCGCTCGCCGCCAGGTGTACAGCGAGGCCAGGGTGCCGCGGCTGTTGGCGATCACGCCGCGGGCCACCACCCAGCCCAGCACTCGGATGACGAGGGCGAGCACCCGGCCGAAGTAGTCGCGCGAAACCCGGTCGTGCACATGCCAGACCAGCGGGACCCGGGCCCGGCGGGCGGCGACCGCGCCCATGAGCATGGCTTTGGTGCTGCCCGCGACCAGGACCGTGGCGTCCAGGTCGCGGACGGTCGCGCCCAGTGCCCAGCCCAGACGTAGCAGGCCCGTCGCGCCCACGAGCAGGCTGCGGATCCCGGCCTTGTCGATGGTCATGGCGCGGGAGTCGAAACTATTGGTGACGACACGGGTTTCGATCCCGCGCGCGGCCATCAGGCGCAGCATCGGGCCGTCCTCGGCGTAGAGCACGGCGGTCCGCCCGGCGGGCATGGCCGAGACCAGGCGGAGCGTTGCCAATTCGGCTCCGGAGGGGGCCGCGGTGTGCGCCAGGAATATGGCCTTCAGCGATGCCATCAGTCGACGAGCTCCGCGTAGAGATCCCGGTGCCGATGCGCCGCGACGGCCCAGGAGAATGACTCCGCGTGGGCGCGGCATTGCTTCGCGGCGGGCCGGGAGCCGTCGAGGGCCGCGGCGATGCGGGCGGCGAGTGCCTCGGCATTGCCCGGCGGGACGAGGAGCGTGGCGTCCAAATCCCGGACAGAATCGGGCAATCCGCCACAATCGGACACAATCGGTGGGCGTCCGGCGGCGAGGGATTCCAGCGCGATGAGCCCGAATCCCTCCAGTGCGAGGGAGGGGACGACGGTCAGATCGGATCGGGTGTACAGGTCGGTGAGCTCCGCGTCGGACACCGATCCGGTGAATCGGATCGACGGCTGGTCGGCTGCGAGCGCCCGCAATTCGGCCTCGGCAGTCCCGGTTCCGACGATGACCAACCGGGCATCGGGATGCTTGGCCGACACCTCGGACCAGGCGCGAATGAGCACGTCGATGCCCATCCGCTTCTCCAATCGCCGCACGCACAACACGATTCCGGTGTCGGCCTCGGGCTCCGAATTCGTGAAACGCTCCAGATCCACACCCGGCGGAATCACCCGAACCCGATCGGGCCGCACGCCGTAGTCGCCGACCAGCAACCTTTCGAAATGTTGCGACAGCACGACGAACCGGTCCGCCCCGGCATAGCGCAGCCGCTCGACCAGATACTTGGCGCGCACTGCCCGCGCGCCCTCTCCGGCCATCCGGCTCTCGGCCGCCCACGGCCCGTGAAAGTGCACTACCAGCGGATTTCGCACCGCCGCAGGCCCGTACAAGGAGAAGTGCCGATCGATCACGGTGTCGCGGGTGAGCCCGTCCCGGTCCAGAAACGCGGTCCGTGCGCGCTGGAGCGTCGATCCGCCGGTGGGTCCCCATGACCCCGCACCGACCGGACCGTCACCGAAAGCCCTTGCGCCGACACTGATTCGAGCGTCGAGCGTCAGTGCACCGTATAGATCCGTGAAGTACCGGTTGAGACCCCCATGAGCGGCCGTGAACCACTCCGACCCTGTCATCAACACCCGAATGGGCCGTGTCAAAACCCTCACCCCCGGGTCCGTCACCCACATTCGGACCGAGATAACGATCCGAACGCCCTTGCAGCGCAAGTGTATGCCAATCCGTGCTGCTGGGCGGGCTATCGACCCGCAATCAACCCACCGACCAGTATTTTCCGAGCCGCCGATTTCCAGGCGCCGAATCGGACGGATCGTCGAGGCGCGAAACGGACGAACCATCCCCGCGCGGAATCGGCCGGATCATCCATGCGCGGAATCGGCTGGATGTCGTGTCAGCGCAGGTGTCAGGCCGGTATCAGCTCGACGTCAGCCGTCCCCGCGAAAGTAATTCACGTCAACAACACCGCAACTCGAACCGAGGAGCCCACCATGACCGCCACCCTGACCGTCCAGGACAAGCAGACCCTCCGCACCGCCGCCTACGGCGCCGTCTCCCTGATCTCGGCCGCCGACGCCGCCGGCGGCTCGCCCCACAAGGCCGCCACCGCCGGCAGCATCGCCCTCGGCTCCGCAACCGGCCTGGTCGGCCACATCCTCGCCGAGAAGTCCACCGGCGTCCGCCTCGAGTCCAAATCCGTAGCCGCCCTGGCCGACCAGGTCCTCCCCGCCCTCACCGCAGCAATGACCCTGCTGGCCAACCACTCCCCGGCCGAGGCCGCCAACTTCCGCACCACCGTCCTCGTCGCCATCGAAGCCGCCACCCACAAAACCGGATCCACCCCCACCGTCACCGACATGACCCGCAAGATCACCGCAGCCCTCGACGCCGCCTGACCAAATGCCCCGGGGCCACCCCCACCGGCACCGACCCGCCACCTCCGACCAGGGACCCGAAGCTCGGACAGACAAACGCTCTGTCCGGGCTTCTTCGTCGTACTGACAACGCGCCCAACCTCCGGCGGCGCCTTCATCATTGAGTTCAACGAAACCGACTGCGCGGAACGAGTAATCGGCGACCTGGCGACCGCATCGGTCCGGCGGAGTCAGGTTCTGGGTGATGAGTCGAAGTAGTTGCGCAGCCGGTCGGCGTAGATCCATCGTTGTTCGCCGGTCGCGTACCCCGGCAGTGGCTGAGACCCGTAGAGGTTGTCGGCGTCGTATCGCGGGAAGACGTGGACGTGGTAGTGCCACACGTCCTGGCTGCCGGCGGGTTCATTGTGCTGGCGAGTGGATACTCCGTCGCAACCGTAGGTGGCGCGCATCGCGATGGCGACCTCGCGGACAACGTCATGCACGGCGTGCCCGTATTCCGGTGGCAGGTCGTACAGGTTTTCGTGATGAGCGTTCGGTATGACCAGGACGTGTCCGCGGTTGTTGGGCCACCACCGGGATGCGGTGAAAGCGGTGGCACGATCGGTGCGCAGCACGATGTCTCGCGGGCTGTCGAGTGGGGTCTCGCCACCGGTGAGAAGGAAACAGAATGGGCAGTCGTAGCCGGAAGGTTCGTGATTGTGCACGGTCATTCGACCCTACCGCATGATTCACACCAGATGCATTGCCGCCCAATCCATCCGCTTCCGGCATCCACTTCGACCGGCGGCCGGATGATGCTGTCGTTTTTCCGCCAGCGCGCCCCGATGTGCGGCTATATGGTGCGGTTCATGACACCCGACAGCAGGAACGTCGTTCAGGCCGCCTGGCGAGCGTTCGCCAGCCATGATGCCGAGCAGATCGCGGCATTCTTCACCATCGACGCGGAGTGGCTGGCGCCGTCCGCCAACGCGACCGCGGTCGCGTTGGACGCCCCCAGTCACATGGTCGGACGCGAGGCCATCACGCAGTTCGTCGCGAACGATTTCCCTCGATTGTTCGTCGGCGATGTCGCGGTGGAATTCCATGGCTTCTATTCCGATGGTGACCGCGTGATCGTGGAGGAGACGATGAGTGCCACGCTGGCGAACGGGAATCGATACAGCAACGACTACTGTTTCGTGTTCGAGTTGCGCGACGGTCTGATCCACCGGGTTCGGGAGTACATGGATACCGCACGCGGTCATCGGGATGTCTTCGGTGATTCGGAAGCCGCTGTCAACGGCACAACTCCATCGGCAGTCGCCAGCTGATATCCACTTGGATTCAGGTGAGTCGGTGGCCCCGGCGCCTTCAGCGCGACCGGCGAGCCTGGTGCTGGCGGCGCCGTCGCCATCACCAGGACTACACGGAACGCATGCCGCGACATGGCCGCAGCGCGGAGCGACACATCTATCTGGTTGTGTGACGCGGTATTCCGTGCCCTGCACCAGGGGGAACGGTCCATCGCAGACACCGTGACCTGTGGTGGGCCGCGATTGACGACGGGGCGAGGTCTGTCGTGGCGGACTCTTCCGCGGATTGTGGGCGGCGAAAGTCGGGTCGAGGGATCGGCGCACGGCGGTAGGGTCGGGTTCATGGAGTGGAGTTTTCGTGCGGCGGAAGAGCTTTCGGCGGCGATGCGCGCTGGTGAGGTGACCTCGGTGGAGCTGACCGAGGAGGCGATTGCGCGGATCGAGCGAGACGACAAGGCGATCAATGCGATTTGTGTGCCGGACTTCGACCGGGCGCGGGCTGCGGCGCGTCGGGCCGATGAGGCGCGCGGGCGGGGCGAGGACAAGCCGCTGCTCGGGATTCCGGTGACGGTCAAAGAGTCCTACAACATGGCTGGGCTGCCCACGACCTGGGGCATGCCTGCGTTCCGGGATTATGTGCCGGCCGAGGACGCGGTGCAGGTGTCGCGGCTCGAGGCTGCCGGCGCGGTGATGCTGGGTAAGACCAATGTGCCGTTCATGTTGCAGGATCTGCAGAGCTTCAACGAGATCTATGGCACCACCAACAATCCTTGGGATCACGGGCGTTCACCGGGTGGGTCTTCCGGTGGATCGGCGGCGGCCCTGGCGGCCGGGTTCGGCGCGCTGTCCATCGGGTCCGATATCGGTGGTTCACTGCGCACTCCAGCGCATTTCTGCGGCGTGTACGCACACAAGCCGACCCTCGGGTTGGCGGCGACGCGCGGTATGGTGCCGCCGCCCGCACCGGCACTGCCGGCCGAGATCGATCTCGCCGTCGTCGGTCCGATGGCGCGTACCGCCCGCGACCTCTCGCTCCTGCTCGACGTCATGGCCGGACCGGATCCGCTGACCCTCGGTGTCGCATACGAAGTGGCTCTGCCGCCCGCCCGCCACGAGAAGCTGTCGGACTTCCGCGTCCTGATCATCGACGAGCACCCGCTGATTCCTACGGGCTCGGCCGTGCGGGCCGGGCTGAACCGAGTCGCCGACGCGCTCACCGCGGAGGGTGCTCGCGTCGAACGGCACAGTCCGCTGCTGCCCGATCTCACCGAAGCCGCGACCCTCTATACGCAGCTGCTGGTTTCGAACCTCGCGGCACGTATGCCGGCGGAGCAGTACGAGCAGGTGCGGGCGGTCGCGGCCGGACTGCCCGCGGACGCAGAGGGTTCCGAGGTGGCCTGGGTGCGCGGCGCCGTCTTCAGCCACCGCGAATGGATCGAGGCGAACACCCGACGCGAATTCCACCGCCAGACCTGGCGGCAGCTCTTCGGCGAGTTCGATGTCGTCGTGTGCCCGATCACGCCGACTCCCGCGTTCCCGCACGACCACAATGCCGATATGCGGGACCGGCGGATCGACATCGACGGCGTCGCACACCCATTCGGCGACCAGCTCGTCTGGGCCGGGGTGGCAACCATGCCCGGCCTGCCCGCCACCGCCATTCCGACCGGTCTCTCACCCGAGGGGCTCCCGGTGGGCGTTCAGCTCATCGGGCCGATGTTCGAGGACCGCACCCCACTGCGGTTGGCCGAACTGCTCGAAGAGAAGATCGGCGGCTTCCAGCAACCGCGCTAGGACGGTGTCAGGGGCGTCGCACAACCAAATGTTGTGGGCAGCAGGTGGATTGGTTGTTTGATGTCCGGTGCCTCGCCTGATTGCATGCTCATGATCGATGCGAGGGTGTTCGGATGTGGCGATGCGCCGCTGACATCCACGCGGTACAGGGCTGTGAACAGGAGGAACGTGGAGATCGGACTCACGCGGTTGATCGTTGAGGAACTCGGCATTCATGTCGCGGAATGCCGGCAGCTCAACGCAGCCTCGAAACCTGTTGCCGGCCCGGCCACCTTCGAGGAGCTCCTCGAGGTGCGGGACAGACATGCCACGTCCCTCCCTCGAGCGAGCACCAGGGCTACCGAGCACATCGCCGAGACGGGCGGCCGTCGAGTCCCGGTGCGGATCACGGTCCCCCGGGACACCGAGATCCGGGCCGCCTATCTCGACATCCACGCCGGAGGCTTCTATCTCGGCTCGGCCGCCGCCGAGGATGCACGCAATGCTCGCCTTGCCGACGCCCTCGGGGTAGCCGTGGTGAGCGTCGACTACCGCCTGGCGCCGGAGCATCCCTGGCCCGCCGCCCCCGACGACTGCGAAACCGCCGCGTTCTGGCTCCTGGAACAGGCGGAATCATTGTTCGGGACAACGGATCTGGCGATCGGCGGAGCATCCGCGGGATCCACCCTGGTCATGACCACCCTGCTACGACTGCGCGACCGAGGCCTGGCCGATCGGTTCGCCGGTGCCGTCCTGCAGTTCGGCGCCTACGACCTCAGCGGGCGATCTCCCGGCGGCAAGCTCTACGCCGACGAGTACTTCATCCAGGCCTACGCCGGCCACATCTCCGACCGCACCAACCCGGACATATCGCCCCTCTATGGCAACCTCGCCGAACTGCCCCCGACGCTACTGATGGTCGGCTCCCTGGATCTCCTCCTCGAAGACAACCTGGCCATGGCTGCCCGTCTCTCCGCAGCGGGAAACGACGTGGACATCCGCGTCTACCCCGAGTCCACCCACGCCTTCACCTCGCGCCCGACCGGCATGGCCACCGCCGCCCTCCGCGACGCCGAGTCATGGCTTGCCCGACGCCTCACGAGGAAATAATCGGTCGTCGCCCCACGCCGGACCCGGTGGCGAGTCGGAGGCGGCGGATGGTCGCGATCGACAGCATGATGGTGGGATGGCCGAGCGGGTGAGTGCATGCGTGTTTTGTTGATGTTGGTGGTTGTGCTGGCGATTGCGCTGGTCGTGGGCGACCGGATCGGGGTTGTGGTGGCACAGAACGAGATCGGGCGCCAGATTGCTACCGAGTACAACCTTCCGCAGCAGCCGCGCGTGGAGATAGGCGGCTTCCCGTTTCTGACGCAGGCCGTCGACGGCAATTTCCATGACATCGATATCAAGGTCGGCGACTGGAGTGGACAGCAGATTTCTGTTCACGATCTCGATGTCAGCCTGACCGATGTATCTGCGCCGCTGAGCGACGTGGTGCACGGCCGCACCTCGAATCTGGTTGCCGCGACGGCGACTGCGACGGCGCTGGTTCCGTACGACACCGTGCAGACTTTTGCCCCGGAGGGTGTGCAGTCGATCTCCTATGCTCCGGACGGACTGCGCGTGAAGGGAACGTTTTCGGTGGAGGGTCTTTCGGTGCCTGCGACGGTCGTCGTCACCGTCGCGCCGACCGAGGACGGCATCGTGGTCACTCCGGTCTCGGTCCAGGCCGCGGCCGGCGGCCCGACGATTCCCCTGGCCCTGCTGCAGCAAAATCTCACCTTCACCGTGCCATTGCAGCGGCTGCCGCTCGGCGCGCAGCTCACGTCCATCCAACCGAGCGCCGACGGCTTGCAGGTAGCCGCCGTCGCCCACACCGTGCGCTTCTCCGACCTGTCGTAAGAACACTCCCACCCGGGTGCTGTCACATTTCCCGCGTGCCGATGGTCGAGGAGATGACACCGAAGAGTGCATCCCGACAGGAGAAGACCATGGCCACCATCACGCAGCAGATCCCGACCCGGACCATCCCGGCCGCGCGGGGCCGGATTCGCACGTACGCCTACTGGGCGTGCACGGTGAGTCTGGCGTTCATGATGGTCAGCGGCGCCTACGGCGAGTACACCCAGCAGTACGGGACCCAGGAAACCCACACGATTCTGGGGTACCCCACCTACTTCCTCACCCTCATCGCAACGTGGAAACTGCTGGGCAGCGCCGCGATTCTGGTGCCAGGCTTCCCGCGGTTGAAGGAATGGGCCTACGCCGGAATGTTCTTCAACATGACCGGAGCCTTCATCTCGCACCTGGTCGAGCGCGATTACGGCGCCGCCGGCATGCATCTGACCGTCACCGCCGGCATCGTGGCGCTGGTCCTCGCCTCCTGGGCACTGCGGCCCGCGGACCGCGTGCTCCCGCGTCGATAGGACCGGCCGCCGCCGATGAGTTTGCGCCTCCCGACCCGTCTCCACTCGTATGACGCAGGTTCTGTGGCACATCACGATGTCGGTGGACGGGTTCATCGCACCGGAGGACGACTCCACCGGGTGGATGTTCGGGCACGGCGCGGCGGGCCCGCTCGGGGTGGAGGCGATGCGGCGGACCGGGGCCGTCTTGTCCGGGCGACGCGGATACGACCTGGGCAACAGGCCCGGGACCGGCGATCGGAAACTGTACGGCGGCATGTGGTCCGGGCCGATATTCGTGCTCACCCATCGGCCCGGGGACGTGTCGCCCGATCCCGATGTCACCTTCCTGTCCTGCGGAATCGCGGAGGCGGTCGCCACGGCGAAAGCCGCTGCGGGGGAGGGCGACCTCGGGATTTTCGGCGCGAATCTGGCCCGGCAATGCCTCGAGGCCGGGCTCGTGGAGGAGATCGCCATGCACATCGTGCCGATCCTGCTCGGTAGCGGAGTGCGACTGTTCGAAGGGACCGCGCCGGTTCGGCTGCGCAAGCTGCGCTGCGACGACTCCGGGCAGATCACCGATCTCCGATTCCAGGTCGAGCGCGGCGATTAACGCCGACGCCGCGCTGCCATATCTGGGTTACGGTGATCGGCGGGCACGATGTGGTCGGAGGGTAGGCAGGCTGTGGGGCGGACACTCGCGCAGGGGCAGGTTTTCGCGGGGTACACCGTTGAACGGCTGCTGGGGGTGGGCGGGATGGGGGAGGTCTATCTCGCCAAGGACAAGGATCTGCCACGCTCGGTGGCCTTGAAGCTCTTGGCTTCCGGCAAGGCCGACGACCCCGAGGTGCGGGCGCGCTTCCTGCGGGAGGCCGATACCGCTGCGCGGCTGTCGCATCCGAACATCGTCGCGGTGTACGCGCGCGGCAATGACGACCACCGCCTCTGGATGGCCATGCAGTACGTCGAGGGCACCGATGTGTCGGCGATCCTGCGGGAGGGCCCGGTCCGGCCCGACCACGCGGTGCGCATCATCGGGGAGACCGCGCGGGCGCTGGACCACGCGCACCGCGCCGGCGTGCTGCACCGGGATGTGAAACCGGCCAATATCCTGCTGGCCTGGGGCCCGGATCAACGGGTGTACCTGGCGGACTTCGGCATTGCGAAGGCCGTCGATCAGACCGGCGCGCTGACCCGGACCGGCGAAATGTACGCCAGCTTCCAGTACGCCGCACCCGAACAGTTCGAACTGCGCAGCGACACCGACCATCGGGCGGACGTCTACGCCCTGGGCTGCACGCTGTTCCACATGCTCACGGGCCGGCTGCCATATCCAGGCGCGAGCACGGCACAGCTGGTGGCGGCTCACCTCGGCGCCGAGATTCCCCGGCCGAGCCTGGTGCACACCGGCGTTCCCGCCGCGTTCGACACGGTCATCGACCGGGCGCTGGCCAAGGACCGGGACCGGCGCTTCGGCAGCTGCGGGGAACTGGCCGCGGCCGCCGAGCAGGCGCTCGCGGCCACAAACGGCCCCTGGGGGCCGGGCTTCGGCCAGGATGGACCCGCCGAGCAAGGCGCCCTGCCACCGAATCCCGCTGTGGCGCAGTCCCGGATGGGCTTCGATCCGAGCAAGTTCACCGGCGCGACCACCGAACCCAGCATGCCCACCCAGCCCGCGCCGGTCCCGTACGGCGAGCTGCCGACCCAGCTCGATGCGCAGCGCTCCCAGTTCGCGGCCCCGCAGACCCAGATCACGCCTCAGCAGGTCCTGCTCACCGCGCCGCCACTGCAGTACGGCCCGGCCGGCAGCGGCCCGCATCCCGCCGACGCCACCCCCGCCTCGCCGCGCCGCCACGTCCGCACGGTTCTCCTCGGCGCCTTCCTGGCCGTCCTCCTGCTGGCCGGCGGCCTGGGCGTCGGATTCGGAACGGGCGCAATCCATTTCGGTAGCGGAGGTCGCTCCATCTCCCAGCCGCCGGTAGCCGGTGACGCCTCCCGGGCCGCGGCCACCAAGGCCGCCTGCGACTACGCCGAACTCATGACCACCTACGACTACAGCAATGGCGACGACTGGCAGTCGAAGGTGATCGCGGGCGCGACCGGCACCTGGAAATCCGAGGCCGAGACGCTACTGCCGACGATCCGTGTGCTGCTGGAGTCGGATTCCGAGCACACCCGCGCCGCCGACGCGGCCTGCACGGTGACCTCGGGCAGCAACACTCATTACGATCTGGCCGTCGACGTCACCCAGATCAACTCCACCCAGGGCAAGGCCGACACCACCAATCACCAGAAGATCACCCTGTCCATGGACTATGTGGACGGCAAGTGGCTGTGCAGCAATCTGGTGAGCCCCCTGTTCCCCAGCTGACCGGTCGGTCCTGCCGCGCCGATGATCCTGTCACTGAAACGATTTCGCATTCCGGGACGCCCGCACCGTATGGCGCGAAGCACTGGACGTGCGATAGATTCGCTGCGGATTCGTGCTCGGACCGGGCGTCGGAAGGAATCGAGCGTGGGGAACTCTGGCGCGGGGGATGGTGCCGGGAAAATAAGGGTGCTCGTCGACAATGGCGAGTACTGGTTACGCAATCGCGGCGACATCGCCATGATGGTGATGACCGTCGAACGCCTACGGGAACGCTGGCCGCACGCCCGCATCGGCATGCTCACAGACGAACCCCACATTCTGCGTGGCGTGCTGCCGCAGGCCGAGCCCGTGCCGGCCCACACCGGCGGGCACTGGGGCCGGGGCGGTATCGCGGGCCGGCTGGAGGAGGCCGCCGGGGTCCACCTGCTCGGCCCCGCCGCCATGCGCTGGCGCTCCGCCACCGAGGTGCCCAAGCACTATCTGCGCGGCGCCAAGAACTGGGCGCGCAAGGAGGTCCACGTTCTCACCACGGGCGACCGGGAACCCGAACCCGCCGCCATGCCCGACCTGCCGCCGGTGCCCGCCGCCCTCGCCGACGCCGACCTGGTCATCGCCCAGGGCGGCGGCTACATGACCGATGTCGACCTCTACCAGGCCCATCGCACCCTCAACCTGCTGGAAGCCGCGCAGCGCCAAGGCATTCCGAACGTCATGATCGGCCAGGGCCTGGGCCCCATGCGCGATGCGCACCTACTGCGCCGCGCGGCCGAGGTGCTGCCGGGCGCCGACCTCATCGCCCTGCGCGAGGGCCGGCGCGGCCCCAAGCTGCTGGCCGAACTCGGCGTCGCCGCCGAGAAGATCGTGGTCACCGGCGACGACGCGGTGGAGTTCGCCTACCGTCTGCGGCGGCCCGGCATCGGCACCGACCTCGGTCTGTGCCTGCGCATTTCGGACTATTCCAAGGTGAGCGACTCGGCCCGCGACACCCTCGGCGTGGTGGTGCGCCGCGAGGCCGCCGAGCTGAACACCGCGCTGGCCCCGCTCATCATCTCCGAATACGACGACGAGGACCGCCGCCACACGCTGCCGCTGCTCACGGGCGCGGCGAGCACCCGGCCCGTCATCGGGCGCGCGGGCACCGCGCAGGATGTGGCGCGTCAGGTCTCTCGCTGCCGGGTGCTGGTGACCAGCGCCTACCACCTCGCGGTTTTCGCGCTCTCCCAGGGCATTCCGGCCGTGGCTGTAACGGCGTCGCAGTACTACGACGACAAATTCTATGGGTTGGCCGACATGTTCGGCGCGGGCGCGGCCGGGGCCGGTCTGCGCATCGTGCACCTGGACGTGGACAACCTCGACGCCGAACTGTCACGTGCGATTCGCCAGTTGTGGGAATTCGCGCCGGAACTGCGGGATACGCTGCAGCAGAGGGCAGTTGAACAGATCGACGCCGGCCGCGCGGGTCTGGATCGGGTGTACGGGCTCGTGGCAGGAGGTGAGGGCGCACCCGGCGAACCAGCCGAACCAGTTCAGGGGGAATGATGAAGAACCTTTCGGTGTGCGTCCCGGCCTACAATTCCGGCCGCACCCTGGAGACGACGCTGCGCTCGATTCTGGACCAGAACACCGATATCGAGGTGCTCGTCCTGGACAATGCCAGTTCCGACGACACCGGCGCCATCGCGAAATCCTTCGACGACCCGCGGGTGCACGTGCACCGCAACGAGGACACCCTGCCCATCGGCGAGAACTGGAACAAGGCCGTCTCGCTGACCTCGGCCCGCTTCGTGAAGGTCGTCTGCGCCGACGACATCCTGCTGCCCGGCTCTCTCGACAAGCAGTTGGAGATCATGGGCGACAACGGCATCGCCATCTGCTCGTCCAAATTCCAGGTCATCGACGAGCACGGCGCGGTCGAAGAGACCGATCTGGGCCTGCCGAACCTGTTGGGCCGCCGCAACGCCCGCGCCCTCATGCGCACCATCGTGCACCGCGGCCCCGCCGACTTCGGCCCCACCGCGGCGGCGATCTTCCGCCGTCAGGACTTCGACCGGGTGGGCGGCTTCCGCGGCGATCTGGTCTTCCCGATGGACGTGGATCTGTTCGCCCGCGTGTGCGCCTTCGGCGACTTCTACGGCATGCCGGAAATCCTGGCCGCCTGGCGCAATTCGAGTTTCAACCTGTGCAGCCAGACCTCGACGGTCAGCAAGCTGACCGAGATGCTCCGCTTCCATCACCGCCTGGGCGCGGAGTACCCGCAGTACGTCGGCCGCGGCGCGGTCCTCGGCGGCGACTGGCGGCTGGCGCGCGCCGCCGCCGAACGGGTGCGGGTCCGGACGGTCGCGACCGCACTGCGCCGCCCGGATTTGCTGCACTGACCGCCGCTAGATGCTCGACAGCGGCCCGTAGGCGACAACGGTGTCGCCGCTGCTGCTCACCAGCCGCACGAACGGCCGGATGGTGGTGGTGCCCAGCACCCCGGACACGGTGCCGTGGAAGCCGGACATGGTGATGCAGCCCTCGGTGCCGGACACATCGCCGCCGGCCGCGTCCACCGACTGGATGCCCGGGCCGAAGCCGACGTCGAGGGTCACGCCCAGCGTCGGAATCAGGTTGAAGACATCGGCTTTGGGGTCATTGCCGATCTCCAGCTCGAGGCCGGGAGTCTGGTACTGGAATTCCAGCTTGCCCGACAGCGTGGCCGGATAGCCGACCTGGTAGCCGAGGGTGATGTGGCCGGTCCACGGGTCGCCGGCCGGGCGGTCGACCTTGAAGCAGGCCTTGCCGCTGTGGAACCACTCCCGGGTGAGCGGGTTGCCGTCCAGCGGCGGCACGAAATCGATCTTGGTATCGGCGGAGATGGCCTGGACCGTCCGACCCTGCTGGTCGACGATCGAATTGGCGGCGTCGACGGCGGCCGACGAGGCGCCGCCGCTCAGGACCAGGCCGATGGTGCCCGCTACCGCGACGGCCGCGGTGCGAGAGAGCGCAGTCGTGTTGTTGCGCATGATGAATCCCATTCCCTCATCAGGTATTGCTGCGTATTGCCTACGCGTGATTGATGATTCCCCAGTGCTACGGGGCGTGAGACGACGTCCCCCGTCCCCTCGGTCGATGATCGACCCCCACGCTGAGACTAACCCACTCGATTACCCTGCGTGTGGCCGCAATCCGATGATCGATATCACAGGCCGACGTGGTACGTGCCCGGCGGTTCATGCGCGTGCCGGGCGATATTTGCTGGCTTTCATAGTGATTCGGTCACGTCGGTCACCCACTTCCCCTGGAGTTCGGGCCACCGGGACGAGACCTCCGGCAACAGATCGGGCACCGTCAGGAGAACCCGATCCGGCTGCGCCGCAACGAGTTCCGCCGGAGACAGGATCGGGATGTCGGTACCGGGCATGCGGCGGCCCTGCTTGCCCGGGGAGGCATCGGCCACCCCGGCCAGCAGGCCGCGATGCGCGCCCGCCAGATGCAGCAGCGCGACCGCGCGCGAGGCCGCCCCGTACGCATAAATGGTTCTTCCGGAGGCAGTTTCGGCCTCCAGCCAGGCGCGCAGGGACCGCGCCTGCTGGTCGGCGGCGCGCTGGAGCCCGCGCACCACCACCGGGTCCGCCACCGTCGCCTCCGCGGCGAGGATCCGCGCAATGGCGGGGTCGGGGACGGCGGGCGCGTGCACCGCCGCCACCAGCACCGTGCCGCCGTAGAGCGGGAACTCCCACCCGGTCACCGCCACCAGCCCGGCCGGGCGCAGCAGGCCCTGTAGCGAAGCCATCGTGTAGTAGGCGAAATGCCCGTGCCGCAACGCATTCCACTGTCCCTGGCGCACGATGGCGTGCAAGGAGTGGAACTGCAGCAGCAGCACCCCGCCCGGCGCGGTGGCCGCCGCGCGCTGCGCGAAGGCGACCCGCTGATCGGGCTCGTGCATGATGCCGAAGCAGTCGATCACCACATCGGCGGGGCGATCGGTGACCCGGTACCCACGCTCGGTCAGCAGCGGCAGCCAGCTGCCGCCGTGCGGGCTGCCGAACTCCCGCACCGTCCCGCCGCCGGGCAGCCGGCCCGCCGCGGCCACCCGGGCCACCGCGTCCGCCGCCTGATCCCGCAGCGCCTGCGGCTCCACGCCGCGCGGTTCGGCGGTGACGGTGTCGTCCTCGGCCAGTTGCGCCAGCCCGCACACGGCGCACAGATCCATGGCCAGCGGATGCGCCGCCTCGGCCGCCAGGCTACTTCCTGCGCGATGCAGGACCGCCGATGCGAGACTCGGAAAGTCGTCTGCCGCAGGCATTTTCCCGAGGTCCAGCACCCGGGCCAGCGGTCCGAGCCCGCAGCCGCGACACCCGTACCGGGGTTCGCCGCTCATGGCACGATGACCTGGTGCGTATCGAATCGACCGACCTCGCCGACGTCCTGATCCTGATCCCGCAGCCGTTCCGCGACGATCGCGGCCTGTTCACCAGAACCTTCGACGCCGAGGAATTCGACGCCCACCTGGGCACACCCGGGGTGTCGGCGACGTTCGTGCAGGATTCGCAGTCGCGCTCGCACCGGGGTGTCGTGCGCGGTATGCACGGCCGCTCCGGGCGCGGCGAGGCCAAGCTGGTGCGCTGCGCGCACGGCGCGGTGCACGACGTGCTCGTCGACATCCGCCCGGATTCGCCGACCTTCGGCCGCCGGCAGGCATTCCTGCTGGACGACACCGACTTCCGGCACCTCTACGTCCCGCCCGGCTTCCTGCACGGCTTCCAGGCGGTCACCGAAGTGGCCGATGTCTGCTACCGCATCGACCGCCCGCACGACCCGGCCGAGGACCTGGGCGTCGCCTATGACGATCCGGACCTGGCCATCACCTGGCCGCAGCCGGTGACCGTGGTGTCGGAGCGGGATGCGGGCGCGGGCTCGTGGCGCGAGCTGCTCGCCGCCCTTCATCTCACACCTCGGTCCTGATCCGGCGCAGCTCGTCGTCCAGCACCCCGGTCTCCTTCAGCGACTTCAGCCACGCCAGGCGGGTGAAACGCTGGAAGAAGGCCCCGGCGGTGAGCTCGCGCGCGCGGTACTCCCGGTACAGCTCGGCCGCGCCGTCCGGAATGCTCCACTCCGCTTCGAAGCCCAGTTCCTTGCGGGCATAACCGAAGTCGACCCGGTACGAGCGCGGGTCGGCGCCGCTCTCGCCGGTGATGACCAGCGTGGATTCCGGGACCACGTCGACCACCGCCTGCGCGATCTGCGCGACCGTCAGATTATTGGCCTCGGTGCCGACGTTGTAGGCGCGGCAGTGCACGGCCTCGTCGGGCGCCGCCAGGCAGGCGGCGAAGGCGCGCGCGATGTCCTGCGCGTGCACCAGCGGCCGCCACGGCGTGCCGTCCGAGAGCACCTTCACCTCACCGGTCAGCACCGCGTACCCGACCAGATTGTTGAGCACGATATCGGCGCGCAGCCGCGGCGAGAACCCGAATGCCGTGGCATTGCGCAGGAATACGGGGGAGAAGCCGGAGTCGGCGATGGCGGCCACATCGTCCTCGACCCGGACCTTGGACTCGGCGTAGGGGGTGAGCGGGCGCAGCGGCGCGTCCTCGGTCACCAGGCCGTCCCCGGCCGCCCCGTACACCGAACACGTGGACGCGTAGAGGAATCGGCGCACCCCGGCGTCCTTGGCCAGTCGCGCCAGCCGGACCGACGCGTGATGGTTGATGTCGTAGGTGATCCGGGGCGCCAGCGCGCCCAGCGGATCGTTCGACAGTGCCGCCAGATGCACCACGGCGTCGAAACCGGCGAGCTGATCGGCGTTCACATCGCGCAGATCCACCGCGAGGGCGGGCGGCGCGGGCGGTGCCTCGCCCAGCACGCAGTCCGCGAAAAGGCCGCTGTCCAGCCCTGTCACCTCATGGCCGGCCTGCTGTAGCAACGGCACCATGACGGTACCCAGATACCCCTGATGCCCGGTGACGAGCACGCGCATGACTATGCACCTCCGAAAGTGATGGTGGCCTTCTCGAGCAGAAACGCCTCGGCGTGCTGGGCGCGGCACTGCACCCCGCGCAGCCGGGACAGGGCCAGGAAGGACTGCTCATCGAACCAGTCCCGATTGCGCTGTGAGGGATAGTGTTTCACCAACAGCGTGGCTTTGCGCTCCGCACAGCCCGCGGGCAGCGGATGGAACACCGCCGGCTGCGGGGTGTCGTTCTCCCACTTGAGGATCTCGTAACCCAGGATCAGGTGGTCGCGGAACTCGGTGGGCGCCAGCTCGGCCAGCAGCCGGTGGTCCTGATGGGCGTCCCCGCGCTGCGGCGCGAACACCACCTGGGCCGCGCTGTCGCGGCGCAGCGCGCCCACCGCGTCCTTGACCCGCGCCCAGTGCGCGGGTGCGTAGCCGTCCGGCACGTCCAGGATTCGCAGCTCCAGATCTGCGCTGGGACAGAAGGATTCGAGCGCGGCGCGCTCCTCCTCGGCGCGCTCGGTGCCGGCGCCGGTGAGCACCAGCGCCCGCACCCGCAGGCCCGGCACGGCCTCGGCCAGCGTCAGCAGCGTCCCGCCCAGCCCGATGGCGAGATCGTCGCAATGCGCCGCCAGCAGCGCGATCTCGGTGATCGCGCCGGTATCGAGTCGGATCATGCGCTGCGCTGCTCCCACACCATCCACGGGCGGTCGCCCTGCAGATAGCCGGTGTCCAGCTCGGCGCGCTCCTTGAAGGTGTCGGCGGGCTTCCAGAACCCGTGATGCTGATAGCCGAACATCCGGCCCTGCGCGGCAAGTGCGCCGCAGGCGTCCTCCACCAGATCCCCGCCGGGCGGCAGATGCTCGAAGATCTCCTGCGTCAGCACGAAATAGCCGCCGTTCTCCCAGATCGGCAGCTGCGAGACCGGGGTGATGTTCTTGACCTCCCCGGCCGAGTTCACGTCCACACAGTGGAAGGAGGACTGTGGCGGGACGATCATCATGGAGGCCGCGGCCCCGGAATGCTGGAACTGGGTGATCATCTCGTCCAGTGGGGCGTCGGTGAGCACGTCGGCGTAGTTGGCCAGGAAGTACCGCTCGCCCGCGAGGTGATCGCGCACCCGGCGCAGCCGCTCACCGATGGGCGACTCCACCCCGGTGTCGACGAAGGTGATGGTCCAGTCGCTGATATCGGACTGCAGCAGTTCCACTTTGCCGCCGCGGATGACGAAGTCGTTGGACACCGACTCCTGGTAGGTGAGGAAGAAGTTCTTGATGTGGGCGGCGCCGTAGCCCAGGCACAGTACGAAGTCCTTGTGCCCGAAGTGCGCGTAGTAGCGCATGACATGCCAGATCAGCGGGCGTGGGCCCACCATCTGCATCGGCTTGGGGATCATGTCCTCGGTGCCGTTGCGCATCCGCATGCCGTAACCGCCGCAGAACAGTACGACCTTCACTTCGCTTGCCTTTCTGCATGAGTGGATGCGGCGGCGTCGTCGAGCGTCGCATGATGAAGGTGGGGGAGCGGGTAGACGATCGCGCCACCCCAGTCGGTGACGTGGCGCAGCTGCGCGGTGATCTCCCGCTCCAGGTTCCAGGGCAGCACCAGCACCACATCGGGGCGGTCGGCGTCGATCCGCTCCGGTTCGTGTATCGGGATGCGGGTGCCGGGTGTGAACCGTCCGTGTTTGTAGGGGTTGCGGTCGACGGTGTACTCGAGCAGGTCGGTCCGGATGCCGCAGTAGTTGAGCAGGGTGTTGCCCTTGCCGGGAGCGCCGTAGCCCACCACGCGCTTGCCGGATGCCTTGGCGTCGAGCAGGAATCGCAGGAGATCCTGGCGCACCCGCTCGGTGTCGGGTCGCAGTTCGAGGTAGCCGGCGACCTCGTGCAGACCGGCATCGGCCTCCAGCCGCAATACCTCGGCAACCCGGGCGGTAGGGGCGCCGACGCCCTCTGGACGGGCCCACACACGCAGCGAACCGCCATGTGTGCCAATCAGTTCGCAGTCGACCACGGCCAGGCCGGCGGTGGCCAGGGCCCGCTGGGCCGACAGCAGCGTGTAGTACTGGAAGTGCTCGTGATAGATGGTGTCGAACTGGGCCAGCGCCACCAGGTTGAGCGCGTGGTGCACCTCGATGGACAGCCAGCCGTCGTCGGCCATGAGCGCACGCAGTGACCTGGTGAAACCCAGCAGGTCGGGGATGTGAGCGTAGACATTGTTGGCCACCACCAGGTTTGCCGGTCCGCGTTCGGCCCGCACCCGGGCGGCCAGCTCCTCGTCGAGGAAGGCGGTCTCGGTGGGTACGCCCCTGTCGCGTGCTGCCGCACCGACATTCACCGACGGCTCGATTCCCAGGCACGGGATGCCGGCGGCCACGGCGTGCTGCAGGAGATAACCGTCGTTACTCGCCACCTCAATTATGAAACTATTATCAGTCAGATTTAGCTGCGTGATTGCCTGATCGACGAATAGCCGAGCATGCCGAACCCAGCTGTCCGAAAATGACGAATAGTAGGCATATTCCGTGAATGTTTCCTCCGGAGTGATGAGCGCCGGAATCTGCAGTAGCAGGCAGTTTTCACACAGCCTCAGGTGCAGCGGATATGTCGGCTCACACAGGTCCAGTTCGTCGACGGTGAGGAATTTTTCACACGGCGGTGTCGCGCCCAGATCAAGAACGCTGCGCAGTCGATCGGAATGGCAAAGACGGCATTGCACGAAGTTCCCCACCTTTCACCGAGTTCGGGCTGCCCGCGCAGCGCCGGATGACCTGTGGTCGGCTCGGTCCGGCCTTACGTTACAACAGGATTGCGTGGTGTTCGGGCGCCCGGCGAGTGGCCGATGGTGCCAAAGCAGCTGGATTTCTGCGACCCGCAGAACCAGGCGTCCGGTCGGCAAACGCTCGAGCCTTGCAGTGCAAGGGTTTCGACCAGCTCACACGGTGGATCTTGCGTAGTGCAACCTGCGATTTTGCGAATAGGGGAAATAGGGGGAGAGGTGCGGGAAACCGGTCGTCACGAATCCCGTTACTTTTCGGAAACGTTGGGGCCCTATGGGTTACATCCTGCGCGCTACCGTGGTTGTGTAACATTCGGCATCTGGCCACCGAAAGACTCGGCGGCCACATCGGTTGTCATGGTCCTGAAAGCCCTTGGGAAGCTGGCGTCGGCCGGTCGTGGAACTGATCAGCGGGGATCGGAACCGAGTTCTCCCGTGGGGGAGGTGCGTTCGTTTCATGAGTTACGAAATTTCTGCCGGTCGCGCCGTGCGCGCGCCTCGGCCTCCACGTCCCGAGCCGCGCTCGGATCGCGAACGCTGGCAAGCGGATTACGCGCGTCGGCTGTTTATTAGTGACTTGATCGTTTTAGTACTATCCATCGGATTTGCCCAATGGATTCGCTTCGGCGGCGCGGGGGCCGAGCCGCCGCTGGCCTCCCAGTTACCGCTGGAAGTTCGCTACACCATGGTGTCGGCCGTGCTGGCACTGGCGTGGTCGATCACGCTGACTCTCAGCGGCACCCGGTCACCGCGCGTAATCGGTAGTGGCACAGAGGAATACCGGCGGGTGGTGGCCGCTTCGCTGAAGCTGTTCGGTGGGATAGCCATTGTGTCGCTGCTACTTCGGGTCGACATCGCTCGCGGCTATCTCGCCATCGCCCTGCCGCTCGGCATGATCGGGCTCATGGTGGAGCGGCGGATCTGGCGGCGCTGGGTGGCCGGGCGCCGCGCGCGCGGCCACTACCGCACCGCCATGCTGGTGGTCGGCAGCCCGGAGGCGGCGCGGGCCATGCTCGCGGCCTTCTCCCGCGACCGTGACTCCGGATACCAGGTGATCGGGGTGTGCACCCGGGACGAGGGGGCGCTCGCGGACGCCGCGCTGGAGGTGGGCGGACGGGAGATCCCGGTTGTCGCAAGCGATCACGCCGTGATCGAGGCGGTCCGGCGGACGGGTGCCGACACCGTCGCGGTCACCGCCACCGACAACCTCGGCCCGGCCGACTTCCGCCGGATGGCCTGGGAGCTGGACGAATTGGGCGCCGAACTGATCGTGACACCGGGCCTGGTGGACATCGCCGGCACCCGGCTCACCCACCGGGTGGTCGCCTCCATGCCCATGCTGCACGTGGAGAAGCCGCAGTACGACCGCGCGAAGTCGATTCGCAAGGGCGTCTTCGACTTCTGCTTCGCCTGCGCCGCCGTGCTGGCCATCGCTCCGGCACTGGCCTTCATCGCGCTCGCGGTGAAGATCACCAGTCGCGGTCCGGTCTTCTATCTCTCCGAGCGGATCGGCCGGGACGGGCGGCCCTTCCGGATGATCAAGTTCCGCAGCATGTACGCCGACGCCGAGGCGCACATCAACGCGCTCATCGAGAGCAACGGCGGCAACCCGCTGTTCTTCAAGGTTCGCGACGATCCGCGGGTGACCGCGGTCGGCAAGGTCATCCGCAAATACTCACTCGACGAGCTCCCGCAGTTCTTCAACGTGCTGCGCGGCGAGATGAGCATCGTCGGCCCGCGTCCGCAGGTCCAGCGCGAGGTCGACTCCTACGACGGCGTCATGCGCCGCCGCCTGCTGGTGAAACCCGGCGTCACCGGTCTCTGGCAGGTCAGCGGCCGCTCGGATCTCACCCCCGAGGACGCCATGCGCCTCGATCTGTCCTACGTGGAGAACTGGTCCATGGTCCTGGATCTGCTCCTGATCGCCAAGACCATCGGCGCGGTGACCAGGGGCGAGGGCGCATACTGACCGTCGATTCCGAAACCGTCGCGCCCGCTGCGTTCCTCGCGGCGGGCGCGTCTGGTTTCCGAGGGCGGCGGAATCTAGTGAACGGGTTTTAGTAAAAGGTGTTCACAAACCCTGCTGTGGTGTGGTTCACTCGGTGGCGAACGTGTTCCAAAGGAGGTTCCGTGTCCGCGCCGTCCATCCCCACCGGTTTCGACTTCACCGACCCTGACCTGCTCGCGCAGCGTCTGCCGGTCGAAGAGTTCGCCGCACTCCGCAAGCAGGCCAAGCCCTTCTGGGTGCCGCAGGCCAATGGCCTCACCGGCTTCGACGATGGCGGCTACTGGGCCATCTCCCAGATGGATGACATCAAGGAGATCTCCAAGAGCCCGGAGACCTTCTCCAACGAGGAGAACACCGCGGTCATCCGCTTCTACGGCGACATCGCCCGCGAAGAGATCGAGGTGCAGCGCTACCTGCTGCTGAACATGGACCCGCCGCGCCACACCAAGCTGCGCCGGATCATCTCCAAGGGCTTCACCCCGCGCGCCATCGAGTCGCTGCGCAACGCGCTGCGCGAGCGCGCCGAGCGAATCGTGCACGAGGCCAAGAAGAACGGCTCCGGCAACTTCGTCGAGCAGGTCGCGTGCGAGCTGCCGCTGCAGGCCATCGCCGAGCTCATCGGCATCCCGCAGGAAGACCGCGGCAAGATCTTCGACTGGTCCAACCAGATGATCGGCTACGACGACCCCGAGTTCAACGGTGACCACAAGGTCGCCACCGCCGAGGTCATGGGCTACTCCTGGAACCTGGCCGAGCAGCGCCGCGCCTGCCCGATGGACGACATCGCCTCCACCCTGCTGCAGGCCGACATCGACGGCGAGTCGCTGGCGTCGGACGAGTTCGCCTGGTTCGTGATCCTGCTGTCGGTCGCCGGCAACGAGACCACCCGCAACGCCACCACGCACGGTATGAAAGCGTTCGTGGACAATCCGGACCAGTGGGAGCTCTACAAGGAGCAGCGTCCGCGCACCGCTCCGGACGAGATCGTCCGCTGGGCCACCCCGGTCATCGCCTTCCAGCGCACCGCCATCGAGGACGTCGAGCTCAGCGGCCAGCTGATCCAGAAGGGCCAGCGCGTCGGCATGTTCTACAGCGCGGCCAACTTCGACGAGAACTACTTCGAAGACCCGTACAAGTTCAACGTGCTGCGCAACCCCAACCCGCACGTCGGCTTCGGCGGCACCGGCACCCACTACTGCGTGGGCGCGAATCTGGCTCGCCTGCAGCTGGATCTGATCTTCAACGCGATCGCCGACGTGATGCCGAACCTGCACCAGATCTCCGAGCCGGTGCGCCTGCGCTCGGGCTGGCTCAACGGCATCAAGAGCTGGGAAGTCGCGTACGAATGAGCGTCCGGGCCCCGAGGAGGTAGTGTGCGTAACCCGGTAGGGGCCCCGTTCTTTCGACCTATGGAGTCAGCATGAGTGAACCTCGCCGACGCGGCCGGATGCCAGCGGTCAGCGACGCCGACATCCGGCGCGTCGCGCGGTCACTGCTGGTCGACCAAGGGCCCGATGCGATCACGCTGCGGGCCATCGCGCGGGAGCTGGGCATCACCGCTCCCGCGCTCTACCGGTACTACGAATCCCGCGACGATCTCGTCGCCGCCGTCCGTACGGACGTATGTGCCGATCTGGCAAAGGATCTGGAGGCCGCCATCGAGGGCCTCCCCGACGACGCGGGCGTCCGCTTCTTCGCCATCTGCCGTGGCTTCCGACGCTGGGCCCTCACCCACTCCCGCGAATTCACCCTGGTCTTCGCCTCCCCGGTGACCGCCGGAATCACCAGCGCCATGCAGCAATTCGGCGAACCCGTCGGCCGCATCTTCCTCGGCGCCGCCGGCCGCCTCCTCACCGACTACGCCGTCGTGACCCCACCGCTGGAACTCATCCCCCCGGAACTCCGCGACGACCTCATCAAGTTCCAAACCGAACTCCTCAGCGTCCTCGCCGATTCCGGCCAGAACTTCCCCGCCGAAAAACTGGACCTCGGCGTCAGTTACGTCATGATCCAGTTCTGGGCCCGCCTCTACGGCCACGTCACCCTCGAGGTCTTCGGCAACTACCCGATCCAGATCTCCCACCCCGACGTCCTCTTCGACTCCACCCTCGCCGACATCGGCCGCGGCATCGGCCTCGTCGCCGACTGATCAGCCCACTTTCTGCTGGACGCGGCGCATGAAGCGTTCGCAGTCGTCATCGGGTGATGGTCCGGCGTCGACGAATCCGTGGCGGAGATACAGCGCGATCGCACTGTCGTTGCCGGACTTGACCGAGAGCACGACATCGCGCCCGCCCGCCCAGTCCACAACCGCGCGCACGGCCGCATCACCCACGCCGCGACCGCGGGCCGACTCGGCGACCCACAGCGAGATCAGTTCTGCCGCTTCGTCGTCCCGGATGTAGGCGCCGGCCATCCCCACGGGCGTGCCGTCCAAGCGCACGATGACGTTGAGGGGGACATCGGTCAGCCGGGCGCGCCAGCGCTGTTCGGTGTCGCCGGGTCCACTCCACTCCGCGAGGGTCGAACCGAAGGCTGCCGCCGATTCGGTGAGGGCCCGCAGCCGGAGCTCGCGCCACAGCGCCCAATCGTCGGGTCGGAGGGCCTGGATTTCGATCATCGGTATCGGGTCCTGGGATGAATCAGCTTCGGGCGTCGGCCAATTCGGTGCGGCGTAGGTGGGCGGGCTCGTCGCGCAGGACGGGTTCGCTCAGGCCGATGCGTTGCTGGATGCGCTTCATCCAGGCCGGCGCCCACCAGACGCGGTCGCCCAGGAGCTTCATGGCAGCGGGGACCAGGAGCATGCGCAGGACGGTGGCGTCGATGACCAGGGCGGCGATCATGCCGTAGGCGATGTACTGCATGAGGACCAGGTCGGAGAAGGCGAAGGCGCCGGTGACCACCAGCAGGATCAGGGCGGCGGCGGTGATGATGCGGCCGGTCTGGGCGGTGCCGGAGCGGATCGCCTCCTCGGTGGTCGCGCCGCGCGCGCGGGCTTCGACCATGCGGGACACCAGGAAAACCTCGTAGTCGGTGGAGAGGCCGTAGATGATGGCGATGATCAGGAACAGGATGTTCGCCTGAATCGGCTGGGGCGTGAAGTTCAGCAGGGTCGCGCCGTGGCCCTCGGTGAAGATCCAGGTCAGGATGCCGAGCGTGGATCCCAGGCCGAGCGCGCTCATGAAGGCGGCCTTCAGCGGGAGGACCAGGGATCCGAAGGTGAGGAACATCAGCAGCGTGGTCATGGCCAGCACCAGCAGGATCATCAGGGGCAGCCGTTTCAGCAGCGCGGCGATGGCGTCGTGCTGAACCGTCGGCACGCCGCCGACCAGCACGGTCATATCGTCGGGGACCGGCAGTGCCCGCAGGTAGTCGATGGTCTTGTCGTACTTGGTGGAATCGATCAGATAGGCCTGGGTGCGATAGACATTCGGCTGCGTCTGGGAGCGGGTCGGAATCTCGAAACCGGTCGAGGGCCCGGTGGTGACCAGCCCGGGAGCGCGGCTCGCCTGTTCGATGAAGGGGCCGACCTC
This sequence comes from Nocardia sp. NPDC059154, assembly GCF_042755705.1. NCBI lineage: Bacteria > Bacillati > Actinomycetota > Actinomycetes > Mycobacteriales > Nocardiaceae > Nocardia > Nocardia sp. NPDC059154. Next base: position 27,749 of record NZ_JBHZCS010000039.1, read on the forward strand.
GGTGCTGTCACTGGCGGTGATGAGCAACTCGATCGGGTCGGGCTTGCGGAGCGGGAAATAGGTGTCGATCTGCTGCTGGGCGACACGAGTCGTATTGTCCGGCGGCAGATACTTCTCACTGAAGCCGCCGAAGGCGATATTGCGGACCGGCACGATCAGCACCAGCAATCCGAGGATCAGGACCGCGGTGATCTCGCGGGGATGCCGCATCACCCAGCTGGTCGACCGGCCCCAGAAGCCCTCCTCCACCTCTCGCGCCGAATCGGTACGGCGGAATCGCTTGATGCCCAGGGCATTCACCCACGGCCCGAGAATCGCCAGCATGGCGGGCAGAATCGTGACGGCCGTCAGCGCCGCCAGGGTGACGGTGGCGATCGCGCCGTACGCGATGGACTTGAGGAAACCCTGCGGGAACAACAGCATGCCGCCCAGGCTGGCGACGATCATGGTGGCCGAGAACAACACCGTGCGGCCCGCGGTCATCACCGCGCGCCGCACTGCGGCGGGTGTGTCGTAGCCGGCGGCCACCTCCTCACGGAACCGGCTCACGATGAACAATGCGTAGTCGATGGCCAGGCCCAGGCCGATCATCGAAACGACCGGCGCCACGAAGGAATTCACCTCGGTCACATTGGTGATCGCCCGGACGATGCCGTTCGCACCCAGAATCGTCAGCACGCCCATCAGGAGCGGCAGCGCCGCGGCGACCACACCGCCGAAGATGAAGAACAACAGCACCGCCACCGCCGGAATGGCGAGCAATTCCATGCGATGGGTATCGGCCGAAATGGTGTCGGTCAGGGCGGTCGAGACCGGCTGCAGGCCACCGACGTACACCTTGATACCCGGAATCGAGAACGCGTCCTTGACGGTCGTGGCGGCATTGTCCTTCAGCGCGATGGAGGCGACCGCGCGGGTCCGGTCCTTGGTGGCGAAGGCCGCGGAGGAACCACGGATGGCGGAGACCTCGGGCCAATACGTGGCGTACACGCCGGCGATGTCGTTCGGGAAGCGCTGGGTGAGCCCGTTGAGGCTGTCCACGATCGACTGGCTCACATCCGGATCGTCGACGGTTTTCCCATCGGGTGCCTGATAGAGCACGATCACATCGGCGGCGTGGTTCGGCCCGAACGCATTGGCGGCCAGCACCGCCGCCTGTGCGGACTCCGAGTTCGGATCGTCCAGACCGCCCGCGCTGAGCCGGCTCTCGAAGCCCCAGGCGTAGCCGCCGAGACCGAGCAGGGCGGCCGCCACGATGCCCAGAACGAGAAAACGGTGGTTGGCTACGAGTTTTCCCCATAGCGCGAAGACATCGCGGTCACGCGGGCTTCTCGTGGTCATACTGCACGGTAGCAGTCAAGATCACGAGGAGTGAAAATCGTTGTATCAGAATACAATAAGTGAATTCCGGAACGTGATTTAGCGATAGAAAACAAGTATGGATCCTGGTGAAAAGGCCGTGCCGGATCGCCGGGTTGTGATCACCCGGAGCTGAGCCGTGGCCGGCGCAGCGAGCCCATGCGCTTCACGATCCGGGGCCGGCGCAGATCGCGGGCCATCCACTCGCCCAGGGTCACACCGGCCGCCAGGGCCAGACCGATGGCGAACGCACCGAACAATTGGTTGAGCCCGACGATCAATTCGTCATTGAGCAGTGCATAGAGGCCGCGATAGACGCGCAGACCGGGAAGCAGGGGAGTGATGCCCGCGACCGCCACCACCAACGGGGGAGTCAGGGCGCGGCGCGCCACCAGACCACCGGCCAGACCCACCACCGTGGCCGCCACACCCGACGACACGATCGGGCCGAATCCGAAGTGCTGGACCAGCAGATAGACGATCGTGGCCGCCGCACCGCTGACCGCTGCCGCCGCGACGGCGCGCCGCTCCGCATAACAGGCGAGCGCGAAGGCCGCCGAGGTGAGCGCGCCCGCGAACAGCTTCAGGGGCAGATTGGTCAGATCGCGGGTCGAGGTCATGTCGGCGATCGGAACCGTCGCCTCGAACACCTCCGCCACCCGCAGCGTGAACGCGATGCCGGCGATGATGCCGCCGGTCATCATGATCACTTCCAGCATGCGCGCCGCCGCGGTGATCGGCGCGCCGGTAATGGCGTCCTCGACCGCGCCGACCAGCTGTAAACCGGCCAGCAGCACCGTGATTCCGGCGGCGATGATGAGCGCGGGGTCCAGATGCAGGCTCTCGGCGAAGGTGGAGACCAGGACCGCGGGCACAGCGGCGATGATGCCGCCGACCATGTGCTGGAAGAAGAACGGCAGACCGCGCCGATTCAGGATCCGGTTGGTGCGATCGATCATGGTGGTGGCGGCGAAGCTCAGCAGGGCGATGAGCAGGCCGCCATTGAGCAGCAGCGCAACTGCCGCGGCCATGACCGCCCAGCCGACCGTGGCGAGCCACCGCGGGTACGGGTGCGGCGCGGAAGTGATCTCGTCCAGCGCCGCCAGCGCCTCCTGCGGCGGCACCAGTTCCCGGCGGATGCGGCGGGTCAGCCGATCGGCCGCCGCGAGGCGGGTGAAGTCGAGCGACCGGTAATGCACGACGCGCATGGTGCTGTACGGCGGCAGCCGCGGTCCCCGGTCGGCGGAGATACGAATCGAGTTGTAGGTGACGTCGATATCGCACTTGGACAGCCCGTAGGTGGAGGCGATGAATTCGATCTGCGTCGTGGTGTCCATGACCGCGGTCCCGGACGCCAGCACCACCTCGCCCACCCGCTCGGCCAGATCCATCACCTCGGTGACCGTCGCGTCGTCGGTGACATCGATCGGCTGGACCGGAGCGGGCGCCTCGACCACCGCGTCGACGGTCGCGCGGCGGTCCGCGACCAAGCGGTCCACCGCGCCGGTCAGCATCCGACGCCACCGGGCGCGCAGCCCGGAAGGCGCCTCCGCCTCGATAGCCACATCGGTGCTCACATACAGAAACGTACACGGGTGCGGGAGATCACCAGGTTGAGCAGTTCGATGGCAGTAGTGTTTTCGAGTATGGCGACGAGCGGCGTTTCGATTTCGGAAGAGCTACGCGCGGCACTCGACGGCCCCTGGCGTGACGTGCGCGAACGAGCGCGGGGCATCCTCGACGACGATCGCCTCTACGGCGACCCCGCCCTCGACATCAAGGCGGCGCGGGCGCGCGTGCTGGACCAGATGCAGCTGGTCGCCTCCTTCGGCTGGGTCGAGGGTGGCTTCCGGCACCCGGACGGCAGCCCGGGTGACCCGGGCGGGGTGGTCACCGCGTTGGAGATGCTGGCCTACACCGACCTGTCGCTGTGGGTGAAAAGCGGTGTGCAGTGGGGTCTTTTCGGCGGTGCGGTCGAAAACCTGGGCACCGGGCGCCACCGCGAGTACATCGACGAACTGATTCCGCTGCGCCTGCTCGGCTGCTTCGCCATGACCGAGACCGGGCACGGTAGTGATGTCGCCAACCTGGAGACCACCGCCACCTACGATCCGGCGACCCGGGAGTTCGTGGTCCACAGCCCGACCCCCTCGGCCCGCAAGGACTACATCGGCGGCGCGGCCGAACACGCCCGCATGGCAGCGGTTTTCGCGCAGCTGATCACCGGCGGCGAGAGCAAGGGCGTGCACTGCTTCCTGGTGCCCATCCGTGACGAGGCGGGCAGCGACCTGCCCGGGGTGACCACCTCCGACTGTGGTCTCAAGGGCGGCCTGCCGGGCGTCGACAATGGCCGAATCCTGTTCGACCAGGTGCGGATTCCGCGGGAGAACCTGCTCAACCGCTACGCCGACGTCGCACCGGACGGCACCTACAGCTCCGAGATCGAGAACCCCAGCCGCCGCTTCTTCACCACCCTCGGCACTCTCGTGCGCGGCCGGATCAGTGTCGGCGGCGCGGCCTCGGCGGCCACGCGGGTCGCGCTCAGCATCGCCGTCCGCTACGCCGAGCAGCGCCGCCAGTTCGCCGACCCCGACACCGGCGAGGAGACGGTGCTGCTGGACTACCGCAGCCATCAGCGCCGTCTGCTGCCGCTCGTAGCGCGTTCCTACGCACTGGCTTTCGCGCAGAACGATCTCGTGCACCGCATGCACCTGGTGCAGACCGGCCAGACCACCGACCCGCGCGCCCAGCGCGCCCTGGAGAACCGCGCCGCCGGACTCAAGGTCGCCCAGACCCGCCACGCCACTCAGGCGATCCAGGAATGCCGCGAAGCCTGCGGCGGCGCAGGCTATCTCACCGAGAACCGCCTGGTCACCCTCAAGGCCGACACCGATGTGTTCACGACCTTCGAAGGTGACAACGTGGTCCTGACCCAGCTGGTAGCCAAGGACTTGCTGACCGCCTATGCCGATGAGGTGCGCGACCTCGACGCCCTCGGCTGGGTGCGCTTCGCGGCCACCATGGCGCGCGACGTGGTACGCGAGCGATCCGGTGTGCGGCAGATGATCCAGCGGTTGCGCGACCGCGGCGACGAATCCGTCGACGAGGCCGACCTGTCCCGGCGGTCGGTCCAGTTGCAGCTGTTCGCCGATCGCGAGGACTACATGGTCCGCACCGCCGCGCACCGGCTCCAGGCCCGCGCCAAGGAGACCGGGCCCTTCGAGGCGTTCAACAATGCCCAGGACCACATCCTCGCCGCCGGCACCGCGCACATCGAGCGGTTGGTGCTGGAGGCCTTCATCGACGGCATCGCGGAGATCGAGGACCCGGACGCGCGCGCCCTCGCCGATTCCGTCTGCGACCTGTACGTCTACTGGACCATCGAGCAGAACCAGGCCTGGTACATCATGCACCGGTTCATGTCCGTGGAGCGGGCCAAGGCGGTGCGCCGCGGCGTCAACGAACTCGTCGATCGGCTGCGGCCGCAGGCGCTCACCCTGATCGAGGGACTCGGCGTCCCGGAGGGCATGCTGCGCGCCGCCATGCTCGGCTGACCCGGTCGCCATCGCAGCTGAATCCTGTTGCCTCCGTACATCGTTGAGAGATTGCACACACGACCGGCGTCACCAAGGCCGTCTCGCCCTGGACCGAACCCATGCCGAGCCGGGTCCTCCGCAGCCGCGACGGCACGGTCGGGCTGATTGTCGCCACCGTCCACGGCGCGCGAGTTCTTACGGAACCGTGAAGTCATGCCGATACCCGCCGTGTCGCTTGGTGTCCGCACCCGCTCGCACGGCATCGTCTCTCCCGTTTCGATGATCGACACGAGGAGATACGAATGGGCGAGGAGAACGGTCCGCTACCCCTGAATCGGCGCACGCTGCTGGCCGCGGCGGTGATCGCCGCTGCGGGAACCGCCGGCGTCGGCGGATTCCTGTTCGCGGAGAATGCCATCGGACCGGCGCGGCTGACCGCCCGGCGCATCGTCGACGGCCTGCAGGCCGCCAACGGTTTCGTCCCGGGCTATCGGCGCAACCATGCCAAGGGCGTCGCGGTGGCGGGACGCTTGCGAGAGCAACGGGGCCGGAACGGAGCTGTCGATGGCCGCGGTGTTCCGGCCCGGCAGCTACCCGGTGCACGGGCGGTTCTCGCTGGCGGGCGGCAAGCCGTTCGCGCCCGACGTTCTCGACGCGCGCCGGGGACTCGGACTGCGGGTCACCCTGCCCGCCGGAGCGGAATGGCGGCTGGCGCTGCTCAATATCCCCGTCTTCACCGACCCCTCCGCCCAGGACTTCCACGACCGGACCGCGGCCTACGCGCCCGACCCTGCCACCGGGAAACCCGATCCGGAGCGAGTACGCGCCTACCTGGCCACGCATCCGAAAACCGCTGCCGCACTGGAGGTTATCAAGGGGAACCCGCCGACGGCGAGCTTCGCCACCTCGACCTTCCACGGCCTCAACGCCTTCGAATGCGTCGACGCGCACGGCACCCGGACTCCGGTCCGCTGGCGGCTCGAACCCGAAACCACCGGCGCCACCGGTGCATCCGGTGACGATCAGCTCTTCACCGGGCTGGTCCGGGACCTCCGCCGGGAATCGCTGCGTTGGAAACTGATCGCGGTGGTGGGCAATCGCGGCACCGATCCGACTCACGACCCGACCATCCCCTGGCCGGCGGAGCGGCGCGGCATCGACACCGGCACACTGGTTTTGACCGGGGTCGCGAGCGAGTCCGCGGCCAATGTGCGGGACGTCAACTTCGATCCGCTGGTACTGCCGAACGGCATCGTGGCCTCGGACGACCGTGTGCTGCAAGCACGCTCGGCCGCCTACGCCGAGTCGTATCGACGCCGGGCGGGCGAGACCGCGACCCGGCAGCCGCTGCAGGTGGAGGGTCTGGCATGAGCGGGGCGATGGAACCGGCCGGGACCACGGTCGAGGAACCGGATCCGGCGACACCGGACGTGCCGGAGGCCGACGACCCGGCGCCCGCCGAACCCACCGCGCGAGCGGGCCATTTCGACCTGACCACGCGGGCGCTGCACTGGCTGATGGCCGTGCTCATCGTAGCCATGCTGTTCCTTGGAGCCGCCCTGGTCGGATCGGTCGGGGATTACGGCGTCTTGCTGAGCGTCCATCGGACGGTCGGCATCGCCATCCTGGTGCTCGGCATGGCGCGGCTGGTCAACCGGCTGCTGCGGCGGGCGCCCGCCCCGGCGGCGCTGTCACCGGCCGAGCGCCGGATCGCGATGGCGTCGGAGCTGTCGTTGTACGCGCTGTTCCTGCTCCAGCCCGTCGTCGGCTGGGCGCTGGTGTCGGCCTCCGGGATTCCGGTGCGGATCGGGGGCGGCATCCACCTGCCCGCGATCGCGCCGGAGAACGCGCACCTCTACGCACAGTTGCGCACCCTGCACTCCTGGCTGGCCTATCTGCTGCTGGCCCTGTTCACCGCCCACCTGTCCGCGGTGCTGTGGCATGCGATCGGGCTGCGTGACGGGCTGCTGCGGCGCATGCTGCTCGAGCGCCGGTCCTGAGGCGCGGGCGGGCCGTCGGTATCGTGCAGCCGTGACTCGATCGACCGCGCCCGCCCCCACCCCGCCGGATCACCGGATACACCGTGCCGCCCTGCCCGCCGTCGTGCTGGCGGGGGTCATCGTCACTGTGCTTGTGCCGCTGTCGTTTCCGGCGGGCGGCGGGTCGGCGAGCGCGGATCTGGTGCTGGAGCGCGATATCCACTCGGGGCTGGACGCGTACACGTGGGTATACCGAGTCCTGGTGTTCCCCAGTAACAGTTACGTCGTCCTGCCGCTGCTGTGCGCCTCCGCGGCGTGGTTCGCCTACCGCCGCCAATGGTGGCAGGCCGGATTCGCGCTGGTGGCCCCCGAGCTGGTGGTGGCCGTCAATACCTTTGCGCTCAAACCGTTCTGGGACCGCAGGCTCGACCACTATCTCGCCTACCCCAGCGGGCACACCGTCCAGCTGGTCGCGGTCGTCACCGCCTTCGCGCTGGTGGCCGAATCCGCCCGCGTGCGGACCGGCACGGTGATCGTCATGGTGGTGGTGCTGCCGGCCGTCATGATCGGCATGGTCGGCTTCGGATACCACCATCCGACCGACGTCCTGGGCGGAACGGCGGCCGCGGTCGCGCTCGTGACCGTCCTCTACCTGCCGTTCCGCTACTTCACGGCTACACCGGTTGCGGCGCCGTCTAATACGACGCCGCAACCGCGATGATGAACCACACCACCCACAGCGCGGCCACCACGAAACCGAGCGTCAGCATCACCCGCATGAGCCCGCGGGTCACCTCGATCCGGTCGCTGCGGCGCGGGTAGAGCTTGCGCGGGCTGAACCACGGCTCGGGGATGTTCAGACCGCGTGACGAGTGCTCGCGCTCCAGCCGCGCCTGCTCCTCGGCGAAGGCCTCGGCCTGGGCCTGCTGCGGACCGCCGTGCCACAGCGTCGGATCCACCGGGCCCAGGAAGCCCTCGTTCAGCAGATCCTGCGGCGCGGGCAGATACGGCAGGATGCCCAGACCGCGGAACGCCCAGGCCACGTCATTGGCCGACCACTGCGGCCGCCCGCGCGAGAGCAGGCTGGTGAAGTGATCGCGCAGCCGCCGCTCGTCGCCCAGCAGCACCTGGAAGCTGGGATCGTTCCACAGCTGGGTGACCCGCAGATTCGAGCCGGGCGCCGGCACCACCAGCACGATGCCGTGGATGACGCGCTGCCCGAGTCCCCGCTCGGCCAGCCAGTTCTGCAGCGCGAAGGTGTGATCGCGGGACTTGTCCAGCGGACTGCGCTTGTCGCCGCCCTCGAAGGTGATGATCCGGTCGCCGACCCGCCAGGGGCCGTTGACCGGAATCTCGAGCTCGCCGTCCATGCGCTCCGACAGCGCCTCGGCCTCGATCACCACACAGCTGGTCGGCGTCCACACCACCGCGTCGAACGGATGCAGCTTATCGCCGTGGAACAGACTGCAATTGACGGTGGCGACGCCCTTGGGATCGGTGCTGCCCTTCCAGGTCCGCAGCCAATCGATGAGCACCTTCTCGGCGTGGCTGCCGGCGGCGTTCTGCACTCGGACGAGCATCGGCTCTCACCTTCCTCGTCGAATCGATACCGGGAATGGTACGGGCACAACACCCCAAACTACCGCCGGCCACGCCGCCGCGCTCAGTACGCGGAGAGCTCGTGATCGTTCGGGAACAGGGGCAGTCGCAACGCGCCGGGCGCGAAGTCAGGCACCACCGCGTGCTTGGGCGCGACAGGGCGGATCCGACGATACGCGGCGCCCAGCTCGGGCCGCGGATCGGCCTCGTTTCGGTTGGGCCAGAACGCCATTGCGCGCTCGGCCTGGGCGGTGATGGTCAGCGACGGGTTCACGCCCAGGTTCGCCGTCACCGCCGAGCCGTCGGCGATATGCAGGCCCGGATGGCCGTACACGCGCTGATACGGGTCCACCACACCGCTTTCCGGGCCCTCCCCGATGACGCAGCCGCCGATGTAGTGGGCGGTGGCCGGGATGTTGAACACGTCCATGGCCAGCATCTGCACGTCGCCGTCGACCTTCGCCCCGAAGCGGCGGCCGACGTCGTGCGCGAGCGGGATCCAGGTCGGATTCGGCTTGCCCATGCCCTGTTTGGTCTTCAGCTGCCCCCAGCGCCGGAACGAGGTCAGCGAGTTGTCCAGCGACTGCATGACCAGCAGGATGACCGACTTCTCCGACGCCCGCCGGGCATTGAGACTGCGCGCGAACACCACCGGGTGCAGCACCATGGCCAGCAGGAAGCGCAGGAACCGGAACGCGCCGCCGTCCACCAGCGGCACCGACAGCGGGAACAGGCCGTTCTGGCCCTTGCCGTAGTGGCACACCTCGACATGGGTGTCGGGCTCGGGATGGATCGAGGAGGTGATGGCGATGCCCTCCGCGAAGTCGTCGCGGGCCTTGCTCACCACGTTCAGGATGGCCTCGGAGTTGGACCGGGTCAGCTCGCCCAGCCGCGGCGACAGGTTCGGCAGCACACCCTCGTCCCGCATCTTGTGCAGCAGCTTCTGGGTGCCCAGCGCGGCCGCCGCGAACACCACCTGCTCGGCGGTGAACACCTTGCGCCCCTTGCGGATCCAGCGATCCGAGCGCTGCGTCTCGATGGCGTAGCCGCCGCCGGTCATGGGCCGCACCTTGCTGGCCGTGGTCAGCTCGAACACGTGCGCGCCGGCCTGCTCGGCCAGGTACAGGTAGTTCTTCGGCGTGGTGTTCTTGGCGTTGTGCGGGCAGCCGGTGAAGCAGCGCGCGCAGTGGATGCAGCCGGCGCGCCTCGGCCCCGCCCCGCCGAAGTACGGGTCGTCCACCTCCTCGCCGGGCGCGGCCTCGTTGAAGAACACACCCACATTGGTGGCGTGGAAGGTGTCGGCCACGCCCAGATCCTGTGCCACCGAACGGATCACGTCGTCGGCCGGGGTCATGCGCGGATTCGGGGCCACGCCCAGCATGCGCTGCGCCTGGTCGTAGTACGGCGCGAGCTCCGAGCGCCAGTCGGTGATGTGGGCCCACTGCCGGTCGGTGTAGAAGGCCGGCAGCGGCTCGTAGAGGGTGTTGCCGTAGATCAGCGACCCGCCGCCCACGCCCGCCGCCGAGAACACCGCGCACTTGCCCAGAATGCTGATGCGCTGGGTGCCGGTCAGCCCCAGCCGCGGGGCCCAGATCGACTTGCGCACATTCCAGTTCGTCTTGGGAATGTCCTCGGCGTTCCAGCGGCGGCCGGCTTCCAGCACGGCGACCCGGTAGCCCTTCTCGCTCAGGCGCAGCGCGCTCACACTCCCCCCGAACCCGGAGCCGATAACGACGACGTCATAGTCGAAGTCGGGCATGGTCTTTCCTCTCCCTGGGCTGTACCGATCAGCCTTCACCACTCGGGCCCGAACCGCAGCACGCCCTGCGAATTCGCACCCCTCCAATACGATGAGAAAATACTGATGTCATTCTCTCACGGGGTGAGTATGACAGCGAACATATCGGTTGGCTCCGGCGGCGGCGCGGCGGCGTGCCCGGATGGAGATGGCGCAGCGATTGGGGTATGACCGGGTTGTGACAACCGAGCGGAACGCCGAACCGGTCTACAGCGACCGCATCCTCACCGTGCCCAACGTGCTCAGCGTGATCCGGTTGATCGGCGTCCCGGTTTTCCTGTGGCTGCTGCTCGCCGAGAAAGCCGACGGCTGGGCCTTCGCGCTGCTGGTCGTCAGCGGCATCACCGACTTCCTGGACGGCAAGCTGGCCCGCCTGCTGGATCAGTCGTCCAAACTGGGCGCCATCCTCGACCCGCTGGTGGATCGCCTCTACCTGCTGGCGACCCTGGGCGGCTTCCTGATTCGCGGCATCCTGCCCTGGTGGGTGGTGCTGATCCTGGTCGGCCGCGACGCGATCCTGACCCTCACCCTCGGCATCTACCGGCGCCGCAACCTCCCCCCGCCCGAGGTCATCTACCTGGGCAAGGCCGCCACCTTCGCGCTGATGTCCGCGCTGCCCTGGCTGCTGGCGGGGCAGATGGACTGGGCGGCGGCAGGTTTCGGCCGCGCGTTCGGTGGGGCATTCTTGATCTGGGGCACGGCGGTCTACGTCTGGACCGGAATGCTGTATCTCCGCAAAGCCGTCGCCGTGGCCCGAGCGATACCGCCCGTGCCACACCATGATCACTCCCGATAGGGTGTGCGGCGGACGGATCGACGACGATCCCGAGAGGAACGCCCGTTGAAAGGACACTGCCAGTGACCGCAGTACCCGAGGATTTGCGCTACTCCGAAGAGCACGAGTGGGTGAGCAAAGTGGGTCCGACCCGGGTGCGGGTGGGTATCACCGATTACGCGCAGTCGCAGCTGGGTGACGTCGTGTTCGTGCAGCTGCCGGCGGTGGACTCCGACGTGGCCAGCGGTGACGGCATCGCCGAGATCGAATCCACCAAGAGCGTGTCCGACATCTACGCCCCGCTGGCCGGGAAAGTCGTTGCGGTGAACGATCTTCTGGATGCCGAACCCGAGACGGTCAACTCCGACGCCTACGGCGACGGGTGGCTCTTCGAGGTCGAGGCGGAGTCCGCCGAGGCGCTCGAAGCGGCGCTCGGAAAGCTCCTCGATGCCGCAGGTTATCAAGGAGTTATCGGAGGCTGAAGGAGCCTTCACAGTTCTACCTGCACGGGTACGCCCTGGCAGGGTACGGTCAATGCCAACAGAAGTGCGCGCAGCCGGTGTCCGGATTATCCGGACCTACCCGAAGCGGGGAGCGGCCGGAGTGCCGCATCGCTGAGGGCATCAACTGCTTGCATGGATTATTCGGTTCGAGGAGGAGAGCAAGGGTGAGCGAGAACAAGGACCCGGGTTACCAGGAAACGGCAGCAGAGACCACTTCGGTGTTCCGTGCCGACTTCCTGAACGAGGTCGACACGTCGCGCACCGAGCAGACCGGCGAGCAGCCGGTGCAGGGAGTGGAGGGCCTGCCCGCGGGCGCGGCCCTGCTGGTGGTCAAGCGTGGTCCGAACGCCGGCTCGCGCTTCCTGCTCGACCAGCCGACCACCTCGGCGGGACGCCATCCCGACAGCGACATCTTCCTGGACGATGTCACCGTCAGCCGGCGTCACGCGGAATTCCGCCAGGACGACGACACCTTCCAGGTCGTCGACGTGGGCAGCCTCAACGGCACCTACGTCAACCGGGAGCCGGTGGATTCCTCGGAGCTGCAGAACGGTGACGAGGTCCAGATCGGCAAGTTCCGTCTCGTCTTCCTGACGGGACCGCGACCGGCGACGAGCGACTCGGGTCTATAGGACCGAGCGGAATGACTGGCGCAGCGCAGTGGACGCGCGGAGGCATGTCGATCGGCTCCGTGCTGGATCTCCTGCGTCCGGATTTTCCGGACATCACCATCTCCAAGATCCGATTCCTGGAGTCGGAGGGCCTGATCAGCCCGGAGCGCACGCCCTCGGGGTACCGCCGCTTTCATGTGGCGGACGTCGAGCGCCTGCGCTTCGTGCTGACCGCGCAGCGGGATCAGTACCTGCCGTTGAAGGTGATCAAGGAACAGCTCGAAGCGATCGACAGTGGGGCGGCGACGCTCGGGGTCCGGGAGGCCCGGGCCCGGGCGAACGCCGTGGGAGGGGCCGTGCCCGATTCCAGACCTGGGCCCGACACGAGAGATGGTCTGTCGCCCAATGGAGGCGGCCGCCTGCGGCGGCTGAACGCCGTGCCCGGTGAGGTATCGCCCGAGGAGCTCCGGTTCGACCACGAAATCCGGATCACCCGGGCGGATCTGCTCGAGCAGGCGGGCATCGACGAGAAGTTCCTGACCGAGCTGATTCGCGCCAACCTCATTACCCCCGGTGCCGCAGGCTATTTCGACGGTGACGCCGTCACGCTGGCCCGCACCGCCAAGGCTCTGAGCGAATTCGGTTTGGAGGCAAGGCATCTGCGCGCCTTCAAACTGGCCGCCGATCGCGAGGCCGCCATGGTCGCGCAGATCGCGGCGCCGATCGCCAAGAGCCGCGACGCGGATGCCCGCGCCCGGGCCGAGGAGACGGTCCGCGAGTTGGCGGCATTGTCGCTGACTCTGCACACCTGCCTGGTGAAGACCTCTGTGCGCGCTTCCCTCGGGGGCTGAATTCTTCGCCTAGACTCGGTATTACAGCCGGGTTGGGCGGCCGGTGAGGATCTTGGGAGGCAGTGCGATGAGCGAAATGCGTGTGATCGGCATCCGTGTCGAACAACCACAGAATCAGCCCGTGCTGTTGCTCCGAGAGGTCTCCGGCGACCGCTATCTACCTATTTGGATCGGCCAGGCCGAGGCCACCGCGATCGTGCTGGAGCAGGAGGGAGTCACGCCCATCCGCCCGCTGACCCACGATCTGATCAAGATCCTGATCAAGGAGCTCGGGCACACCCTCAAAGAGGTGCGGATCGTGGATCTGCAGGAGGGCACCTTCTACGCCGACCTGGTCTTCGAGAACGATCTGCGCATCTCCGCGCGGCCCTCGGATTCGGTGGCCATCGCGCTGCGGGTGGGCTGCCCGATCTATGTCGAGGAGCCGGTGCTGGAAGAGGCCGGACTGGTCATGCCGGACGAGCGCGAGGACGAGGTCGAGAAGTTCAAGGAGTTTCTCGAATCGGTATCTCCCGATGATTTCAAGGCCACGGACAGCTGACCAGTTCCTGACCTGGTAATGATCTCCAAACAGGACAAAACCGGGTCTCTACCTCAGGTTTAGGGTTAAAAACACGCGGCTGATCAAGCTTTGCCGGTGCCGATTCTGCCGCGACAATCAGGGGAGTAGCCTCGATTGTTAGGCCAACGCTCCAGAGTCGATTGACAGAGCCCGAGCCCTGATAGGTAAGCAGTAAGGGAGTAGTCAGTGGGAGATCAACCGCAACCTCAGGATGTGGTGCAGCCAGGGCTGTTCCCCGATGACACGGTGCCCGACGAACTCGTCGGCTACCGCGTGCCCAGCGCTTGCCAGGTGGCCGGCATCACCTACCGCCAGCTCGATTACTGGGCCCGCACCGGACTGGTCGTCCCGTCCATCCGCAGTGCCACCGGATCCGGCAGCCAGCGCCTCTACTCGTTCAAGGACATCCTGGTCCTGAAGATCGTCAAGCGGCTCCTCGACGCCGGCATCTCGCTGCAGAACATCCGCATCGCCGTGGATCACCTGCGCAGCCGGGGCGTCGAAGACCTCGCCGGGATCACCCTCTTCTCCGACGGCACCACCGTCTACGAGTGCTCCTCCGCCGAAGAAGTGGTCGATTTACTGCAGGGTGGCCAGGGCGTGTTCGGCATCGCCGTCAGCGGCGCCATGCGCGAACTCACCGGAGCGATCGCCAACTTCCCGGCCGAGCGCGCCGAGACCGCGACCACCTCGGACCGACCCGAGGACGAGCTGTCCTTCCGCCGCAAGGCCCGCATGAGCAAGACCGGCTAGGCACCGTTTTCCGGACGCGCGCCGCTTCTTGCGGCGCGCGTTTCGCGTATCCGGGGCGGGCCGTTTGAACTGCGCCACAGTCTGAAACCTGCCCAGGCAACATTCTTGTAACCTGGCGCCGCTTAGACTGACAGTGCGTCGCAGCCGTGCGGGAGAGTTCCGGGGATAGTCTCGGACGCCGAAGGAGCAGCACCTCCCCGTCAATCTCTCAGGCACCAGGGACCGTGCGGAGTTTCGACGCCTCTGGAAAGTGGTGACCTCGCGTCACCCGCCCATGGTGAAAGGTCAACGGCCGCAAGGCTGGGGTCCGAATCTCTCAGGCATCGAGGACAGAGGGGGAGGGCAGACGACACGTCGGCCGTCGGGCCGACCCCCGCCCACCCCTTTGGAGAGCAGCCGTGATCTGGACTCGATCCTTCGCCGACCGCCACATCGGCCCCGACAGCGGCGAGACCGGCCGCATCCTCGAGACCGTGGGCGTCGAGTCGCTGGACGAACTCGCCACCCGGGCCGTGCCCGCCGGCATCCTGGACGCGCCCGAGGGCAATGGGCTCAACGCGCTGCCCGCCGCGCTGTCCGAGCACGAGGCGCTCGCCGAGCTTGCGGCGCTGGCGAATTCGAATACCGTGGCCACCTCCATGATCGGGCTGGGCTACTACGACACCCTCACCCCGCCGGTGCTGCTGCGCAATCTCGTCGAGAACCCGGCCTGGTACACGGCGTACACGCCGTACCAGCCGGAGATCAGCCAGGGCCGCCTCGAGGCGCTGCTGAACTTCCAGACCATGGTCGCCGACCTGACCGCCATGGAGGTCGCCAACGCCTCCATGCTGGACGAGGCCACCGCGGCGGCCGAGGCCATGACGCTGCTGCAGCGGGCCAACCGCAAGAGCAAGTCCGGGCGGCTGCTCATCGACACCGATCTGTTCCCGCAGACCCGGACGCTGCTCTACACCCGGGCCGAGCCGCTGGGCATCGAGATCGTCGAGGCCGATCTGGCGGACGGGCAGCTGCCCGAGGGCGACTTCTTCGGCGTGATCGTGCAGCAGCCGGGCGCGTCCGGCCGCATCGTCGACTGGGCGCCGGTCATCGAGGCCGCGCACGCGCGGGGCGCGCTGGTGGCGGTCGGCGCGGATCTGCTTGCGCTGACGCTGATTACGCCGCCGGGGGAGCAGGGCGCGGATGCCTGTTTCGGCACCACGCAGCGCTTCGGCGTGCCGCTGGGCTTCGGCGGGCCGCACGCCGGCTACCTCGCGGTGCACAGCGCGCACGCGCGGCAGCTGCCGGGCCGCCTGGTCGGCGTGTCCGTGGACGCGGACGGCAACCTGGCCTACCGGCTCGCCCTGCAGACCCGTGAGCAGCACATTCGCCGCGAGAAGGCGACCTCGAACATCTGCACCGCGCAGGTGCTGCTGGCCATCCTGGCCGCCATGTACGCCTCGTATCACGGCGCGGACGGGCTGCGCTCGCTCGCGCGCCGGGTGCACGGGCACGCCCAGTGGCTGGCCGCCGGGCTCGGCGACGCGGTGGTGCACCAGACCTTCTTCGATACCGTGCTGGTGAAGGTGCCCGCGCGTGCGGAATCCATTGTGACCAAGGCGAAGGGGCGCGGGATCAACCTGCGGCTGGTCGATGCCGATCATGTGGCGATCGCCTGTGACGAGGTCACCACCGATGCCAATGTGGTCGACGTGCTGGACTGCTTCGGCGCGGAGATCCCGGTCGGCCCGGAGGGCGCGCTCTTCCACGGCAAGCAGCGCCCGCACATCGAGGTCCGCACCTCGGAGTACCTGACCGCGCCCGCGTTCACCAGGTACCGCACCGAGACCGCCATGCTGCGCTACCTGCGCGCGCTGTCGGACAAGGACATCGCCCTGGACCGCAGCATGATTCCGCTCGGCTCCTGCACCATGAAGCTGAACGCGGCCGCGGAGATGGAGTCCATCACCTGGCCGGGCTTCAACCGGGTGCACCCCTACGCCCCCGTCGAGGACGCCCCGGGCCTGATCAAGCTGATCGAGGACCTGGAGGGCTGGCTGTGCGCGGTCACCGGCTACGACCGGGTTTCCTTGCAGCCCAATGCCGGTAGCCAGGGCGAATACGCGGGCCTGCTGGCCATTCGCCGCTACCACCTGGATCGCGGTGACTCGCACCGGGACACCTGCCTGATCCCCTCCAGCGCGCACGGCACCAACGCCGCCTCCGCCGCCATGGTGGGCATGCGGGTGGAGGTCGTGAAGACCCGTCCCAACGGCGATATCGACCTCGACGATCTGCGCGCCAAGATCGCCGACCACGCCGAGCGGCTGGCCTGCATCATGATCACCTACCCGTCCACCCACGGCGTGTACGAGCACGAGGTGGCCGAGCTGTGCGGGCTGGTGCACGAGGCCGGCGGCCAGGTGTTCGTGGACGGCGCGAACCTCAATGCCCTTGTCGGACTGGCCCGTCCGGGCAAGTTCGGCGGCGATGTCAGCCACCTGAACCTGCACAAGACCTTCTGCATCCCGCACGGTGGTGGCGGCCCGGGCGTGGGTCCGGTCGCGGTGCGCGAGCACCTGGCGCAGTACCTGCCGGGCAATCCCCTCGAAAAGGGTTCGCACGCGGTGTCGGCGGCCATGTACGGCTCGGCTTCGATCCTCCCGATCACCTGGGCCTACATCCGCATGATGGGCGCCGACGGCCTGCGCCGTGCCACCCTGACCGCCATCGCCTCGGCCAATTACATTGCGCGCAAGCTGGATCCGCACTTCCCGGTGCTCTACACCGGCGACAACGGCATGGTCGCCCACGAGTGCATCCTGGATCTGCGCGAGATCACCAAGCGCACCGGCGTCACCGTCGACGATGTGGCCAAGCGCCTGGCGGACTACGGCTTCCACGCCCCGACCATGAGCTTCCCGGTCGCGGGCACCCTCATGGTGGAGCCCACCGAGAGCGAGAACCTCGAAGAGCTGGACGCTTTCATCGCCGCCATGATCGCCATCAAGGGCGAGATCGACCAGGTCGAGGCCGGGGTCTGGCCGGTCGAGGACAACCCACTGCGCGGCGCGCCGCACACCGCGGAATGCCTGGTGGGCGAATGGGATCACCCGTACAGCCGCGAACTCGCCGTCTACCCGATGGGTGTGAAGCACGCCCGGGCCAAGGTGTGGCCCTCGGTGCGCCGCATCGACGGCGCCTACGGCGACCGCAATCTGGTGTGCTCGTGCCCGCCGCTGGACGCGTACGCCGAGTGATCGGCGACTGACCGTCGAACAAGTGAAGCGGGGGAAAGGGGGTAGGAAGGAAGGGGGGGGGGCCCCACTGGTCTCGCGGGAGACCGACGCCGCGGTGGCGCGGGGGAGGGAGCATCATAAAAGAGAAGA
>NZ_JBHZCS010000039.1:45452-94614 GCF_042755705.1 Nocardia sp. NPDC059154
TTTTTTTTCCTCCCCCCCCCCCCCTCACCCCTCCCCCGCCCACCCCCCCCCCACCCACCAAACACCACCCCCCCCCCTTCGCTCCCACACCCGGTCCCCCGCTTCACCGTTGTGCCGCAGGCACTATCGGCGCTGCGGTGCCGCGGGCACGGTCACCGCGCCGGGGCTCAGACGGCGACGGGCTTGTAGGTGGAGATGGCCCAGATCACCACGACGTCGAGCGCGATGATGAGCAGCGACCAGGCCGGGTAGTAGGGAATCCAGAGGAAGTTCTCCACGATGGACAGGGCCGCCAGGATCAGGGCGGCGACCCGGCCCCAGGTGGTGCCCCGGAGCAGGCCGATCGCCACCACGATCTCGATGATGCCGAGGACGATGTGGATCCAGCCCCATCCGGTGGTGTTCATCTTGTAGACGTAGTCGTAGCCGACGACCAGCAGGTCGTCCGACGCCACCGCGGAAATGCCCTGCAGGATCGACAGCGCGCCGACGACGAGCAGCAGGATGCCCGCCGCGATCGTCGTTCCGGCGGCGAAGCCCTGTTTCAGTGTGGGTTCGGGACCAGTGCTCTGTGCCATTCGCCGAATATGCCACGGGTTTGCTGGCGAATGCGGAAAGCGCTGCCGCCGTGTTGCCGTGCCCTTGCCGCCCTGGAATTCGGGCCGGTCAGGGTGTGGTCAGCGCCTGCGAGACCGCGGTGCCGAACGGCAGGTCCGCGGTGGTGTTGACCTTGGTGTAGGTGCCGCCGGTGCGCTGGGTGAGGGTCTGCAGGGTCTGGGTGCCGGGGCCGCCGACCACGATGACGTCGATCCGCACCGGATGCGCCGGATCCGTCGCGGCGGCGATCTCGGCGAGCAGCTGATCGCCGGTGACCGTGGAATCGTCCTCGGGGCCGTCGGTGATCAGCAGGATCGAATTGGTGCGGGCCGCGGCGTAGTTGGCGAGCACGTTCTTGTAGGCGGCCTGCAGCGTGGGATAGGTGCGGTCCGGCTTGGAGGTGCTCGCGGTGACCGTGCTCAGGGCCTGGCTGATGGCGGTGCGCTGATCGTCCGACAGCGGCGCGGTCGGGGTCAGGACCTTGTAGGGGTTGATCCCGTCGAGGTTCTTCGAGTATTCCCACACGCCCAGGCCGAAGCCCGGCGGCATGACGCCCATCGTGGACTCCAGTGCCGCGGCCGCATTGGCGAGGCGGGTGCCGAAGCCCTCGGTGGTGGACATGGAGGAGGAGACGTCGAGCAGCACGGTGGCCTGCACACCGAGCACCGGATGGGCGAGGATCTGGCCCACCTTGTCCAGGACCGCCTTCGCCGGGACCGGTGCGGTGGCCGGGGGTGCGGCGCCGAAACCGTTGTCGGTGAACAGCTTCGACTGGTCGGGGGCGCGCAGGAAGTCGGCGAACAGGCCCGCGATCAGATTCTGGGTCTGGTCCACCCAGGAGCCGGTGAGCTGGGCGGCCGGGTAGTCGGCGACCGGGCCCGCGCTGTCGGGGCGGAAGGCGGTCAGGCCGTTGCGGGCCCGGATCTGCTGCTCGGTGGCGGCCACCGCGTGCACGGGAGCGGTGGCCGGGTCGGCGGCCCCCGACAGGTCGGTGAGCGCGCCGGTCACGTCCTTCGCGGCGGGTGCGCCCGCGGCCAGGCCGGAGATGGCGGAGACCACCTGACCGGTGGCGACGGCCTTCTCGTCGAGGGGATCGGTGCCGGAGAAGCCCGAGCCGACCGCGGCCGCGACGGCCAGCGAGCCGTCCCCGGCGGGTATGGCCAGGCGCAGCTTGCCCCAGGTGGGCAGCCCGATATCGGCGAGGGAACCCTCTTGCAGCCGGGGCAGGTCCGACCAGTGCACCTTGGCGGTCTCGAGGGCGCGGCGCAGGTCGTCGGGGACGGCCAGGGAGATGGGGCTGACCGCGATGGGGGCCGGGGTGCCCGCGATCAGGCCCGGCACGCGCATCTGCTCGACCGAGCGGGAGGACTCCGGAATCCAGAGCGCGGGCTGCGGGCCCAGCGCCGGATCCCACGCCTTGCCGGAGGTGAAGGCCGCGACCATGGCGGCCGAGGGCTGTGCGGCCACGGCCACCTCGGCGCAGTGGTCGCGTACGTGCGGCTTGGTGGCGTTGAAGCGGTCGGCCGCGGCCTCGACCGGGGTGAGGATGTCGGGATCGACGGTCACATTCAGGGTGGCGGTGCCCTCCACGCAGGAGGCGGCGGCGCGGCTGTCGCGCTCCTTGGACCGATCCGACAGCCAGGCCCAGCCGACGACGGCCAGCGCTAGCACTGCCACCGCGACCACTGCGATAACCGGTCCCTTGCTGATCCCTCGTGACCCGCCCGCGGCGCGATGAGTTCCCACGAGCGACATCCTATGTTGACGGGTTGGTAGCCACCTGTGCCAGGCGGTTACGCGAAATCCGACCGGCCTGGACCCGGCGGGGCAGCGACGACAACGGCGGTGGCTCCGAGGGGAGCCACCGCCGAGGTGTCAGTCGCGAATCAGCTTGCCGCGGTCGTACTCGTGACCGCCCCAGACGCCGGACTGGCCGGTGCGGGCCGCGAAGTCGCCGCATTCGCGGCGGATCGGGCAGGCCGCGCAGATGGTGCGGGCGTAGTCGAAGTCCTGCGAGGGGTACGGGAACCACGCCTCGTGGTTCGGGTCGCCCTTGCAGGCCGCGCGCTGCCAGTAGTCCTTCGAGTCGGAGATGGGGAGCAGATCCGCCAGGGTCGGCTCCCGAAGTGCAGTGTTCGTCATCGGATCTCGCTCCTCTCATGTCCGATCACGCGGTGCGGGTGTTCTTCGTTCATCGAGATCGGTCCCGGTCCTGGGATTCAGGACGCCGCCAGTTCCTTCCAGACCTGACGCTGGGCCCGCTCTCTGTCATTGGGGGCTTTGGGCTCCCACAGCAGGCGCATGCCGGCCTCCTCGGGAGTCCGGTCCGCCTTGTACGTATTGCAGGGACCGCACGCGGCGATGAGGTTGGCCCAGGTATTGGGCCCACCCTTCGAGCGCGGGCGGATGTGGTCGACGGTGCGGGCCCAGTCGTTGCAGTACCCGCAGCGGTAGCGGTCGCGGCGCAGGACCGCGGCCAGGGTGGCGCGGCTGTCGTCGTCGTGCACCAGGATCCGGTGCTCGAGGTAGATGTAGCGGTGCAGCCGGATGGTCTCCGGCAGCGCCAGCTCCAGGTGCTTCGAGCGGATCGGGAAGTGCGGCCGCCGATCGGTGACGGTTTCGGCGGCGCCGCCGAGCAGCAGCACCACCGCGCGCTCGGCGCGGATCGTGGTCAGCGCCTCGTAGGAGGCGTTGAGCAGCAGCACTCCGGCGTGTATCCAGTTGTCGGTGGTTATCTCCGGGTCGTCGGCGTGACGGAACAGCATGGGGGTCACCATGTTTCGTGAAAGGGATCGAACAGAAGGAGGGAGTTGCCCGCTTACGCGTGGGCCTGGAGACGGCCGATGTTCCGGTCGTCGCCGCGCAGGCTGCGCTCGGCATGGCGCACGAGTAGTGCGCGCTGTTCGGGCGAACTCGGATACTGTTCGCTGAACCTGGGATTCATTGCCGTCTCCTCCTTTCCTGCTGGTCACGACCGTGACGGTCGGCTGATCATCGGTGAAAAACATGGTGGCACAACGGACCTGCCGTTGTCGGGTGATTTTTTCGCCCCCTGACTCCAGGTGTCCGCGTGGAGCGCGGACCTGGAGCCGTGGAGGTACAACGAAGGCCATCGGCCATTTGTTCCGGGGAGAACCGCAATTCATCGCCGGTTACCCGCCGGGGCTAGCGTGGCCGGTATCGCGACGAGCGTGGCGGGTATGACAGAGGAGCCGGCCCATGGAGATCCGACATCTGGTCTCGTTCATCACCCTCGCCGAGGAGCTGCACTTCGGGCGCGCGGCCCGGCGGCTGCATCTGACGCAGCCGAGCCTGAGCGCACAGTTGCAGAAGCTGGAGAAGTCGATCGGCGTGACGCTGGTGGCGCGGAACTCCCATGAGGTGCGGCTCACTTCGGCCGGGCGGGAGTTCGAGATACAGGCCCGGCAGATCGTGGCGCAGCTGGATCGGGCGGCACGGGCGGCGCGGGCCCTGGCGGACGGACGGGTGGGGACGGTGAATGTCGGCTACAACCTGCCCGCGAGCCGGCACGTGCTGCCGGACACGCTGGTCCGGATGACCGAGCGGTATCCCGATATCGAGGTGTCGCTGTGGGAGAAGCGGACCGGCCCGCAGCTCACCGCGCTCGCGGAGGGCGCGCTGGATGTGGCCATGGTGTACGGCCATCCGAGCACGCCGGAGTTCCGGTACCGGCGGCTGCTGCATCGGGTGCCGCTGGTGGCGGTGGTGGGCAGGCGGCATCGGTGGGCGGACCGGGTGGGGGTGCCGTTCGCCGAACTGCAGGACCAGGAGTGTGTGCTGTTCGCGCGGGAGCAGTGCCCGGCCATGTACGACAACATCTTCCGGGCGGCCGCGCACGCGCGGATCTCGCTGAATGTCACGCAGTACGCCGATGATCCCGGGGCGACCGCGCACATGGTGTCGGTGCGGCCGCTGGTGGGGTTCGCCTCGCTGCCGCGCGCCATCTCCATGGGGATGGGCGGACCGGGAAGTATGTCGGTTGCGGTGAAAATCGTGGATCCGGTGCCCACACTGGATCTGTACGCGGTCTGGCGCGGTGCGGAGACCAATCCGGCGGTGGCCGCGTTCCTGGAATGTCTGGACGGTCCGGAGCCGGCGAGCGCTGCGGACCCGGAGAGCAGTGGGGTGGTCAGTGATGACGATCGACGCCTGGGCACAGCATCCGACGGGTCGCTTTCTCGCGCGTGACATCTTCGACTCGCTGCGGCGGTGGACCGGGGATGTCATCCCGTCGGAGGAGATTCCGCTGAAGGCCACGCTGGCCGCCATGGACGCCGGCGGCGTGGATCGGGCGCTGCTGTCGGCGTGGTGCGCGCCGGAGGGGGTGCTCATCTCGAATGACGAAGTGGCCCAATGGGTTGCGGAGGCACCGGACCGGCTGATCGGGGTCGCCTCGGTGGATCTGCGGCGGCCGATGGAGTCGGTGCGGGAGCTGCGGCATCGGGTGCGGGAAGAGGGGTTCAAGGGGGTGCGGGTGCTGCCGTGGTTGTGGGAGGTGCCGCCGACCGACGCGCGGTTCTATCCGCTGTACGCGGCGTGTGTGGATCTGGGGATTCCGTTCTGCACGCAGGTCGGGCACACCGGGCCGCTGCGGCCCTCGGAGCCGGGGCGGCCGATTCCCTACATCGACCGGATCGCCCTGGATTTCCCGGAGCTGACGATCGTGTGCGGTCATGTCGGTTATCCGTGGACCGAGGAGATGATCGCGGTGGCGCGCAAGCACGAGAACGTGGTCATCGACACCTCGGCGTACACCACGAAACGGCTGCCGCCGGCGTTGGTCGCGTATCTGAAGACCACGAGCGGCCGGCGGAAGGTGCTGTTCGGCACCAACTATCCGATGATCATGCCGCAGCACGCGCTCGACGGGCTGGAACAGCTGGGCCTGGACGACGAGACGCGGGAGCTGTACCTGGAGGGGAACGCCCGGCGGGTGTTCGGACTGTGATCATTTGAGTTCCCCAGCCCGGCAACCGCCATCATCGGACCCCACTGCTCGCCCTCGGTGCCCATGAAGCTGCGCAATCCCAGTTGCCGGGACTCGCGCCGTCGACGCGGGCCGCCTCGTCGTACTCGCCGCTGATGCCGGCCAATCCGGCCCACACCACCAGCAGAATCAGTGCCGGTGTGAGGTACAGGTGGGGCGTGGCCCGGCGGATCAGGAGGCGGCGGAGCCGGGCGCGGTGCGGACCCGCCGCCGGTGCCGGGGTCGGCAGTGGCGGCGGGTCCTGTGGGGCGACAGTGACGAACACCGCTAGCCCCTTCCGGACTGGAGAGCCTGGAGACGTTCCTGGACTTCGGTGTCGGACTTGTCGTAGAGCCGGGTCGTGGGTGTCGTTTCGACAGCGCTGGCGATGATGGCCGTGTCCAGGACGTCGATCCGGGTGAAACCCGAACCGGCGATGCCGTATTGACGGCCCGTCGGTGACATGGCGTCGATGCGATAGGCCAGCGCGGGTCCGACCCACACCGGGATGCCCGCCAGCGCGGAGGCCGCGGTCATGTGGTTGTGCCCGCAGAGGATCATGCGGACGTCGGTGCTGGTGAGCACCTCGGCCAGCCGATCGGCATTGCGCAGCTTGAGGAATTCGGCGGCGGGGACGGCCGAGGGCAGCGGCGGGTGATGCAGCACCAGCAGGCTGCCCCGGGGCGCGGGCTCGCGGAGCTGGGCGGCCAGCCAGTCCAGCTGGCTGTCTTCGAGATGGCCGTGATGCTGTCCGGGCGTGGTGGAGTCCAGGCCGATGACGCGCAGCCCGGCCACCTCCAGGACCTGGTCGTAGGGTGCGGCGGCCGCCGCCGAACCGGGCTCGTGCCCGAACAGTTCGACCCCGAAAGCCGCTCGCTCGTCATGATTTCCCATCACGTAGAGCACCTGCGCGCCGAGCTCGGCCGCCACCGGCTCCACGGCCGCGCGCAGCCGCCGATACGCCTCGGGTGCGCCGGTGTCGGCCAGATCGCCGGACAGGATGAGCGCGTCGATGCGCCGCCCGCCGGTGCGGAGTTTGTCGAGGACGTGCAGCAGGACCGCATGGGTGTCGACCGCGTCGAGGACGCGCTCACCGTTCGGCCGCAGATGGGTGTCGGTGAGCTGGACCAGGGTCAGGATGTTCGCCGGGTTCATGACGTGGGCAGGAGTCCGGCGCCCTCGGCGCGGGCGGCGGTCAGGGTGGCCTGCGGATCCTTGCCCTGGAACACGACGGACTCGACGGCGTCCATCATGCCGTCGAGGATCTGCAGATAGTCGTTGCCGGGCAGGGAGACCCAGGGTTCCATGGTCGCCAGCTGCGCGACATTCGGGGCCAGCAGGGGGCTCTGCGCGGCCCAGGAGCCGAGCATGTCTGGGTCGGTCATCATCTCGGAGCGCCGCGGCAGGTAGCCGATGTTCTGGGAGATCTTCACGTAGGACTCCTGACTGGTGGGGTTTTCGATCAGCTCCCAGGCCGCACGCTGCTTGGCCGGGTCGCCGGACAGAATGTGCAGGCCCGCACCGGAATTGGTGGGACTGCCGGTTTGTCGTCGAAGCGAGGCATGGGTGCCGAGCGCAGGTCGAGGCTCACCTCGCGCATCGCGTACTCGGCGCCGAATCGTTTCGACACCGCGTCGATCTGCAGCCGGGCCACTCGCTCTCCTTTCTCCGGGACCGCATGGGTTTTCGCCGGGACCGCACGGGCTTTCGCCGAGGTCGTGCGATGTCCTGCGCCCAGTCTCGGTGCGGTGGCGCCTGGTATGGCGCGGCGATCGGCACTGCCTATCGGTCGAATCGAGCAGCGCGCGCGACCGCACGACTGCCCGAGCGCTCCGACACGGTGAGCTCGACGCCCGGCGATCGGCGGGCGATCTCGGAAATCCCCTCGAGAGAAACAGGCAGACCTCGAGGATGAGGAAAACCGCTGCGGCATCCGTGCTGCTCACCGCGTCGCTGAGCCTCGGTGCGACCGTCTCGAACTGGTCTGCTCTCCGAAAGGCCAACCGCCTTGCCGTCGGTGACCGTGCGGGCACCTCGGCGTTCCTCGCCGAAAAATCTTGTGGGGCAACAGGATAAGTAGTATCGCCGGGTTGCGCCGGTGCCCACCGGGGATTATCGGGGCTCTTTCGCGATATCCAACTGTGTCGCACTCGCTGTGCGAATTGCACGGCGTGGCTTCGGCCGTGATGGTGGCTCGAGGAACCGGGGTGAGGCAGACCCAAGAACCTTGGGCTGGTGCGCGTTTGAAACGTGGACTACTCAAAGTAGAACCCCTGATCTTGCTCCGGCATTCGC
Source organism: Nocardia sp. NPDC059154 (assembly GCF_042755705.1). NCBI lineage: Bacteria > Bacillati > Actinomycetota > Actinomycetes > Mycobacteriales > Nocardiaceae > Nocardia > Nocardia sp. NPDC059154. The sequence continues at coordinate 53,332 of NZ_JBHZCS010000039.1, forward strand.
TGTGATGTGACTGGCCTCAGGGGGATGGGAGAGGTTGTGCGGTTGCTCGGCCCTTGGTCGGATTCGGTGGATGTCGCCGCGTATGGGGGTGGGAAGGCGCGGGGGTTGTACGCGCTGGGGGAGGTGGGGGTGCGGGTGCCCGAGTGGGTGGCGCTCGGTACGGAGGTGTTCGATGGGTTCGCGAGCGCGGCGGGCCTGACCGGGGAATTGGAGGGGTTCGCGGCGCTCGGGGAGGTCGAGTCCGCGGTGGCTCGGGCCGCCGAGCTGCGCGGGGCGCTGGCGGCCGCGGAGGTGTCCGAGGCGGCGGTGGCGGTGATCGGCGAGGCCTGGGAGCGGCTCGGGCCGGAGCCCATCGCGGTGCGGTCGTCCATGTCGGCCGAGGACGGGGCGCAGGCTTCGTTCGCCGGGCAGTTCGACAGCCACCTGAACGTGCACGGTCTCGAAGCGGTGATCGCCCGGGTGCGGGACTGCTGGGTGTCGGCGTTCTCCGAGCGTGCGGTGCGATATACGTTCGCGCACGGCCTGTCTCGCGCCTACGCGCCCGCGGTGGTGTTACAGCGATTGATCTCGGCGCGATCCAGTGGCGTGGTGTTCACGCGGAATCCGATGACCGGCGCGGACGACGAGCTGGTGATCAGCGCCGTCTACGGGCTGGGGGAGGGTCTGGTGTCCGGCGCGGTCGACGCCGACTCGATGATCCTGGACCGGGACACCGGTGTCCTGCTCGATATCGCACTGGGGGACAAGGATATTCGCTTCGAACCGGGCGACGGGCAGGGCTGCGCGACGGTCGAGGTCGAGGCCGGTCGACGCGGCGCGCGGGTGCTGACCGACGTCGAGACCGCCGAGCTCGCCGAGATCGCCCGGAAGGTCGAAATATCCTGTGGCGCACCGCAGGACATCGAATGGGCCATCGACGACACCGGCGTGTGGCTGCTGCAGACCCGGCCGATCACCGCGACCGCGTCGACGCTGTCCGCGCGCGAGGTCGAGCTGCGTGGCGCGGGCGAGCGGGTGGGTCCCGGTGAGACGCGAATCTGGGACAACTCCAACATCATCGAGAGCTTCAGCGGCGTCACCTCACCGCTGACCTACACCACCGCCGCCGATATCTACGGCCGCGTGTACCGCGGCTACGCGGCCTCCCTGGGAGTACCGCCCGAGCAGCTGCGGCAGACCGATGCGTGGACTCCCGTGCTGCTGGGCAGCTTTCACGGCCGGGTCTACTACAACCTGCTGCACTGGTACCGCATGGTCGGCATCGCGCCCGGCTACCCGCTCAACCGCCGGGTGCTCGAGGCCGCCCTCGGCGTGGCCGAACCGCTGCCGGCGGATATCGCGAAGACGCTGCGCCCCTTCGAGTTCGACAGCACGTCCGCCCGGCTGCGCTCGCGCGCGCTCACCACGGTGATCTACGCCCGTCGCCTGTTCGGCATCGACGACCTGGTCGAACAGTTCATGACCGACTTCTACCGCGTCTACGACGAGTACGACGCCGTGGACTACACCGCGCTGACCGGCGAACAGGCCTACCGCTCCTATCGCACGGTGGAGGGCGACCTGGTGCGGCGGTGGGGCCCGCTCATGGTGCTCGACGCCATCCTGCTCACCCTTTCGGGCCTGATGTTCCTGCTGACCAAGCTGTTCCTGCCCAAGGCGCCGGAATGGTTCCTGTACGCCGTGGTCGGCCCGGGCGCGGATGTCGAATCCGCCGAGCCGGCCCGCGCCATGACCGAACTCGCCCGGGTCGTGCGCGCTGATCCGGAACTGAACGACATCATCAATTCGACTGCGCCGGAGGCGATTCACGAAGCGCTGCGGGCCGCCGGGCGCACCGAGTTCCTCGCCGCCCTCGACGACTATCTGGACCGCTACGGCTACCGCAGCCTCGACGAGCTGAAGCTGGAAACACCGGATCTGCGGGAGAATCCGGCGAATCTGTTCGTCATGCTGCGCAGTGCGGTCGGCCGGGTCGGCGACACCGTGACCGCGAACCGCGCCGGCGAGGCCGACGCCTACCTGGACGAGCACCTCGGCCACGGCGTCCGGCGGCGCGTCTACGAACGCCTGCGCGCCAAGGTCTCCCGCTGTGCCGCGCACCGTGAGCGGCTGCGCTTCTGCCGCACCCGCGCGTTCGGCATGGTCAAGCGCATGATCCGGGTGATGGGCCGGGATCTGGCGGCGCGCGGCGTGATCGACGAGTTCGAGGACGTGTTCCAGCTGACCGTCGAGGAACTGCGCGGCTGCTACGAGGGCGCGGACACCGACCGTCTGCGCGAAATGGTGACGGTGCGGAAGTCGCTGCGCGCCAAGGATTCCACGCTGGTGGCCCCGGCCCGCTTCCGCACTGTCGGACCGCGGCTGGGCAATGCCGAACTGGCCGAGCAGGGCTGGGTGCCGGTCACCGCGACGGCCGCGGCCACTCCCGGCACGGTGCTTACCGGAACCCCGTCGGCGGCGGGCATTGTCGAGGGCGCCGCGGTGATCGTGGACGAACCCCGCGACGTGGCCGGCGGCATCCTCATCGCCTACCGCACCGATCCGGGCTGGGTGGCGGCCCTGCCCTCGGCGTCGGCACTGGTCATCGAACGCGGCAGCCCGCTCACCCACGTGGCCATCGTGGCACGCGAGCTGGGCGTGCCAACCGTGGTGCAGCTGCCCGGCATCACCCGCCAACTGCGCAGCGGCATGCGTATTCGAGTCGATGGGGCCGCCGGCACCGTCACCGTGCTTCCCGAAGGAGACCAGTGATCGACCACGTGAACGACGAAGCGACCGTGCGCAGGTGGCTGATCGAGCCATCGGCCGGCACCGGGCTGTATCTGGCCGACGAGGCCGACGGATGGGAGTACCGCAGCTATCGGGAGCTGGCCGACCAGGTGTGGTCGATCGCGGACCTGCTGCGGGCCGCGGGACTCGGCAGCGGTGACGGCGCGTGCGTGATCATGCCGACCGGATTCCCCTGTGTGGCGGCCTTCTACGCGGTGTGGGCGTGCGGCGGGGTGTTCACCCCGGTCGCGCCGCCCATGTTCGGCGACCTGGAGCAGATCGTCGCGCACATCGCGGGCATCGTCGAGCAGGCCGCGCCCCACGTGGTGGTCACCTCCCCGGAGTTCGAGACCTTCGTGCGCAGTGCCTGCCTCGCGGCCGGTCGCACCGACGAACCGGTGGTCGTCCACGCCGCGGCGCTGCCCGCCGCCCCCGCGACGCGCGAGCTCGCCGACGTGTCGGAAGTGGCACTGCTGCAGTTCACCTCGGGTTCCTCGGGCGCACCTCGCGGCGTGCGGGTGAGCTGGCACAACCTGGCCAACAACATCGCCATGATCACCCGCCTCATCGACTGGCAGCCGGGCGAGACCATGGTGTCCTGGCTGCCGCTGTATCACGATATGGGCCTGGTCGGCGCGTTCCTGCAGGGAGTCACCAACCAGGCCGACCTGTACCTCATGCGCCCCGACCAGTTCGTGCGCGACCCGCTGCGCTGGCTGCGCGCCATGACCCACGCCCAGCACGCGCCGTCGCCGTCGTTCGCGCTCGGCTATGTGGCGCACCGGGTCCGGCCCGAGGAGATCGCCGGCCTGGATCTGTCGGGCTGGCGGACGCTGGCCATCGGGTCCGAACCGGTCGAGGTGGCCGATCTGCAGGCCTTCGCGGATCTGACCGGCCCGCAAGGCTTCTCGATGGGCGCCTTCACCCTCGCCTACGGGCTGGCCGAGGCGACCCTGATGGTGACCTCCTCGCCCACCCGGCGGCCCATCACCGCGCTGCGGCTGGACAATCCGAATCTGCGCTTCGGAGAGCGGGTTCCGCTGCTCGAGGAGGCGATGCTCGACGACACCCACCGGGTGGCGGGCGCGGGCTGGATCACCGGGCTCGGCTTCTCCACCCCCGAATCCATCGTGACCGTGGTCGACGACGAGGGCCGGGAACTGCCCGACGGCGTCCTGGGTGAGATGGTGGTGACCGGGGACTCGGTGGCGCTGGGCTACTCCGGGGAGGCGAGCGCGACCGCGTCCACCCGCCTGGAGAACGGCCGCCTGTACTCGGGGGACGCCGGATTCCTCTACCGCGGCGAGGTTTTCGTCCTCGGCCGCATGGGCACCAGCATCAAGGTGCGCGGCCGCTCGGTGTTCATGGAGGACATCGAATCCCGGGTCGCCCAGGAAACCGGGCTCACCAAGGGCAAGCTCGCCGCCGTCGGCCTCGTCGAGGCCGGACTCCAGGGTGTCGCGCTGTTCGCCGAGACCGCGCCCGGCGACTGGATTCCGCAGGCCCGCGACCTCATTCGCGGCCACCTCGGACCCGCCCAGACCGTGCACATCGTCACCGGACCGCGCGGCCTCATCCGCCGCACCTCCAGCGGCAAACCCCGCCGCCGCCACATGTGGCAGCTGCTGCGGGACGGCGCCCTCGAGGGCGCGGTATTGCACGAGGCGGATACCGCTGCGGGGCAACCCACTTCCCTCGAGCCGGAAGGGGCCGCGGTCGACAAGTTGCAGCCGCCTTGGGTCGCGCAGGCCAGCGACGCCTCGGAAGGAGAATCCGAGGCTGTGGCGCGCCCGGCACACGCCATGCCACGACCCGGCCTGCCCCTGGACAGGCTGCGGCAGCTCCTGGACGGCGCGCTGCGGTCGGTCGCCGTTCCCGAGGACGCCGCTGTCCTGTTCGAGGGCTCGCTGGCAGAGGGTTTCGGCAATGCGGGCTCGGACATCGACTTCCTGGTGGTGGCCCCCGGCGCGGACGAGCTGCCGACCCTGCCGACCGTCCTGTTCCTCGACGGCCGCCGCGTCGAGGTCCGCACCCGCTCGGTGGCCCAGCTGCGCCGGCAACTCGAGCGGGCCGCCACCGACCCGGACGAGGACGGCCTCAACCGATGCCAGCGTTTCCTGCGTGCCACGGTCATCCGGCCCGGCACGGTCGATCTGGACCAGCTGCGCGGAATCCTCACCCACGACGCCTTCACCACCCTCGTCGCCGACTGGTGGGCCACCCGTGCCCGCCACGCCCTGGGCTACGCCATCGCCCTGCGCGCCTTCGGCGCCCACACCGAAGCCGAGGCCTGGGCCGAGGACGGCCTCCGGCAAGCCATGAAGGCCTGGCTCGCCCGCCGCGGCGAAACCTACCTCGAAACCAAATGGCTGCCACAGCAACTCGATCGCACCGCCCCCGACGAGCTGATCGACCGCTACCGCGAGCTGACCGGCGCCGCCGACCGGGGCGACGCGAGTAGCGAGGGCGATTCCGGGCGGCTCACGCCGCTCGAATCGACTGAATCATCGGATTCCGGTGGGGAGATCGCTCGGACGATCCCCACCACTGCCGACGCGGTGTCTCGGGAGCGGGGAGGTGCGCGGTGGGCTGCCACGGTGGCCCTGGCCGCAGAGCTCGGGGTGGCGGGCGTCGCGGACGACCCGCACGAGCTGATCTTCACGCGGCGTCCCGCCGTGACCACCTGGCCGCTGGCTGGGCGTCTGCACGTGCTGCGTTCCGACAGTGAGGTTTTCGTGCTGTCCGAGGCGGGAGCCCAGGCGTGGCGGTCGGTGGTGTTCCGGCAGTCGATCCGGGATGTCATGGCGCGCGCTCCGCGCGATATCGGGGCGGAGCTGGCGGAGTTCGTCCGGCTGGGGTTCGTCGGGTTGCAGCGGCGGGGCGGAGAGGTGCTCGAACCGGCCCTGGCCATGTGCAAACCGGTGCAGGCGTACACGCCGGTGGCCGTGGTGGCGACGCCCGCGCTGGGACTCACCGGTGCGGCGCGCGGGGAGGGAATCGCGACGCTGTCGGCGCTGCCTGCCCGGCGGTTCATCGGGGCCGGTCTGAATCTGGTGTGGTCCAACGTGGTGCTGGAGAACGCCCGCGAGGATCTGGTGGGCGCGGTCAAGGACGCGCAGGGCGAGGTCGCCGATATCGCCGCGCACCGGCTCATCGCCATGACTGTGCGAGTGCTGTTGAGCGCGTTCGGCATTCACCCGCTGCCCGCCGATGTGGATCCGGTCGGCACGGTCGCCGGGCTGCTGCCCGCGTACGCCCCCGAGCGGGACAGGCTGATCGCGGCACTGGAATCGGCTGCGCGCGTGCGGTTCTCGCGCACCCTGCGAAACGGCGGCGACGCGCTGAACGATCTTGCCCGTATCGACGCCGTCGTCGCCACGGTGCGGCGCCTGGCCGCGGATACCGGTGCGGGCCGGGACTTCCCGGCCTCCTTCGATTCCCGCGAGCAGTGGCAGCGCACCCTCACCCTCGGCTACGACTGGCTGCGGCTGGCCGGGTATCTCGACGCCGACCTGCCCCTGGACGAGGCCCGCGACCTGCTGGCCAGCGGCGGCCAGCAGCCCCACCTGCGAGAGAGCGAGCAGTCATGACCACCGAAGCCACTGTCGCCGAACGCGTCCGGCACATCATCGCCACCATGGCCCCGAGGCCCGCCGAACTCGACGTTGCCACCGACGCGCGAGAACGGACTGACGAGCTGCGCCTGATCGAGGACCTCGGCTTCGACTCGCTGCGGCTCATGGAATTGACCGTCGTGCTCGAACAGAGCTTCGCGCTGCCGCGCTACCGGCCCGAACAGCTGATGGGGGTGCTGCGCGTCGGCCAGGTCGTCGATCTGGTCACCCGCACCCTGGAGGTGAGCGCATGAGCGAACGGAACACCGTCCTGCTCACCGGCGCGAGCGGACTGGTCGGATCGGAAGTCGCCGCCCGGCTCAGCGCCGCCGGCCGCCCGGTAGCCGCCGTGCTGCACAGCAATTCGGACATCCGCCGCAATGACGGCAGCGGGTACGAGCCGGACCTGCGGATCACCGGCGACATCCGGCGGCCGGTCTTCGGGCTGGACCCCGCGACGGCCGCCGATCTCGCCGGCCGGGTGGGCATGATCGTGCACTGCGCCGCCACCACCGCCTTCGACGCCACCGCCGAGACCTACGACGAGCTCAACGTGGGCGGCGCGGAGCACGCCGTCGCGCTGGCCCTTGCCTGGGACGTGCCGGTGCTGCACGTCAGCACCGCCTACGTGTGCGGTCTGCGGCACGGCGTCATCCGCGAGGACGAACTGGACGCGGGCCAATCCTTCGGAAACGGCTACGAGCAGAGCAAATTGCGGGCCGAACAGGTGATCCGGGCGGCCGGGGAACGCGGTCTGCGATGGGCGGTGGTGCGTCCGGGCATCGTCACCGGCGCGCTGGGCGGCGGCGTGATCCGCGAGTACAAGAACCTCTACACCGTGGTGAAACTCATGGTCGAGGGCAAGCTGCGCACCCTGCCGGGCCGTTACGACGCCACGCTCGCCCTGGCCCCGGTCGACCACGTCGCCGATGTGATCGCCGCTGCGGTCACCGATTTCGACAGCGTCGCCGGATCCACCCTGCACGCGGTGGGCCGGGACACGCTGTCACTGCGCGAGGTCTCCGACGTGCTGGCCGAGTATCCGTCCTTCGACGTCGCGACCTTCGTGCCGGAATCCTCCTTCCACGCCGGGGATCTCGACCCGATCGAGCGCGAGTACTACCTGCGCATCGGCGCGCTCTACACCAGCTACTTCCAGCGCCGGCTGTCCTTCGACACCAGCAACGCGGACCGCCTGCTGGACCGGCTCCCACCGCAGACCGGAAAGGACTACCTGCGGGCATTGCTGGATCACTGCCTGGAGTCCGGCTACCTGGGCGCGCCGCTGCCGTCCATCGCGGAAACCCTGGCGCGCACCGGAATCGGCGCATCGGCACCGGGAGCGGGGGTCCGGTCGTGACCGACGACGCCCTGCGCACCCTGCTCGCCGACGCGACTCCGTCGAAGGAGAAGGTCGACGCCTACCTCACCGACACCTATGTGCTCGAGACCGTCGAGCAGGCACAGCGGCTCGGTATCGACGTCGCCGCCTTCGCCCGCGAGCACTCGCTGCTGCTGCTGAAACCGGACGCCATCGTGGCCCGGGCCGTCGAACCGACCCTGACCTGGCTGGCGGACAACGACTTCCAGGTGGTGGATGCCCGCCGCGTGGTGGTGGATCGGCATGTGGCCCGCGCCCTGTGGTACTTCGCCTGGAACATCGCCTCCCCGGAACGGCGGCGCCTGGCCGACCTGCTGGTGGGGATCTCCGATGTCCTGGTGCTCGTGGTCCGCGGCCCGGTCGCCGACCTGCCGACACCGGTGCGCCTCACCGCCGCCAAGGGCGCGACCGACCCCCGCAAACGGCAGCCCGGTGAACTGCGCTACCTGCTCGGCCGTCACAACTACCTGCTCAATCTCGTCCATTCCCCCGACGATCCCGCCGACGTGCTGCGCGAACTCGCCATCTACTTCGACGAGACCACCCGGGCCCAGGTGTTCGCCCATGCGCTCGAGGGGCGCGACCGCACCGACGCGGCCGCCGCGCTGGCCCGCGACCTCTACGACCGGGCCCCCGCCCGCAGCTTCGAGCGCGCCGACGCCATCGCCCGGCTGTGCACCGAACTGGGTTCGGCCGCAATGAAATCCCTGGACGATCGGATCTCCGCGGCCGAACCCGGCTCCCCGGCCGCCCAGGCCGCGCTGCTGGAGGTGGCGTGGTCCAGTGGCCGCGCGCTCGACCCCTGGTCGCTCATCGTGCTGGGTTCCTACGTCCTACCCATGCGCGCCGGGACCGGGTCGCAGACCCTGCGCCCGGTCAGCGCGACCGATTGGCTGGAGGCCAGACCATGACGACGACACAGCCACCCAGAACCGTCCACCCGCTCACCCGCGCCGCCGCCGTGCGCGCCACCCACCTGCGCACCATCCCGCGCGCGCTCGCGCACCGGCGCGCGGTCGCGGAGGTCTTCGTGACCTCGCTGGAGGCCGAAACCTCCGGCGCCTACGTGGCTGGGGCCCAATTGCCACGCATGCACGGCCATTACGGCGATCACGCCGGCGCGCTGGGCCTGCACCACGACCTGATCGCGGTCATGGAGGCCGCCCGGCAAGCCTCCATCGCCGTGACCCACGAGTTCTTCGACGTGCCCACCGACCGGGCCTTCCTGGTGCGCACCTTCAACGGCACCGGCATCGACGGCGCGATCTGGGAGATCGGTTCCGCGCCCGCCGATCTCGAACTGCGGGTGCGGGCGCTGCGCGAACACCATCGGGGTGAGCGGCTGCAGGGCCTGGACCTGGTCCTCGACATCAGCTGCCGGGGAGTTCCGATGGGTACCGTGGACGGCTCCTTCTCCTGGGTGGATCCGCGGCAGTGGGCCGCCATCCGCGCGGGCTACCGGAAACAGCTGGGCCTGGGGCCCTTCGAGATTCCCGCCTCGCCGGGCACGCGGGCCGCCGCGGCGCTGGTCGGCCGGGAGAACCCCCGCAATGTGGTGATCGGGCCGCCGGAGTCCACCCCGGGCCGGTCCCGTGCCGCGCTGGTCGCCGACACCACCCATCCGATCCTGTTCGACCATCAGCTCGACCACGTGCCCGGCAACCTCCTCATCGAGGCCTGCCGACAGGTCGCGCTCACCACCATGGGCCCGCAGCCCCGCCGATTGATCAGCGTGACAAGCGCTTTCGACCAGTTCGTGGAACTCGACCTGCCCGCCGTGTGCGTAGCCGAGCGCACCGACTCCGGGGTGGACGCCACCGTCGTGCACTGCGAGATCCGCCAGGCCGGCGCCGTGGCGGCGCGGATCGACCTCGAATTCGCGGGAGACCTGGCACCGGCGGAGGACGGCGACTGATGGACACCGATCTGCTGACCGGCACCCGCGCGGTCCGCAAACGCCTCGACCTGCAGCGGCCCGTCGACGACCGCGACCTGCGGGAGTGCCTGGAGATCGCGGTGCACGCGCCCAGCGGCTCGAACCGGCAGCCGTGGCGGTTCGTGATGGTGCGCGACCCCGGACTCAAATCCCGGATCGGCGAGTACTACCGGAAGGGGTTCGCCGCCAACCTCTCCGGCCGCACACCCCGGCCGGATCAGCTGGCCGATCTGGCCTCGGGGCAGCACCTGGCCGACCACCTGGGCGAGGTGCCCGCGCTGATCGTGGTGTGCGCGCTGGGCCGCCCGCCCGCCGAACCCTCGGCGCTGCGGCTGGCCAGCTTCTACGGGTCGATCTATCCGGCGGTGTGGAATCTCCAGCTGGCCTTGCGCGCCCGCGGGCTCGGATCGACGCTGACCACGGCGCATCTGGCCTACGAGCGCGAAGTCGCCGAGCTGCTGGGCATTCCGTTCGAGGAGGTCACCCAGGTGGCCATGCTGCCGGTCGCGCACCTGCTGCCGGGCGGCGGTAAACCCGTGCGCCGCACACCCGCCGCGGAACTTACCGGCTGGGACGGCTGGCCGACGCCGGGGGAGGTGGCGGCGCCGTGACCGATCTCGCCGAAAGCCCGTCCCGCACCGGCCTACTCACCTCGGTGGGCCGGATCGCACGGTTCACCAAGGTGATGTACAAGCCGCACTACCTGCTGTACGGCATCCTCTGGGTGCTGGCCCTCGAAGGGACGGCGGCACTGCTGACGCAGCCGGGCGTCGCCTGGCATCCGACCGGCGCGACCGCGGCCCGCATCGGCATCGTCGCGATCGTGCTGCTGTACCTGCGCATGGTCGACGAGCAGAAGGACCTGGAGTACGACCGGGTGCACAATCCGGACCGGCCCCTGGTCACCGGAGCGGTGAGTGCGCTCGAATTGCGCAGTGCCATGGGGGTGATCGCGGTGGTATCCATCGCGGGCAGCCTCGCCTTGTCGGTGCGCTCGGCGGTGGCCATCGCGGCGGTGCTCGCCTACGGCCTGATTCTCTGGGCGCTGGAACAGCTTTCGGAGACGGTGCGCACCGACATCATGCTCAACCTCGTGGTCACCTATCCGGTGCAGCTGCTGGTGACCGCGTATGTCGTGCTGTCGGCCATCGACACCGGCGAGGCGGCGGCCCACGGCCGGGTCGCGGTGGTGGCGCTCGTGTTCGCCGGAGCCTTCCTGCAATTCGAGTTCGCCCGCAAGACCTCGCGCAGCGTGCGGCCGGGGGAGATGTACTACTCGAACGCGCTCGGTGCGCTCGGTAGCGCCGGGGCGTCGGTACTGTGCGCACTGGCGGCGGCGGTGGGTGAGATCGCCGTCGCGAAGCCGTGGGAGTGGCACGGCGCGGCCACCGCCCTCGGCTGGATTCCTCTGGCGCTCACGCTGATCCCGGCGGTCGGAGCATGGCGGTTCGTGCGGTCGCGGGACGACGAGTACCCGGTGCTGCCCGCCGTCCTGTTCATCCTCACCCTGTACCTGACGCTGATCGCGCAGGCGGCGGCGGCCACCCGCGGCTGACCGGCTCAGCGGTAGGACAAACGCCGGAAGGACACGGCGGCGCAGGCGAATCCGACCGCCGCGATGGCCAGGCACCACAGCACCGCCGCCGGCGCCCGATCGGCGGCGGTGCCGTCCAGTAGCGCGCGCACGGTGTCGACCACCGGGGTCGCGGGCTGCCGGTCGGCGATAGCGCGCAGCCAGCCCGGCATGGTGCGGGTCGGCACGAACGCGCTGCTGACATACGGAATGAACGTGATGGCGTAGGTGAGCCCGCCCGCCGCCTCCGGATTGTTCGCCGCCATGCCCAGCGCCACCGCGACGGCCGTGATCGCGACCACGAACAGCGCGATCAGCGCGGCCGCGCCCAGCCAGCCCAGCGGCCCCGAACCCGGCCGATAACCCAGTGCCACCGCGGCACCCACCGCGATGGCGATGGCCGCCATGGTGCGCACGAGGCCCTCGCTCAGATGCCCCGCCGACAGTGCCTGCCGGAACATGGGCAGCGTCCGGAAGCGGTCCATACTGCCCCGCGTCATATCGGTGCACACGCTGGTCGCGGTGATCGACGCGCCGAAACCCGTGCACAGCAGCATGATTCCCGGCACCACATAGTTCAGGTACGAGCCGCCGACCTCGATCGCGCCACCGAACACGTAGGTGAACAGCAGCATCATCAGAATCGGCATGGTCAGCGAGATGACCAGCGTGTCCGTGCTGCGCAGGGTCCGGCGGGCGCAGCGGCGGAACATGACCAGGGTGTCGGGGACGAAATGGCGTACCGCCGTGAGCATCGGAGCGGTCACCGGGCGGCGGCCTCGATGAGATCCGCGGTGTGCTCGGCCACCCCGGTGGTCCGCAGGGTCGCCGCGAAGCCCTCGACCCGCTGCCGGGTGCGCGCGTTCAGCAGCGGCGCCAGCGCGCCCGCCAGCCGGTCGGCGGTCATGGCGGTGAACGGAAGATGCGCGCCCACACCGAGTTTCTTCACCTGCCCGCCCCACATGGGCTGCTCGAACGACACCGAGCACACCACCGTGGGCAGTCCGGCCCGCAGGCTTTCGAACAGGGTGCCGATGCCGCCGTGGTGCACGGCGGCCGCACAGTGCGGGAAGATCAGGTCGTAGGCGAAATTGCCGACCAGCTTGATCCGGTCGCCCGTCACGGTGTTCGCGACATCCAGGTCGCTCCAACCGGCATGCACCAGGGCACGGACCCCGAGCCGGGTGGACACCTGCTCCACCATGGCGAACACGGCCGCGGCATCGCGAATCGGCATGCTGCCGAAGCCGAAGAACACCGGCGGCTCGCCCGCCTCGACCCAGGACAGAATGTCGTCGTGGCTGCCCGACAGTTCGCCGACCGCCGCGCGGGTGGCCTGATCCAGGGTCAGGAAGCCGGTGAAGGGGCGGCGGTCGTCCCACTGTTCCGGCAGGTTCGGCACCAGGGCAGGATCGTAGATCTGGATTTCGGGCACCCGCGCCCGCGCCAGGGCTGCGGCCGGGCTGGTGTACGACTTCGGCAGCCCGAGCACGCCGCGCAGCTCGTTGAGGTACCGCAGGAACACCACGCGGCGCAGGTTCTCGGCCAGCAGCCAGGTGGCCCGATTGACCGGGGCGGGCGGATTCCAGTGTGCGGGAAGCAGACCGGGGAACGGGTAGGCGCTGTTCATGCGCGCCGGGTAGTAGTGCAGGCTGACCAGCGGCACGCCCATGGCCTCCGCGATCGAGGACGCCCGGTCCTCGGTGACGGTGCTGGCCACGATCAGATCGGCCTTCGCGCACACGTCGATGACCTCACGGTTCATCCGCTCGCCGTACTCGGCCATCTGCTTACCGACCAGCTGCATCAGTCGCAGCGTATTGCCCGCGGCCAGCGCGCGCTGGCCCTCGTCGGAGCTGTAGAGCCGCTGCACGTCCGGTCCGCAGCCCTGCGCGGGAAGGCCTGCGGCGGTGACGAATTCGACCAGATTCGGCGGCGCGCCGATCAGCACCTCATGGCCGCGGCGCTGCAATTCGACGCCCAGGCCCACGATCGGGTGCACATCGCCCCGGGTTCCGGTCAGCGGTATCGCGATGCGCATGCGGCCTCTCTCGGCGTGGGGACGGGATCCCTTGACCCTGGGGTGTTCTGCGGGCCGGCGTCCAGACGTAGGAAATGTGGGCATTTCACTGAGGGGCGGCGCTGCGTAGGGTTGCGCTGATGCACATCGCCATGTTCGTGGACTACCATCCGGCCTCGCTCGGCGGGGTGCAGACCGCCGTCACCGGGCTGCGCCGCGGACTCGAACGCGCCGGGCACCGGGTCACCGTGTTCACCGTGCCCGATCCGGCGGCCACGCCCGATCCGGATGTCGTTGCGCTGCAACCGCTGCCGGTTCCGGCCGTGAACGGATTCGCGGTCGTCGCGCCGACCCGGCGCAATGCCGCGCTCATCGACGCCGAATTCGCCGCTCGTGGACCGATCGATATCGTGCACACCCAGAGCACCTACGGCGTCGCCATCGCGGGTATGAAAGCGGCACGGCGGCACCGGATTCCGCTCGTGCACACCGCGCAGAGCCGCGACGACGCCTTCATCGAGCACACCTCGCCCGCGCCCTACGCCACCGCGCTGGCGCTGCGCGGGTTGCACGGCCGCTGGGTGCCGCACGAGCATCACATGCCGCACCGGGCCGGTGAATCGGCCGCCGCCCGGCACGCCTGGTGGACGATCAGCGGGCAGGCCCAGGCCGCCGACCAGGTGATCGCGCCGACCCGGCACTTCGCCGACCTGCTGCTCGCGCACGGGCTCACCCGCCCGATCACCGTGGTGTCCAACGGCGTCGACGACGCGCTGCTCGACGCGCGCACCGCCGTGACGCGCCCCGCGGACGGGCCGCTGCGGCTGGTGTGGTGCGGGCGGCTGTCGGGGGAGAAGCGGCTGCTGGAAGCCATCGAAGCGGTGCGGCGCACCGACAACTGCGTGCTCGACATCTACGGCGAGGGCGACCTGCACGGCGCGGCCGTCGGGCGCGTCGTGGAACGGCGGCTCGGGGAACGAATCCGGTTGCACGGCAGGGTGAGCCAGGCCGCGTGCCTCGACGCCATGGCCGCGGCCGACGCACTGCTGTTCCCCTCCAATGGATTCGACACCCAGGGCATGGTGCTGCTCGAGGCCACCGCCGTCGGACTGCCCGTGGTGTACTGCGATCCCGATCTCGCCGAATCGGTGCCCGCGGGCATCCGGTCGGCGGATCCGTCGGTCGAGGCGCTGAGCGAGACCCTCGCCAAGCTGGCGGCGGACCGCTCGGTGCTCGCCGACCTGCGCGCGCAACTGGTCGGACAGGTCGACACCGTGCGCCAATCGCACCAGATCGCACGGGTATTGGAGGTCTACCGGGACGCCGGTGCCGGGTTGGCCGCCGCGCCGCCGCCCGTCATGCCGCGGAGCCTGGCGGACATCCCCACCGCCCCGGGCAGCGTGCCGGTGCTCGGGCACAGTCTGCGCGCGCTCACCGACGCACCCGGCTTCGTGACCTCGCTGCCCGCGCTCGGGCCGATCGTGCGCGTGCACTTCGGCCGCCAGACCGGCTACGTGCTGACCACCCCGGACCTGCTGCGCGAGGTCAATCTCAGCGACGCCGAGTTCGAGCGGGAGGACCTGCGCGAGGCCATCGACGATATCGCGGGCGGAGCGGTCAATGTGCTGCGCGGGCCCGAACACCGGTTGCGCCGCCGCATGATCTCGCCCGCCCTGCGGCAGAGCAGGTTGGCCGAATATGCCGAAGCCGCAGCCGATATCGCCAATGCCTGGGCCGCCGCACTGCCGGTCGGTCAGCGGGTGAATCTCATGGACGAGGCGCACGGACTGGTGCTCGACACCGTGTCGGCGACCCTGTTCACGGCCGACTTCGGTGACAGTGCGCGCCGCGAGATCCGCGACAGTGTGCCGTGGCTGCTCAGCCAGGTCATCGTGCGCACCGCACTGCCGCCGCAGCTGCGCAGGTTGCGGCTCATCGCGAACTACCGGTGGCGCAGCAAGTCCCGGCACCTGCGCGCCGCCGTGGGGGCGGTGGTGAGCGAATACCGAAGGCGCGACGAGGACTTCAACGATGTGGTGTCGGCGCTCATCCGGCACACCGACAGCGAGACCGGGGCGCGGCTGTCCGACGACCACATCATCGACGAGGCCATCCTCATGCTCGCCGGCGGCGTCGGATCCATGGCGTCGCTGACCGGGTGGCTGTGGCACGAGGTCAGCCTGCGACCGGCCATCGCCGAACGCCTGTACGCGGAACTGGACGCTGTGGTCGGCACCGGTGACGTGCGGCCCGAACACCTGGCCGCCATGCCGTACCTGAAACAGGTCGTTTCCGAGACCATTCGATTCTGGGGACCGTGGATCAGCGCCGCCAACGCCAGCGCCGACCTGACCGTCGGGGACGTCACCATTCCGGCGGGGGCCGCGATCATGTTCAGCCCCTACATGGTTCAGCACGACCCGCGCTGGTTCACCCACCCCGAATCCTTCGATCCGGAACGCTGGTCCGCCGAGAACGCCGCCGACACCGCCAAGAAGGCGATGATCTCCTTCGGCGTCGGCCGCCGCCGCTGCCTCGGCGACCACTTCGCCATGCTCGAAATCGCGCTGGCCTCCGCGGCACTGCTGTCGCGCTGGCGGATCACCCCGGTGCCGGGACACCGGGTGCGGGCCTCCAACCGGGATTTCGTGCTCTCGCCGTCGGCGCTGCCGGTCACCCTGCGGGCCCGCTGATCCGGGCGAGTACTACAGCAGCACCGGCAGCTCGTGCAGCCCGTGCATGAGGGTGCTCGGATGCCAGGCGAGCGCCTCCGCGGCGGGTGACAGGCGCAGGTCCGGGAACCGGGACAGCAATGCGGCGAAGGCGACCCGCGCTTCCAGGCGGGCGAGCGGGGCGCCGACACAGAAGTGGATACCGTGGCCGAAGGCCAGATGGCCGGTGGTGTCGCGGGCGGGATCCAGGGCGTCGGGGGCCGGATAGCGGTCGGCGTCGCGGTTGGCGGCGGCCAATGCGACGAAGACGAATTCGCCCTCGGGGATGTCCGTGCCCGCGATGGTGACGGGTTCGGCCGTGTGCCGGATGGTGCTCATGTTCACCGGGCCGTCGAAGCGCAGGAATTCCTCCACCGCAGCGGGAATCGCCTCGGGGTCGGCGCGCAGGGCCTGCAGCTGCGCCGGATTGCGGAGCAGGGCGAGGGTGCCGTTGGCGATCAGATTGACGGTGGTGTCGTGCCCGGCGACCAGCAGCAGGAAGGCCATGCCGACCTGCTCGGACTCGGTGAGGGCATCGCCGTCGTCGGCGGGGACGGCCAGTGCGGACAGCAGATCGGCGGCGGGTTCCACTGCCTTCGCCCGCACCAGCTGGGTCAGATAGGCCGCCATGGCCTCCGACGCGCGGGCCCGGTCCTCGTCCAGGCCCGCGACCGCGACCAGCGCCCGGGTCCACTCCTGGAAGTCCGCGCGATCGCCGAGCGGCACACCGAGCAGCTCGCAGATCACCGTGATCGGCAGCGGCTCGGCGAATTCGCGCAGCAAATCCACCTCGGAGCGGCCCTCCAGGGCATCCAGCAGCGAGCCGGTGATCTCCTCGATACGCGGGCCCAGCGCGGCCACCCGGCGCGGGGTGAAAGCCCGGGTCACCAGCTTCCGCAGCCGGGTGTGGCCGGGCGGATCGGTATTGAGCATATTGGTCAGCAGCGCCAGCGAATTCGGATCCGACTGCGGCACACCGCGTTTGCGGCTGAGCAGCGCGTCGTTGACCGCGGCCGTCTTCTGCAGGCGTGGATCGGAGAGTGCGGCCCGGCCCGCGGCGTAGTCGAGGACGACCCAGCGGATCACGCCGTCGGGGAACCGGACTTGCCGCACCGGCCCGTGCTCGCGCCAGCGCCGGTAGTGGGCGTGCGGATCGGCGAAGAACTCCGGGCCGATGGATTCGATCCGGTCCGGGGCTTCGATATCGGCCATACCGCGACCCTAGCCGATGGAATCGATTGCGGCGAACGGCAATTCGTCTGGATGTAAAAGATTCTGTACATGGAGTCGTGTTTTCTTTACACTGGGTGCATGCCCTACGAGGAGAAGCGAACCTGGATCCTGGGTGTCGCGGCCGTGGTCTCGTACGTGATCTATCTGATCGTCGTGCTGGCGCGTGCGCGGCACACGGCGGTGGTGGACGTGGCCTATGTCGTGCCACTGCTGTGGACGGTCGGCGGGTCCATCGTGGTCTCGATCGTGGCCAGCATCGCCGTCGCCATCGGGTCACGAGATCGGGACCGCCGGGATCAACGCGACCGTGAAATCGATATGCGTGGAACGCAGGCCGGCAATGCCTTCGTCGTGCTCGGCGCGGTCACCGCGCTGGTGCTGGCCATGGCCAACGGCGACCGGTTCTGGATCGCCAATGCGATCTACCTGGGCTTCACGCTCTCCGCGGTGGTGGGCGCGGTCGCCAAGCTCGTCGCCTACCGGCGGGGGACCTGGCCATGGTGAAGCCGACCAGGGTCACCAACAACATTCGCGCGCTGCGCTTCTCGCACGGCGAGATGACACAGGCCGAACTGGCGGATCGGCTCGGGGTGACCCGGCAGACCGTCAATGCCATCGAACAGGGCAAGTACTCGCCATCGCTGGAGATGGCGTTCCAGATCGCCCGGGTGTTCCGTGCACCACTGGACGAGATCTTCGAGTATCCGGAAGAAGACCAGCCATGAAGGCTATTGCGCAGGACGCGTACGGCACCGTCGACGTGTTGTCCTACACCGACATTCCCACGCCCGACGTCGGACAGGACGGCGTGCTCGTCCGCGTGCGCGCCGCGGGCGTGGATCCCAGCGTCTGGCATTTCATGACCGGCGAGCCGCGGATCGCCCGGCTGGCACTCGGGCTGCGCGCGCCCCGGGAACGGGTCCGCGGCTGGGATGTCGCGGGCGTCGTCGAGGCGGTCGGGCCGCAGGTGACCGAATTCCGGCCCGGTGATGAGGTTTTCGGCACCGTCCCCGGGTCCTACGCCGAATTCGCCTGCGCCCCTGCCATCAAACTTCAGCGCAAACCCGTCAACTCGAGCTTCGAACAAGCCGCGGCACTGCCGATCTCCGGCATGACCGCCCTCACCGGCCTGCGCGACGCGGGCCGCATCGAGGCCGGACAGCGCGTGCTGATCATCGGTGCGTCCGGCGGTGTCGGCCACCTCGCGGTCCAGCTCGCCAAGCACTACGGCACCGAGGTCACCGGCGTCTGCTCGGGCGCGTCCACCGCCTTCGTCACCGACCTCGGCGCCGACCACGTCATCGACTACACCACCGAGACCCTCACCGGCCATTACGATCTCATCCTCGACATGGCCGGGAACCGCCCCCTCCCACTGCTGCGCTCCCTCCTCACCGCCACCGGCACCCTGGTCCTCGGCGGCGGCGAAGGCGGCGGCCGCTGGTTCGGCGGCCTCGGCCGCTCCGTCCGCGCCCAACTCCTCTCACCCTTCACCCGCCACCGCCTGCGCTCCCTCCTGGCCCTCCCCAAACCCGAAACCCTGTGCACCCTGGCCGAACTCGCCACCGCAGGCGCGCTGACACCGCGCATCGACCGAACCTTCGCCCTCCCCGAAGCCACTGCCGCCATCACCTACCTGGCTACCGGACACCCCACGGGCAAGTCCGTGATCGTGGTCAGCTGACGCGGAGACGCGCGAACCCCCGAGGGTTCCGGGAGCTATATGGGTCGGCGCAACGGTGAATCAAGGCTGCAGCTGGGTGCCGAAGATGTCGTTGCCGAGTCGGTGAGCGGCAGGCAGATCGAGGACGGTGCCGTCGAGGTGGGGATGGGCGTCGGACCAGTGTTCGGCGGTGTCGCGGTCGGTGAAGAAGTTGAGGTCGTTGCAGCAGGAGTCGGCGGAGGGGCCCTCGCCTGCTCGGGCGCCGAGGAAGACGACCGTGGTGGGCGGGTGGGCGATGAGTTCGCCTGCGTGGATGGTTATTTCGATGGGGTCGGCGGTCGTCGGGTCCGTCGAAGTGATGACGGCATCGGTGCCGAGCATCGCGGGCATGCCGAGTGCGTCGACGGCGCACATCGCGTAAACCGTTGCGCCATCGGTGATTCGAACGCGGTGCGGGGTCGGCGACGTCGAGAACGGATACGCCGAGGCGATAGCGCCGGTGGCATCGAGACGGATCACGTCCGCTTCATGCAGGCGAGCCAGGACCGATGCGGCGGAGACGTCGAATCGCGTGGCGATGCGGGTCAGTTCCGCTGCACTCGGTGCTCGGCCCGTGGCGGCGAAACCGCGCAGAACAGCCTGGTGGATGGCCTTTTCGGCGGGGTCCGCCGGTTGCGCGGCACTTCGCCACGTCGTGAGTCCGGACGCGGGGGAGCCCACGGTGTCCGAGGGGGCGCAGCAGTCGCCGACAGCCCGGGAGTCCTCCGGCGTATCGATCGGCTCGAGCCGCAGAGCCGCGCGGAGAGCGCCGACCGACGGGGCGCGGTCCATACCGCCGGACTCGGAGCGGTACAGGCGGCACGAGACGCTCGGGACCTGGCCCGGCACAGCGAACGGGTCGACCCCGTCGACCAGCAGCGTGGGTGACCCGGTCATGCCCGCCGCGGCCGCTTCATCCGGGTCGTCGACGACGTGGTGCGTGATCTCGAGGACGATCGGATGGCCCGCCGCCGCCTGCCGGATGCGATCCTCCAGCACCGCCACATTCGGGCAGTCCGGAACCTGCAGAATCTCGAGCTTCACGACCGATCTCCCTTCTCGTGCAAGGTCTCCAGCAATGAGCAGCAGCGGTCCTCGCGCGGGCGCTCGCAGGTCGCCACCAGCTCGGCCAGCGATCGCCGCATACGTTGCAGGTCGGCGATGCGCTCGGCGAGCAGCGCCATCCTCGACTCGGCCAGCTCCCGCGCCGTGTCACAGTCCTCGGGGCCGCCCGCGGCGAGCTGCAGCAGCACCTCGACCTCGCCCAGGCTGAACCCGTGATCCTGCGCCCGCTTGACGAATCGGACCGTCGCCACCGCGTCCGCGGGATACGCGCGATACCCGCCCGCCGAACGCGGCGGCTCCGCCAGCAGACCTCGCCGCTCGTAATACCGCAGGGTCTGCACGTTCACGCCCGCGCGGGCGGCCACCTCACTGCTGCGCATACCGCCATTCTCGACCCTGTACCCGGGTACAGAGTCAAGGGCGAGCCGCGGCTGCCGGGATCCGCGCGGAGCGGGCGGCAGCCGGGCTGGACCGAATTCGCTACGCCGAGGCGGGAACCGGGGACTTCGCGAAGGCGAGGAGGTCGCGGGTCAGGCGTTCCGGGTGGGTCAGGTAGAGGCCGTGGGGGGCGTTTTCGTAGATGACGAGCTCGCTGTCCGGGACGAGGGCGGCTTGGCGGCGGCCGCCGAAATCGAGTGAGATCGAGGCGTCGGAGTCGCCGTGGATGATCAATGTCGGGACGGTGATGGTGCGCATCTCGGCGCGGAAGTCCGTTTCGACCACTGCGCGGTTGCATTCGATGGTCGCCCACATCGATGTCCCCGCAATGGATTGCAGGACGCGGTCGCGGGCGATCGCGGAGACCTCGCAGCCGGGCAGGCCGGCGCCGATGTAGGGGTCGGCATTGTCGGTGAGCCAGCGGTCCTGATGGTGGTGCCAGGAATCACGGAGGGCATCGGCGGCCGCGCGCGGTGCGCCGTCCGGGTTGTCGTCGGTGGCCAGCAGGAACGGCAGCGCGGCCGCCACCAGCGCGATGCGATCCACCCGGGCGCTGCCGTGGCGGGTCAGATAACGGACGATCTCGCCGCCGCCCATGGAATGGCCGACCAGCAGGAGATCACGCAGGTCCAGGTGATCGATCAGGTCGGCGACATCATCGGCGAGGGTGTCGTAGTCATAGCCGTGCCCCGGATCATCGGAGCGGCCGTGGCCGCGGCGGTCCAGGGCGATGGTGCGGAAACCGCGTCCGGCCAGATCGGCCATCACACCGCGCGGTTCGGTGCTGTCCATCCCGGCCGCCGCCAGGAACAGCACCGGGCGGCCGGTGCCCCAATCGCGGTAGAACAGCGAGGTGCCGGTGCGGGTTTCGACGAAAGGCATTGCGGTGTCTCCTCATTCGATGGTCGGACGGGGTCCGTTCGGAACGAGGAGGACAGTATGTCGGGTTCACTGACATCTAGTGTCAGTGGATTCGGGCAGAATTTTCGATATGCGCGCCAGCCGTCTCATGTCGATCCTGTTGCTGTTGCAGACACGCGACCGGGTCACCGCCCAGGAGATCGCCGGCCAGCTGGAAGTCTCGATCCGCACCGTCTACCGCGACATGGAATCCCTCTCCGCCGCCGGCATCCCCGTCTACGGCGATCCGGGCCACGACGGCGGCTACCGTCTCCTGGACGGCTTCCGCGCGAAACTCGAGCTGCTGACCACCGACGAGGCCGGATCCCTGTTCTTCGCCGGACTCCCCAGCGCCGCAGCCGATCTCGGACTCGGTGCGATCGTCACCGCCGCCAACCTGAAGGTCATGTCCGCCCTGCCCCCGGAACTCCGCGACCGGGCGGGCCGCGTCGCCGAACGCTTCCACCTCGACGCCCCCGGCTGGTACAGCGAAGCCGAGCCGACGCCCCACCTCACCATCGTCGCCGACGCCGTCTGGAACGAACGCGCCCTGCGCTTCACCTACATCCGCTGGGCCACACCACATCTGGTCACCCGCACCACCGAGCCGCTCGGCCTGGTCCTCAAATCCGGCAACTGGTACCTCGTGGGCCACACCGCCACCGACCTGCGCACCTACCGCATCTCCCGGATCATGGAACTCGAGGTCCTCCCCGACCCCGTATCCCGCCCACCCGACTTCGACCTCGCCGCCTACTGGGTCACCTACCTGGAATCCTTCGACCAACGCCGCCACCACCATTCGGCCCTGATCCGCCTCACCGCCGAAACCTTCGAACGGCTACCGGAACTCCTGGACCCCGCCACCGCGCAGGCAGCGCGCGACTCGGCCACCGACCCCACCTCCACCGGCCACCGCGACATCCGCCTTCCCATCGAATCCACCGACCGCGCCATCCCCGACCTGCTCCGCCTCGGCGCCGGTGCGGAAGTCCTCGCCCCCGACGACCTCCGCCACCGCATCGCCACCGAAACCGCCGCCATGGCCAGCCACTACGTATAGGACGGCCAGTTCGACAACGTCTGGTGCAGCGCTTCGACGATGTGCGGCCAGGAGTCGTCGGGGGAGCGTGAGTGGGCGAATCCGCCGGCCGACTCGAGCATGGCGAATCCGTGAAAAGTACTGCGCAGCAGGCGAGCCGCGTCCAGCCCCTCGGATTCCCCCAATCCGTACCCGCGCAGCAACGCCGCCGTCAGCTCGACACTGCGCAGCAGCGCCGGCTCACCCGCCACCTCGGCCGGATCCATCCGAATCTGCGTGGCCGCATAGCGTTCCGGATACTCGAGCACATAGGACCGATACGCGTCGGCGAACGCCACCAACGCCTCCCTCCCCGAACGGCCGAGAACAGCCGCCCCGATCCGCTCGTTCAGCTCCCCACTGGCCAGCAGCGCCACCCGCACCCGCAGATCCTGCAACCCCCGCACATGCACATACAAACTCGGATCCTTCACCCCCACCCGCTTGGCCAGCGCCGACAGCGTGAGCTTCTCGAACCCGATCTCATCGACCAGTTCAGCCGCCGCCCCGACCACCCGCTCCGTCGTCAACCCAACCCGCGGAGACATCCGCCCTCCTTCCTACGCCCACTAAGCCAAAACCTAGCATCCATAGGGGCAGTCGAAATCGGTCCGGCGGCTCGCTGTTTCCATCGGGGTGCTTCGGCCGTCCTGTCGCGGAGACGTCAGGAAAAGTCGGTCAAGCGGGAGAGCGGGAAGGAGATCGGGAACGGGTCGGAGACCTCGAGGACGTCCGCTTCCTCGAGAATGATCGGTTCTCCGTAGGAGGAGCCGTCGAGGCGTCGGATCTGGATGCGTGGACGTGGGTCGAAATCGACGAGCCAGTACTGAGCGATTCCGGTCCGAGCGTATTCGATCACCTTGCGGCCGCGGTCTTCTCGTTCGCTGCCCGAACCGCGTGGCACGATCTCGATCGCCACCTGGACGTCACCGCCGGGGACCAGGGAAAGTCCGAGATCGTAGGCGGTACGCGCAGCAGCCGCGCTCACGATGGCGACATCGGGCTTCCGCGCGCCTGACGGCGTGGAAATATCCATCGGGGCTTGGACATAAACGTCAGCTCCGAAGTCCTCGGCCGCACGTTCCAGGATGCGAGTCAAGAGCTTTGCGAGGTGGTCGTCGCGAAAACTTGGCGACAATTCGATCAGCCAGCCATCGACGAGTTCGTGTGCCTTGCCCTCATCGGGCAGGCCGTGCAGATCTTCGACCGTGTACGGCCCGTAGCCGTACCCGTCCTCGATGGCGGCACTCACCGGCTCCTGTCCTTTCGTCAGGGAACTTCCGCCAGTCTAAGGCGAATCCCCGATCGACAATTGTCGACCGGGGATTCGGTTCATGAGGTGGAGCGGATGGGTCCTACACGGACTTGTTGAAGGCCTTGGCCTCGCGGCGGCGGCGGTGCAGGATGGGCTCGGTGTAGCCGTTGGGCTGCTTGGTGCCCTCGAGAACCAGTTCCTTCGCGGCCTGGAAGGCGATGGAGGCGTTGAAGTCCGGGGCCATGGGGAAGTACGACGAGTCGCCGGCGTTCTGGCGGTCGACGACGGGGGCCATGCGCTCGAGGGAGGCGATGACATCGGCCTCGGTGACGATGCCGTGCCGCAGCCAGTTGGCCATCAGCTGGCTGGAGATGCGCAGGGTGGCGCGGTCCTCCATGAGGCCGATGTCCTTGATGTCGGGCACCTTCGAGCAGCCGACGCCCTGGTCGATCCAGCGCACCACGTAGCCGAGGATGCCCTGCGAGTTGTTGTCCAGCTCCTGCTGGATCTCCTCGGCGGACCAGTCGGTGTTCGGGGCGAGCGGGATCTCGAGGATCTCGTCGACGGTGGCGCGCGGGCCGCCCTTGGCGATCTCGGCCTGCCGCTTGAACACGTCCACCAGGTGGTAGTGGGTGGCGTGCAGGGTGGCGGCGGTGGGCGAGGGCACCCAGGCGGTGTTGGCGCCGGACTTCGGGTGGCCGATCTTCTGGACCAGCATCTCGGCCATCAGATCGGGCATGGCCCACATGCCCTTACCGATCTGCGCCTTGCCGGGCAGGCCGGTGGCCAGGCCGGTGTCGACGTTCCAGTCCTCGTAGGACTTGATCCACTGCTGGGCCTTCATCTCGCCCTTGCGGACCATCGGCCCAGCCTCCATGGAAGTGTGGATCTCGTCGCCGGTGCGGTCCAGGAAGCCGGTGTTGATGAAGACCACGCGGTCCTTGGCGGCGAAGATGGACGCCTTCAGGTTCACCGTGGTGCGGCGCTCCTCGTCCATGATGCCGACCTTGAGGGTGTTGACCGGCAGGCCCACGACCTCTTCGATGCGGCCGAACAGCTCGTTGGTGAAGGCCACCTCGTCCGGGCCGTGCATCTTCGGCTTCACGATGTAGATCGAGCCGGTGCGGGTGTTCTTCAGCCGGGTCTCGCCATTAAGGGCGTGCTTGGCGATCAGGACGGTGATCAGGCCGTCCATGATGCCCTCGGGCACCTCGTTGCCGGCCGCGTCGATGATCGCGTCGGAGGTCATCAGGTGACCCACGTTGCGCACGAACAGCAGCGAACGGCCGTGCAGCACAAGCTCGCTGCCGTCGAGGGCGGTGTACACGCGGTCTGGGTTCATGGTGCGGGTGAAGGTCTTGCCGACCTTCGACACCTGCTCGGCCAGATCGCCCTTCATCAGGCCCAGCCAGTTGTGGTAGCAGAGGACCTTGTCCTCGGCGTCCACGGCGGCGACCGAGTCCTCGAAGTCCATGATCGTGGTGACCGCGGACTCCAGCACCACGTCCTTGACGCCCGCGGTGTCGGTGGATCCGATCGGGGAGGCCGGGTCGATCTGGATCTCGATGTGCAGGCCGTTGTGCTTCAACAGCACCGAGGTCGGGTTGGCCGGGTCGCCCAGGTAACCCACCAGCGCGTCGTTGTCGGCCAGGCCGATCTCGGTGCCGTCCTCGAGGCCGACCACGAGCTCGCCGTCCTCGATCGAGTACTTGGTGGAGCCGACGTGCGAGCCGGTGATCAGCGGCACGGCGTCGTCGAGGAAGTTGCGGGCCCACTCGATGACCTTGTCACCGCGGACCTTGTTGTAGCCCGAACCCTTCTCCGCGCCATTGGCCTCGGAGATGGCGTCGGTGCCGTACAGGGCGTCGTACAGCGAGCCCCAGCGCGCGTTCGCGGCATTGATGGCGAAGCGGGCGTTCATCACCGGCACGACCAGCTGCGGTCCCGCCTGGGTGGCGATTTCGGCGTCCACGTTCTCGGTACCGATCTGGAAGTCGGCCGGTTCGGGACGGAGATAGCCGATCTCGGTGAGGAACTGCTTGTAGGCAGCCTTGTCGTAGCCTGCGCCCGGGTTCGCGCGGTGCCACTCGTCGATCTTGGCTTGGATGTCGTCGCGTTCCGCCAGCAGTGCGCGGTTGCGGGGAGCGAGGTCATTGATGACGGCCTCGGCACCCGACCAGAACGCGGCGGAATCAACACCGGTGCCGGGAAGAGCCTCGTTCTCCACGAAATCGTGGAGCACCTTGGCAACCTGCAGCCCGCCGACCTGAATCCGCTCTGTCATCTACTGCCTCATTTCGAGAAGCCGGGTGGAAAAAGTACGGGCGTCATATTACTCGCGGTTACCGGGCGGTATTTCACGGCCTCGGGGTTGGGGCCTCGAACGATGGGGGTTGATTGTATCGATCGGTACATTTAATGTACTGGTTGGAACATTTTCCGGCCGCTCGGAGCGAAGGTGCGATTCATGGGAAAACCCTTGTCCGGCAAGGTCTCTGTGGTAACCGGCGGCAGTCGCGGGCTCGGGCGCGAGATGGTGCTGGCGCTCGCGGCGGCCGGATCCGATGTCGTCATCGCCAGCCGCAAGCTCGGGGCGTGTGAGGAACTAGCCTCCGGCGTGCGCGCGCAGACCGGGCAGCGGGCGCTGGCGGTGGCCTGCAATGTGGGCGACTGGGAGCAGTGCGAGACGCTCGCCGAGGCCGCCTACGCCGAGTTCGGGACGGTCGACGTACTGGTCAACAATGCCGGGATGTCCCTGCTCTATCCCAGCTTGGACCAGGTTTCCGAGGCCATGTTCGACAAGGTGATCGCCACCAATCTGAAGGGGCCCTTCCGGCTCTCGGCGCTCATCGGCACCCGCATGGCCGCGGCGGGCGGCGGATCGATCGTGAATATATCTTCGATCGAGGCCGCGCATCCCGAAGCGCTGGCGGTGCCCTACGCCGCCGCGAAGGCCGGTCTCGAGGCCCTGACCGTGGGGTTGGCGCACACCCACGGGCCGTCGGTGCGGGTGAACACGATCCGCTGCGGCCCCTTCGACACCGATATCGCGAAGGCGTGGCCGCCGCAGATGCGCGCCGAACTGGCCCGGCACACCGCCCTCGGCCGGATCGGGGCGCCCGCCGACATCGCGGGGGCGGTGCTGTTCCTCGCCTCCGACGCCTCCGCCTACTGCACCGGCGCGACCCTGGCCCTGGACGGTGGATTCCGATGACCGCCGCCGTCCCGGCCCGCCGCCGCGGCCGCCCGCCCGCGTCGGCGAGCGGACCGGGGGAGACCCGGGAGCGGATCGTGCGCGCGGCGCTGGAACTGTTCGCGGAGCAGGGTTTCCACGGCACCGGCGTCGCCGAGATCGGGGAACGGGCCGATGTGCAGCGCGGGGCGCTGTACTACCACATCGGATCCAAGGAGGAGCTGCTGTGGCAGATCCTCGCCGACTACACCCGGCTCATGCTGGCCGAGGCCGAGCAGATCGCGAACGGCCCCGACTATCCGATCACCAAGCTGCGCAAGCTGATCCACAGCCACGTCCGGCTGATCATCGACAATCGCCGGGCCGTGGCCATCCAGCTGCGCGACGTCACCGCGCTGACCGGCGAACGGGCGCGGGAGCTGCAGGAGCTGCGCGACCGCCTGCAAGCGCTGTGGCAGCAGGTCATCGACGCCGGCCGGGCCGCGGGCGTGCTGCGCACCGACGACCACGTGGTCACCAACGGCGTGCTGGGCATGCTCAATTCGGTGACCTTCTGGTACCGGCCCGGCGGGCAGCACACCCCCGACGAGATCGCCGACATTCTCTGCACCACCGTCCTGGATGGACTCATCCAACCGCGTAAGAGCACGAAAGGCTGATCATGGCTTGGGATTTCGAGACGGATCCGGAATATCAGAAGAAACTGGACTGGGTCGCGGAGTTCGTCAGGACCGAGGTGGAACCTCTGGACCTGCTCTACCCCAACCCCTACGACCGTCGGAACCCGGAGATCCGGGCGCTCATGAAACCGTTGCAGGAGAAGGTGAAACAGCAGCAGCTGTGGGCCTGCCACCTGGGACCCGAGCTGGGCGGCCCGGGCTACGGGCAGCTGAAGCTGGCGCTGCTCAACGAGATGCTGGGCACGTCCCTGTGGGCCCCGCTCGTCTTCGGCTGCCAGGCACCGGATTCCGGCAACGCCGAGATCCTGGCCCACTTCGGCACGCCCGAGCAGAAGGCGAAATACCTGCAGCCGCTGCTCGATGGCGAGATCGGCTCGTGCTACGTCATGACCGAGCCCACCGGCGGTTCGGACCCGACGGCCTTCCGGACCCGCGCGGTGCGCGAGGGCGAAGAGTGGGTCATCAACGGCGAGAAGTGGTTCAACTCCGCCGCCGAGTTCGCCGCCTTCCACATCGTCATGGCGGTGACCGATCCGGACGCGCCGCCGCATCAGCGGCTGTCGATGTTCATCGTGCCCGCTGACGCCCCCGGTCTCGAGATCGTGCGGAACTTCACCGTCCCCGGTTTCAGCGAGCACGAGGCCCACCTGCGTTTCACCGACGTGCGCATTCCGGCGGACGCGCTGCTGGGTGCGGAGGGCCTCGGCTTCGTCGTGGCCCAGACCCGCCTGGGCGGCGGCCGCGTCCACCACGCCATGCGCACGGTCGCGCTGGTGCGCAAGGCCTTCGACATGATGTGCGAGCGGGCGGTGTCGCGGCCGATGGGCAAGGGCGTGCTCGGCGGCAAACAGCTGACCCAGGAGAAGATCGCCGAATCCTGGATCGAGATGGAGCAGTTCCGGCTGCTGGTGCTGCGCACCGCGTGGCGCATCGACAAGGAACAGGACTACCGCAAGGTCCGCCACGACATCGCCGCGATCAAGGTGGCCATGCCCAAGGTCATGCACGACATCGCCCAGCGTGCCATGCATCTGCACGGTGCCATCGGCGTCAGCACCGATCTGCCGTTCCTCGACATGATGAACTACGCCCAGGTGATGGCCATCGCCGACGGGCCGACCGAGGTGCACAAGATCACCCTGGCGAAGGAGGTCCTGAAGACCTACGCGCCCGCAGATCCGGTCTACCCCAGCGGTTTCCGGCCCGCCCTGCGCGAACAGGCGCGTCAGCTGGTGGCCGACCGGCTCGAACACGCCGTCGGAAACCTCTGACCCGCCTGATCCAATAGCCCACGGACAAGGGGTGATCCGGTGACTCTTGTCCGCGTACTGCTCGGCGATCAGGGTGCCGGCGCGGGTTCGTCGATGGTCTTGACGTAGTCGTCCACGTAGGTGGAGAGGATCTGCTCGACACTGAGCAGAAACTTGGTGGCGTTCGCGGCGGTGGGGCCACCGGTGTAATCGCCCGCGCCGGCGACGAAGCGCCAGCCTTCGGAGAGCAGCAACTGCTGGGTGCGCCGGTTGGTCGCCACCCGCTGGTCGGCGTGGAAGATGGCGGCGCTGCCGGTGGCCACCACGGCCACCCCGCCGGCGAAAGCGGTGGCAGCGCGGATGAGCGAGCCCTCGAATCCGGCCAGGCCCGTCACCACAGCGCTGGCGACAATCGCGATGAAGCGGAGAATCTGCCCCCAGCTGCGGAATCGGCCGGTGAGGCGGCCGGTGTCGGTGACCTCGCGGGCGTAGGTGCTGGTCCAGAAATCGTGGAACGCGGGGCCGACGACATTCCAGTCGATGACCGCTGTCATGGCGTCGGTTTGGGCCTGGGGCGACGAAGATCCTGCCACCCGGTCAGTGTGGCACGCGAACCGTTGCCGCGCTCAGCGGTTGCGGCGAGTCCGCCTCGCGGCCAACGGCATCGGCGGCGCGGCGCGCCCGGCGCGTCGGCTCAGCCCTGGCGCGGTTCGATCCAGAGCGCTTCGGACAGGGCGCACAGTTCGCCGTCGGCGGTCGAGAGCGCCACGCCGACCGTATGTTTGCGGTCGTCGCGCGCCACCACCCAGGCGTGCGAAATGTAGTCGGCCCCGGCGTACATCGGTCGCAGCTGTTGTGAGGTCATGGCGGCGGTGAACGCGCCGCTGCCCATTCGCGAGAAGACGAACGCGGCGCGGCCGCCCGGGCAGTCGAGCGCCGACCAGACCACCTCGGGCGGGAGCTCCCCGGACTCGTCGGCCAGCCCGGCGTCGGGGGTCCAGGCGGCGGCCATCATCTGCTCGCCGGGCAGCTCCGACGGGAACAGCAGCAGCCCGCGGCCCGGCTCGCAGGCCAGCCCGCAGCCGTAGCAGTCGGTGACCGTCCGGTCGCCCGACAACCCCAGTTCGACAGCGGATTTCGCCGCTGTCCAGGAGGGCGCGGGCCGCGGATCGAGGGTGAGCGCCGCGGGCGCGGCCTCGACCAGCAGGGTGTCGTCGGTGGCGGTGAAGGCGACGCGGCCGTCGCCGGGACGCGAGAGCAGGATCGGGGTGCCGACCGTGACGGCGCGCCGGAAGTCGACGCGCACGGTGTCGGCGCCGGACTGGGCGGCCAGCAGGCCCGCGAGGTAGCCGCCGAACGCGATCTCCGGATAACCGTGGATATGCGTCGGAATGGTGAGCGCCTCGGCCCGAGTCATGCTGACAGTCAACCTCTCCCGGCCGGTCGGCCGATCATCCCTTGACCATACCCACGGCAGGCCGGGGCGCAGCCGGTGAAATTTCCCACTCTCGGTGAGAGCGATGACGAGGCCGGGCATCGGCCGGAACAGCCGAGGTTCGGGCGGGGATCACCGGGGCCGGCCGGCTGCGGCGGAGCGGCCGGGTTAGCGGCGCTTGCGCTCGCGGACCAGGTGGGAACGCAAGCGGGAGAAGCCCTTGACCCGCACGCTGCGCAGACGGCGGATCGTCAGCTCATCGTCGCCGTCGAGTTCGGCCGCCGCGCCGTCGTCGACCAGGACCGTGCCGGGGCGGGCCACACCGGTGAGCCGGGCGGCCACATTGACGACCGTGCCGTAGAGGTCGCCGAAGCGGGTCAGGACCGGTCCGTAGGCCAGGCCCACCCGGATCTCGGGCATCTCCGGAATCGTCTGGGCCGCACGGGTGATCGCCGTATTGAGGTCCAGCCCGATGCGGGCGCCGGCGCGGGCGTCCCCGGCGGCGAACATCACCTCGTCACCGACATTCTTGATCACCCAGCCGCCGTGCGCGGTGATCACCTCGGTGGTCGTGGACTCGAAGGTCTCCAGCAGTTCGGTCAGCTCGTCGGGGTCGAGGTGGCGGGACAGGCGGGTGTAGCCGACCATGTCGGCGAAGCCGACCAGCAGGTGGCGGGTGGCTCCGCCCGAGGCGAGCGAGCGGGTGAGCGCCGCGGCCATGTGCCGTTGCCAGGCGTAGTCCTGCAATTCGGCGAGGACCGCGATGGCCTGTTCGGTGGTCTCCCGGCCCGCCTCGGGCCGCCCGGCGCCGGCCGCGATCCGGCCGCCGATCTCGCGGGTGATCAGATCCGCCTGCCACTCGGCGAGCCGTGCCATCGCCTGACCCAGCGTGCGGGCGGCGGCGATCTGATTCTGCTCGTTCGCGATCGAGGCCTGGTCCAGGCTGATGAAGGCGCGAATCGCGGCGACATCGTTGTCGGTGAACGCCACCTCGTCGTCGCTGGCCGCGGCCGGAAAACCCAGCGCCACCCAGAGCTTGCGGGCCCGGTCGGCGGGTACGCCGGACAGCTCGGCCACCTGCGCGCGGGTGTACCGGCGCGGGCCGCCGAGCAACGACCGTTCGACCACCGCGTCGACCGCCTCGGTCAGGCCACCAGATTCGATCATGCCGCCAGTACAGCACATCGGGTGACGGAGAAAGGGGGTCCCGCGACAGCGTCCGATTCCGCCAGTCGAGCGATGAAGACTCCAAAACCGTTGCGGCCGTGGGCGACAGGCAACACCTCGCTTCCGCACCTCAGGACAGGGGCTGGGCGTCGCGCTGCGCGAGCATGATCGTCATCAGCCCCGATTCCTGCGACTGGGCCGTGATCATGCCCCGCGCGGCCTCCTTCACCGGGCCCGACGCGAGCAGCCGATCGGCCGCCTGCGCCATGGCCACGCCGCCGCGGTGGTGGCGCAGCATGAGCTGCAGGAACAGGACCTCGGCGGCCTTGCCGCGGGCGGCGGCCAGCGAGTCGAGTTCGGCCTGGGTGGCCATGCCGGGCATGGACGTGCCGTTCGTACTGGTCATGGCCGGCATCGAATGGTCGTGCGCGGCAGCCGCATCCGCCGTCATCCACGCCATCGGATGGGTGGAGTCCGGCGAGGCGTTGGCCAGGCGCAGCCAGCCGAGCATGGTGCCGATCTCCATCCGCTGGGCATCGGCGATCTGCTGGGCCAGCCGGCGCACCGTGGGATCCACCCCGGAATCCAAGCGCTGCACCATGATCAGCGCCTGCTCGTGATGGGCGGTCATGTCCTGGCTGAAGCCGATCTCGACCCGGCTGAGCACCGGTGGCGCGGGACGGCTCTCGGGAATCAGCAGTGGGCGCAGCAGCATCCCGGCCGCCAGCAGGGCGAGGCCGAGCACTGTGATCGCCACCGGCCGCCGGACCCGAGCGCCCGGGCGAGCCGTCACGATCCCACCACGGACTGCTGGTCGGCGGGCGGGGTGTACACGTCGTCGGCGAGCTGCAACACCATGAAGCCGTTGTCATTGCAGGTGGCCCACAACTGGTTGCCGTGCCACTCCGGCGGGGAGAAGCACCAGTCGGTGGACAGGTCACCGAAGGCGACCATGCCGGACCGCGACGAGAGCGCCTTGTTCGGATCGAACTTGCCCTCCAGCACCGCCCGCGCCGCCGACGGCAACTCCATCACCGGGACGCCGATGAGCGAGGCCAGGGCGTGCGGGGAGTTCCACAGCTCCAGGTTCCGGCCCTTGCGGGCGGGCGGATTGAAGTACGCGATCTCCTTGGCATGGAACGGATCCCGCACATCGAACACCCGGATGCCGGATTCCTCCCAGCCGCACGCCAGCGCGGTCGGATTCTCCGGCCGATCGGCGGCACAGTAGTGGGCGTCGTAGGAGAAGACCGAGCCGCCCACGGCCGAGGCCAGCATCGAATCCTGATGCTCGGGCAGGTTGATCTCCAGCTTGATCTTGGCCGCGACCGTCGGGTTGGTCTCGTCGGAGATATCGATGAGTTTCACCCCGCCCGCGCCGCCCTCGTCCACGGTGAACAGGTACGGCTTGCCGTCATAGGTGACCGGAATGCTGTGCTGGGTCGCCCAGCCGTCGGTCCAGAACACCCGTCCCAGATGGTTGACCTGCGGGTTCGGATCCCGGCGCTGCACCGCGCTGATGTCCAGCACGGTGAAACCGGCCAGTGCGGACAGGTACATGCGATTGCCGTCCGGGCTGATCCCGAAGCCGTGCGCCTCGATGCCGGTGAGGCCCTGCCAGATCACGTGCGGATTCGCCGGGTCGGTCAGGTCGACCGCGCTGACGAAACCGGGCGCGATGCCCGAGGCCCAGTAGGTCCGGCCGTCCGGGGAGAACCCGCCCTCGTGGGTCGTGATCGGCAGCGGCATCAGCAGATTCGTGCCCGCACCGGTATTGAGCAGCCGCGGGTGGGCGCAGTCGGAGATGTCGTAGACCGACAGGAACCCGGCGCCCTCCCCGACCGGAACGCCGGTGCCCACCAGCAGCTTTCGCTCGGCATTGACCTTGAGCGATTCCCACGTGCCGGCGAGCATGGCGGGCTCGGTGAGGCTTCCGGTCACCACCGGGTTCGCCGGATCCGATACATCCAGCACCTGCACACCCTGCGCGGGCCCGAGAACATTGCCCGGGAACATCGACCCGGTGTAGGAGCAGTGGTCGTAGGTCGCCGAGGTGATCCCCGCGCCCCTGCCCACATAGCCGCCGACGAACGACAGATTGCAGCGATACCCCAGCGTGCTGCGCCCGCTGTTGCGATCCTCGGCCGGAACATCGCCCTGCAGACCGGTTTCCGGCAGCGCGTCGTCCCCGCAGTCCGCCCGCGGCACCGAGGTCCGTCCGACATCCAGGAACTGCTGCACCTGATTCGCGATGTCGGATTGCAGATCCGCCGTCGCGCCCTGCATCGGCAGCAGGGCCGCCCCCAGCAGCGTCACCGCCAGCACCGCCGCCGGCTTGGACCGGCGCACGCCTGTGAACCGCATCATTGCGGTTACCCCCGTCTTCTTCCGAAACGTCCGTATCGTGACCGGTGGCACAGACAGCTATGCAATGTGGTCACCATTACGTCTCGGAACGCTAACGCATAAACTGACTGTCCGGTAGGGCGAGTCACAAATAAGTGTCTGTGACACCATCGGTCAGTCGGGCCGATCGTCCTGGGGGCCAGGCCAAATCCCTTGCTGCAGTGCGTAACAGACCCGGTCGGCCCGTCGATTTGGGAAACATCCGATGATCGAAGGGGATAGGCGACTCATGCGCACAACAGGATTCACAGCACTACTGGCGTGCACCGTGCTGGCAGCCGCCACCGGCTGCTCGAGCTCCCCGTCCTCCACCCCCTCCGCCGCGCCGACCACCTCCGCGCTCACCACGGGCGGTACCCCGTCCGGTGGCAACCAGGGTGGCGGCAACCCCGGCGGCGGCCCGGCCACCGGCACTCCCGCCTCCACGGCCGCGCAACCCACCGACACCCCCATTTCCGCCTGCGCCTCCGGCCAGGTCGATGTCACTGCGCAGAGCATGGGCGCCGCCATGAGCCACAACGGCATAACCCTCACCTTCGCCATCGCCAACCCGTCCCAGGCCTGCACCCTCACCGGCTACCCCGGCCTGGACGAAATCACCGACACCGGCACCGTCATCCATGCCGAACGCACCCCCAACGGCTACATCGGCGGCCTCCCCGTCGGCACCGACACTCCACCCACCGTGGTGGTCAAATCCGGCCACCCCGCCCACGCCATCGCCGAGGGCACCTCCTGCGGTCCCTACAACAAACCCGACCCCAAAGTCGTCAAAACCGAAGTAACCGCCCCCAACTCAACCGACACCCGCGTAATCGACACCGCCGTCTACACCTGCACCCTCAAGATCCACCCCGTCACCGAGTAGAGAGATCCCGTCTGGTCACCGAGTGGCGGTCGCTGGGACGTCCTCAACAGTTGCCGAATTGCCGGATTCCGTGGACGAAGGCCCAGATGCGAGCAGCGTCGAGTCGGCCTGGGATTCCCGCACTTCGCACCCGAAAGTGGTTGATACGCAACTGCTGACGCCATCGGGAACTTCGGCCTCGATGAAGCGTTTCGGGGGTCCGCATCTCTACTGCTGACCTCAACAGTCGAACAGCGGAGCCGGGCATGTCCAGCCTTGCCCGCCGAGGCGGCTAGCTACTGGTGGCCAGCAAGTCTCGGCAGGCGTCGAGCAGGCGGGTGCGGAGGACTTCTGCGCGGGTGGCGATGTCGGCTTGGGCACGGACGTATTCGGCTCGGCCGGTGTAGGTTTCGATGCGGATGGGGGTGTAGCCGT
This sequence comes from Nocardia sp. NPDC059154, assembly GCF_042755705.1. NCBI lineage: Bacteria > Bacillati > Actinomycetota > Actinomycetes > Mycobacteriales > Nocardiaceae > Nocardia > Nocardia sp. NPDC059154. The sequence goes on from NZ_JBHZCS010000039.1 coordinate 88,423, forward strand.
AGGAGAGGAGGTCGTAGGGGCTGGCCTTCATGTCGAGTTCGCGGGCGGCGCAGGCCAATTCGAAGGCGTCGAAGAGGAGGTCGGAGGAGATCAGGGGGGTGAGTTTGAAGCCCCACTTGTAGATGTCCATGTTGGCGTGGAGGCAGCCGGGTTGTTCGCGGTCTATTTGCAGGTCGCGGGTGAGGGGTTCGGCGTTGCGGGGGGCCGCTTCGGGGGTGAAGAAGCGGAAGGCGTCGAAGTGGGTGCAGCGCAGCTGCATGGAGTCGACTACGGCGTCGGTGCCTTCGGGACCCAGGCGGAGGGGGACCTGCTGGTGGCGGACGTCGTCGGTGCGGTAGACCATGGCCCACTCGTGGAGGCCGAAGCAGGAGAGCTGGGCGGGGCGGGTGGCGGTGGCCGAGAGCAGGCGGGCGACGAATTCGAGGGTGTCGCGGCGCTTTTCGAGGAAGGCCGGGTCGGCGGTCCAGCCGGGCGACGGGACACCGTCGGCGGGAGGGGCCGAGATCCGGTGGTAGCCGCGGGAACCCGCGTAGTCGGCGGCGTCGGCGAGGACGACGCCGAAGCCGGGGTGCCAGCGTCTGAGCTGGGCGGGCTTGTGGCCGTAGTAGGTGAACAGGAAATCGATCACCGGATGTTTCGAACCGGCTGCCCGGCGTTCGAGATACGGGCCGACCAGGGCGTCGACGCGGTCGCGGTGGGCGGCCGCCCGGCCCCGCCAAGCGGGGCCGGACAGCCATTCGGGTCCGGACGACACGGTGGAATCGGTGCGCGCGTTCATCATTCGGCGAGGCGGTGGGTGGCGTCGCGGACCGTGCCGACGAACTCCTCCACCAGATCTTCCAGGGCCACGATGCCGACCGTATTGCCGCGGCTGTCGACCACGCGGCCCAGATGGGAGTTGGTGCGGCGCAGGCGGGCCAGCGCCTCGAACAGGGTCGTGCCCATGCTGACGGTGGGCAGCGGGCGGATATCGGTGCGGGGGATGGGGGTGCCCGGGCCCGCACTGTCGTCGGCGGTCAGATCGAGCACATCCTTGACGTGCAGGTAGCCGACCAGGGAACCGTCGTCCGCACGCACCGGGTACCGGGAGAATCCCGTTTCGGCGACGGCGGATTCGATATCGCCCAGCGTCGTCCCGTCCCCGCGCAGCGGCACCGAGCGGGTCTTGGCCAGCGTCACCATCACATCGGCGACGATCCGGTCGCTCGAGCCCAGCGCCTGGGTGAGGCGGCGATGCTCCTCCTCGTCCAGCAGACCCTCCGAACGCGACTCGCCGAACATCTCGGCCAGCTCCACCGACGACACCGTGGAATCCAGCTCGTCCTTCGGCTCGATCCGCAGGGCGCGCAGGGTGATATTGGCCGCGAAGTTGTAGATCGCGATCAATGGCTTGGCCAGCCGCAGCCACATCAGATGCAGCGGAACCAGCAGCAGCGCTGACCGTTCCGGCCCCGCGAGCGCGATGTTCTTCGGAATCATCTCGCCCAGCAGAATGTGCAGGATCACCACGATGGTCAGCGCCAGCGCGAACGAGATCGGATGCAGCAGCGAATCCGGCACGCCCACCAGATCGAACGGCTTCTCCAGCAGATGCGCCACCGCCGGCTCACCGACGCGACCCAGCAGGATCGAGCAGATGGTGATGCCCAGCTGCGCGGCCGCCAGCATCATCGACAGGTTCTGACCCGCCTCGATGACCGTGTTGGCGCTCCGCTTGCCCTGCGCCGCAAGCGCTTCCAGCCGGTCGCGGCGCGCGGAGATGAGCGCGAACTCCGCACCCACGAAGAACGCGTTGCCCAGCAGCAGCACCAGCGTGAGCAGGACGGCGTACAGGTCACCCATGGCTGTGCTCCCAGGTCGCGAGGGCCTCGGCGTCGACGGGCCGGATCAGGACGCGGTCGATGCGCCGGCCGTCCATCCGCTCCACCCGGGCGATCCAGCCGCCCTTGGTGTGCGGCTGCTCCAGCTGGTGGTTGCCGGGCTGCGGCAACAGCACCTCGTCGCCGGTCTCGGGGATCCGGCCCAGCCGGGTCAGCACCAGGCCGCCGATGGTCTCGTACTCGCCCTCGGGCGCGTCGTAACCGGTGGTGCGGGAGACCTCGTCGATGCGCAGCAGGCCCGAGCAATTCCAGCCGTTCGGGGTGCGGCGCACATCGAGCTCCTCCTCGTCGTGCTCGTCGCGCACGTCGCCGAGGATCTCCTCGATCAGGTCCTCCATGGTGACGATGCCGGCGGTGCCGCCGTACTCGTCGACCACCAGCGCCACCTGCATGCCGTCCCGGCGCACCCGGTCGAGCACCTCGTCACCATCGAGGCTGGCGGGCACGATCGGCACCGGCTGGGCGATCGTCTTCAGTTTGATGCTGCGGCGATCCCTGGCCGGATGCACGAAGGTCTGCTTCACGTGCACGAAGCCCAGGGTGTTGTCCAGGTCGCCGTCGATGACCGGGAACCGGGAGTAACCGGTCTCGCGGGCGGCGTCGACCAGATCGGCGAGAGTGCAATCCTGATCGAGGGATTCGATCGTCATCCGCGGGGTCATCAGCTCCTCCGCGGTGCGCTCACCGAACTGCAGTGAGCGATCCACCACCTGCGCGGTGCGCTGATCCAGCACCCCGTGCAGGGCGGAAGTCCGCACCAGCGAACCCAGTTCCTGCGGCGAGCGCGCCGAACGGAGTTCCTCCGCGGGCTCCACGCCCAGCCGGCGCACCGCCCAGTTGGCGGCCCCGTTCAGGAAATTGATCATCCACTTGAACACGGTGGAGAACGCGATCATCGGCCCGGCGGTCAGCCGTGCCATGGACAGCGGGTTGGCGATGGCGATGTTCTTGGGCACCAGCTCGCCGTAGATCATGGACAGCGAGGTCGCGATGAGCAGTGCCAGCGCCAGCGAAATGCCCGGTGCGGTACCGGCGCTCACCCCGAACGAGCGGAACATCGGCTCCAGCAGCCGTGCCAGCACGGGCTCGGCGATATAACCGGTGATCAGCGTGGTGATGGTGATGCCCAGCTGGGCGCCCGACAACTGGAACGAGAGTGTGCGATGCGCCTGCCGCACCTGCCGGGCCCGGCGGTCGCCATCGCGGGCGTGCGCCTCCACGGTGGAGCGTTCCAGGGCGGTGAGCGAGAATTCGGCGGCGACGAACAGTGCCGTGCCGGCGGTCAGAGCGATGAATCCGAGCAGACTGAGAACGGTGAGCAGGACCGACACGGTCAGCACCACCTGGCCGTTTCCGAAGCCGGTATTGCGGGGAAGCCGGGTTCGTCACCCGGCTCGGTAGAGGAGCCCTCCTGTGAAGCGCCCTTGGACGCGGGTGACAACTTGTTCCTTTCGCAGGGGTTGCTGGCGGAGATACGCCACCGATACCCATTTCTTGGGTCCGGTCAGGCCATGCTACCGGGCGGCTTCCAGGGTTTCCGCACAGCGGTGCCGTATCACATCCGGCGGCGGCCCCGCATCGCCGCAGGGCCGGGCCCCGCACACGCGAAACCCGGCGGATCCGAGCGGGACCCGCCGGGTTCGGGATGTGCAGTACTAACCGGTGGTGATCACCAACCGGAGGGCAGCGGCCGGCCCTCGGCGAAACCGGCGGCCGACTGCACGCCCAGCACGGCGCGCTCGTGGAACTCGCCGATGGTGCGGGCGCCGGCGTAGGTGCAGGAGCTGCGCACGCCGGAGGTGATGTGGTCGAGCAGGTCCTCCACGCCCGGGCGCTCGGGATCCAGGCGCATGCGCGAGGAGGAGATGCCCTCCTCGAACAGCGCCTTGCGGGCCCGGTCGAACGCCGAGTCGGTGGCGGTGCGGGCGGCCACGGCACGCTTGGAGGCCATGCCGAAGGACTCCTTGTACCGGTTGCCGTCGCGGTCGACGCGCAGGTCGCCGGGTGACTCGTAGGTGCCCGCGAACCAGGAGCCGACCATCACGTTGGCCGCGCCGGCCGCGAGGGCCAGGGCCACGTCGCGCGGGTGGCGCACGCCGCCGTCGGCCCACACGTGCTTGCCGAATTCCTTGGCGGCCGCGGCACATTCGGCCACGGCCGAGAACTGCGGGCGGCCCACGCCGGTCATCATGCGGGTGGTGCACATGGCGCCGGGGCCCACACCGACCTTGATGATGTCCGCGCCGGCCGCGATCAGATCGCGGGTGCCGTCGGCGGAGACCACATTGCCCGCGACCAGCGGCACGCCCAGATCCAGCGCGGCGACCGAGGCCAGCGCCTCCAGCATTCTCTGCTGGTGGCCGTGCGCGGTGTCCATGACCAGGACGTCGGCGCCCGCGTCGACCAGGGCCTTGGCCTTGGCCGGGATGTCGCCGTTGATGCCGACGGCGGCCGCGATGCGCAGCCGGCCCCTGGCGTCGGTGGCCGGGGTGTAGATGCCGGTGCGGATGGCGCCGGTCCGGGTCATCACGCCCGCGAGGGTGCCGTCGGCATGGACCAGCACGGCCAGGTGGGCGTGCTTGGCCTCGAGCAGATCGAAGATGTCGCGCGGCGAGGAGTCGGCCGGGGCGCTGACGAAATTGGCGTCGGCGACCACGCTCAGGCGGGCGAAGCGGTCCACGTCGGCACAGGCGGCCTCGGTGACCACACCGACCGGCTTGCCGTTCTCGACCACCACGACCGCGCCGTGGGCGCGCTTGTGGATGAGGGCCAGCGCATCGGACACCGACTGGTCGGGATCGAGCACCACGGGGGTGTCGGCGGTGAGCGAGCGGCTCTTGACGAAGGCGATGGTGGCGGCGGCCGCGGGGATCGGAAGATCCTGCGGCAGTACCACGATGCCGCCCCGGCGGGCGACGGTCTCGGCCATGCGGCGGCCGGCGACGGCTGTCATATTGGCGACCACGAGCGGGATGGTCGTGCCGCTCCCATCGGTGGTGGAGAGATCGACATCGAACCGGGACGCCACATCCGTCCGGCGGGGGACGAGGAAGACGTCGTCGTAGGTCAGGTCGTAGGGCGGAGTCTGCCCGGGAAGAAACTGCACGTTGGACCATGGTAGCTGAATGCTGAGAGTTCGCGGTGCGATCGGGCGGGGAAAATGCCAGGCGGGTGAAGGCGGGGTCTCCTATGTTGGCGTCCGTGACCGATCTTGCGGCGCTCGCCGATCGACTGGATGTCAGCGACACCATCACCAAACTCTTCGTCTACTGCGACCAGGCCCGCTGGGCCGACCTGCGCGAGTCGGTGCTCGCGGAGGAGGTGTTCTTCGACAACGGCTTCGGCGGACCCGTCGGCCCGCAGCCCGGCGCCGACATCGCCGATGCCTGGGCCGCCGGCCTGGGCGCCCTCGACGCCGTCCACCACCAGGCCGGCAATCACCTCGTCGAGATCACCGGCGACACCGCGCTGGCCCACGCCGACGCCATCGCCGTGCACGTGAAGAACGACGCCACCGGCGGCACCACCCGCTGGTTCGTCGGCAGCTATGTCCTCGGCCTGCAGCGGACCGAAAAGGGCTGGCGCATCGACCGTTTCGAATACAGGCTGAAGACCATCGACGGCAATGCCGACCTGCTCTGAGCGGTAGCTCAGGACGCGGTGGGGATGAACAGCGCCTCGAAGGGCGGTTCGCCCACCGCGACGGTCGTGTGACCGCGTCCCTCGGTGTCGGCGGCCAGCACCAGATCACCCGGGGCGAACCGCCGGCGCTCACCGTCGGAGGTGGTCACCTCGATCACGCCGCGCAGCATGACCACCCACTGCCGGGCCGGGGCCGGATGCGGCTCACTGTCGAAGCCCGCGCTGCGCAGATAGGACACACCCGCGGTCGAGGGCATGCCGCCGACGGCCATGGCGGGCACTCCGATCGCCAGAGTTCGCTCAGCCAAGGGGATTTCGGCGTCGGTGAACGTCGAACCACCCTCGTTCGTGGCTTCGATGACGGTGTAGCGCAGGTTCTTTCGTTCGCTCATGGCCCAAATGCTCACCGCCCGGCCGCGAGTTCGCGATTCCCTGCGGGGAATGACGCGGAGGCTGTCCGCTCCCCCGTGCCGAGCCACCAAAGTGCCGTTTGCTGAAGGATTGCTACGGCCACTTTTGGGCTCGGAGTTATCTCAATCTCGTCCGATTTGCCGGAAAACCCGCTCGATTTCGCGCGCGTGTCGTAGGAACGCCCCAGCGTGTTGGCGTCAGCGGGACGAACGTCGGGCCGCGCCCGGCTTGCGCTTCTTGTTGTGCGGCCGGCTCTCGC